>CAYYHB010000042.1:0-14001 GCA_964471395.1 uncultured Burkholderiales bacterium | reverse complement strand
TCGACCGTCCCCAGCGCGACTTCAACCGCCCTCAGCGGCCCAATCGCCAGGTCGAACTGCCCCAGCGCGACTTCAACCGACCCCAACGACAGAATTTCCGCCCCAACCAGGTCGACCGTCCCCAGCGCGACTTCAACCGCCCTCAGCGGCCCAATCGCCAGGTCGAGCGGCCCCAGCCCATTAATCGCCCCGAGCGTCCCATGCGGCAGCTCCAGTCCCGTCCCCAACGGGCGCCGCAAGCTCAACAGTCAAGACCCCAGCGGCAGCACGGACCCGACCGTCAACAGAATCAGCGCCGACGACGCTGAACCGAGGAATGCTCTCTGAGGAGCCCGGCCCGCAAGCCGGGCTCCTTCGTTTCTCAGACCTGAAACCTGACCCAGATCATCTCGGTCCGCCCTCAGATGCCCTACCCTGAAAGCACATCTTACGAAAATAGGGAGGCTCGCATGCCGATTCCCCTGGAAGTCACCTTTCACGGTGTGGAGAAAGTGCCCGGTCTGGAAGAGCTCATTCGCGAGAAAGCCCAGCGTCTCGGCCAAATCAACCAGCGTCTGATGAGCTGTCGTGTGGCTGTCGAGAAGCCCCACCGCCACAAGCGCCATGGCAGCGGCTGGCGGGTCCGGATCGACCTCACCCTGCCCCCCCGGCAAGAGCTGGTCATCAACGAGGAGCCTGCTCTGGGCGCCCCACCCCAGGACGACCTCTACCAGGTGGTCACGGAGGCCTTCCATACGGCCGAGCGTAAGCTGCGCAAGGTCACCGACAAGATTCGCGGCGAAACCAAGAAGCATCCCACCGCTGAGCCCAACGGCGTGGTCAAGCGCGTCTACGTCGACCACGGCTTCCTGCACGGCGAAGGTGGCTATGATGTCTATTTCCACCGCAACAGCCTGCTAGGGATCCCGTTTGAAGAGCTGACGGTGGGAACGGCAGTTCATTACACCGAAGAAGAGGGAGAGGACGGGCCCCAGGCGACCAGCGTCCACGTGCTGTTACGAGCGGTTTAAGGCAGCGCTTCCAGTCGCACCCGCACGGGGGGGGCGTCAGGCACCTCCGAGCCATAATGGCGGCCGAGATACTCCACCAGGCGCGCCTTCTCGTGCTGGCTCAACACCGCCCCCCAGCCCTGCATCTTGGTCAGAACTTTGTCCCACTGTGCTGACGAGAGCCGCTGGCCCTGAATCAGCTCGGGGCCGTGGCAGGCCACGCAGCGGGTCACCACCTCCTGGCCCGGACCCGGGGGCCAGGCGACCGCGGGAGCGTGGACCCGATAGCGGGTCTGGGCCAGTACCGGCAACAACAAGAGTGCCAGAATGAGCAGCAAGCGCCTCATCCCACCTCCAGGGTGAGGCTGTCAGCCGCATTCCACTGATACCCGGAGGGGTTCCAGGGGGAAGGCTCCAGCGGCTGGGTAGCGCCCCGGTCGTCGGTCGCCCGCGAGCGCAGGGTATGGCGTCCCGGCCCGGGGGGCTGCCAGCGGGTGCGAAAGATGCGCCAGCAATAAGGAGCTGGCTCGCCCTCGAGCTCGGCCTCGTGCCAGTCGCCCTGACCCGTGCCGACCTCGACACGCGTCACCACCGCCTCTCCCCCGCTCCAGGCCACCCCCTGAACCTCGACCGCCCTCCCGGCCGGAACCCGCGTTCCCTGGGAAGGGGCTGCAAAGAGCGACTTGACCACCATCTCGGTCATGACCGCCATCTTCTCGGGGGACACTCTGGCACCCGGCTCGACCGGCTCGGTGGGATAGCGATAGGCGGTCTTGTAGTAGAAATCGTCTGGCTCCTCGGCTGTGAGAGTGATCTGCGAGAGCCACTTGACCCAGTCGTCGCCCACCCAACCGGGCACGACCAGCCGGGCCGGGTATCCATGGAGTGGAGGTAAAGTCTCCCCGTTCATCTGGTAGGCCACCAGGGTGTCGGGGTGGAGGGCTTTCTCGAGCGGGATGGCGCGCACGAAGGGCGGCGCTTCGACCAGGGGTCGGTCGAGCCCCCGCAGCACCACCCAACGGGCCTCGGGTTTGGGGCGAGCCCGCTGCAGCAGCTCCATGAGGCGTGCGCCGGTCCACTCGGCGTTGCCCACCGCGCCCCTCTCCCAGGGAACCCCGGCCACACGAGGACGAAAGAAAGCCCGCCCGTTGCCCGAGCACTGCAGAACAGCGGTCACGCTAGCCCGCGGAGCCGCCTCGAGTTGGGCCAGGTCGAGCTGGAAAGAGCTCTGCACCAGCCCTCCCAGGCTGAGGGTCCAGCCGGCTGCGGTCACGGTCGGCTCAGGGTGGTGCGAGCGAAGGAAGAACAACTCATTGGGCGTCAGACGGGTCTGAAAAACCTCCACAGGGGTTTCCAGGTCGAGGGGACGGCTGCTGCGCAAGATCAGCTCGTGAGGCACCGGAACCGTCCCTGGCGACTGCGAGCATCCCGTCAGGGCCAGGGCGGCCGACAGCTTGAGGAACTGGCGACGGTTCACCTGCGACCCTTCGACCCGCTCGGGGAAGGAACCCGCTGAACAGGCTGGGAAAGGGCGGCCCTGATGAAAGTGCTTCCGGGACTGGCCACCTCGATCGTGCTGATGCTGATCGCTTTACCGCTGGCGGATGGGCTGGGTCGGCTGGTGCTCGGGCTGGCCGGGGTGGAAGGGGGCAACAGCCCCATCTCGGGAGTACTGGTGGCCATTCTGCTGGGCCTGCTGGCTCGCAACCTGCTGCCCTTGCCGGCTCGCCTGGATGCTGGCATCAAGCTGGCCACTACCACAGTGCTCCGCCTGGGCATCGTGCTGGTGGGGATCAAACTGAGCTTCTTCGACCTCCTGGTGCTGGGAGCGGTGGGCATTCCGGTGGTGGTTACCGCTATCGTGACCGCCCTGATTTCGGTGCGCTGGCTAACGGCGCGACTGGGGCTGACCGAACGGTTGGGCACGCTGATCGCGGCCGGCACAAGCATCTGCGGCATCACCGCCATCGTGTCCACGGCCCCGGCCATCGAAGCGGACGAGCAAGAGGTCGCCTACGCGGTGGCCAACGTGGCCTTGTTCGGGCTGCTGGGAATGCTCACATATCCCTACCTGGCACACGCCGTCTTCTCGACCCCCGAGCAGGTCGGTCTCTTTCTGGGTACGGCCGTGCACGATACCTCCCAGGTCATCGGCAGCGCGCTGACATACAGGGAGGTGTACGGAGCCGACCAGGCGCTCAAGGTGGCCACCGTCACCAAATTGACCCGCAACCTGTTTCTGGCCGTGGTGGTGCCCTATCTGGCCTGGACGCATGCCCGCCGTGAGCAACGGCCAGGCCAGAAGATCGACTTCAAGAAGCTCCTCCCCACTTTCGTGCTCGGCTTCGTGGCCATGGCCCTGGTGCGCACCGCCGGCGACGCGGTCTGGGGAGATACCGCCACCTGGAAGGCCGTCACCCACCAGATCGGCGATGTTTGGGGGTCGAAGTACTGCCTGGGCACGGCCCTGGCCGGCGTGGGGCTCTCGACCCGCTTCTCGGTGTTCCGCGGGGTGGGGGCCAGGCCATTTCTAGTGGGATTTTTCGCAGCAGCTCTGGTGGGTTTGACCTCCATGACGCTCACTCTACTCCTGGGAAGGGCACTCTAGGGTCCGGTGGATGCGAAGGTGGCAATGCGGAGAAGCCACGCGGGCTATACTGGGGGAAACTCGGAGGTCGAATCGATGCTGTGGCTCGCGCTGTTGACGCTTCTCCTGGCCCTGTCCGCCTGGAGCGAGCCGCTCGACGGCAGAACCCTCTACCGGGAGAACTGTGAGCGCTGCCATGGCATGTCCGGCGCGGGGGATGGACCAGACGGAAAAAACCTGATCCCTCCCCCACGCGACTTCGGTCAGGCGTTCAAGTACGGAGACACCCAGACAGCCATCGTGAAGACGATCACCAACGGAATACCCAGAACCGGAATGGCCGCCTACGGCAAGGTGCTCGAGGAAGCAGAAATCAAGGCTCTGGCGAGCCACGTCAGGGTGCTTCGCAAACAGGAGAAGAACTGACGTGGAGCTGGCCCTGGCCCTCAAGATCAAGCGACGCGTGCGGACCCCGAGTCCCCGGGAGACATGCTCTCAGGTCTGGCCCAGGCAGCCCTGAGCGCAGGTTACCTTCTTGTCCCCGAAGCGCGTGCAACGGCTCACGCAGGTGTGCTCGCGGGCGTCCGAGGTGACCAGCAGCTCCCAGTAATCCGGCCGCCGGACCACTTCGACTTGAACTTGCTCGCCGTTCTCCGGACAGCGCAGTTGCTGCACCTCACGCACCCATGGCAGTTCGCGCGCTGACAGATACCAGACCAGGCCGACCCCGGCCGCCACCGCCGTGATGGCCACCCCGAGGGGAACAAAGTAGACTAGCGACATCCTGCTCACCCCTTCCGCCCATGGCTATCGCCATTGTAAACGCCACGCGCTGCCGAGGTCGTTGATCCCGCTCAAAAAATCATACGCACCCAGGTCAACCGCGCCAGCGAACGTCTGCTCGGCCCGGGCGAGATGCGCCCCTGAGTTGTGTGCGCATGCGCACTCAGGTCAACCGCTCCACCTGGTCGGGTCTCGTCGCCGCGCTCCAGGGCACATAGTTCCTGACCCGGATCATAGACCTAAGACAGTCAGCCGAGTATTCTGGGACATCATGGTTTCCCGGGTCGACCATCCTTTCGATCAACTGGACGCGCTGACGCCAGACGAGCTCTACGAGTTGGAGTCCAGGCGACTCACGCGCCTGCTCCAGCGGGCTCGGCGCGCTCCCTTCTTCCGCCAGAGGCTCAGCCCTGAGCTCGAGCAGGTCCCTTTCCTCACCCGAGAGGACCTGGTGGCCCACGGGCCGCCCCACTCGCAGGCCCTTCTGTCGGCCCCCCTGGAGAGGGCGGTGGTATTCCAGAGCGGCGGCACCACCGGCAAGCCGAAGTACAGCCTTTACAGCCACGCCGATTACCGTCGCCTGAGCCGCAGCACCGGTCGCACCCTGTGGGCCCCCGGCCTTCGTCCACAGGACCGCTGCGCCAACATGTTCGCCGTGGGCGAGCTGTACGCGTCCTTTCTCACCATCCACCGCGGCCTGGAGGAGGTGGGGGCGACTTCCTTCCCCTTCACCTTCCACGCCCCCCGCGAGCAGGTGCTGGCCTGCCTCGAGCCCTTCTCCATCAACGTGATCATGGGCCTGGCCACCCAGATGGTAGCCCTGGGAGAAGCCCTCATGGCCGCCGGAGGCCCCCGCGTCAACAAGCTCTTTTACGCCGCCGAGCACCTCTACCCTGAGGATCGCCAGAAGCTGGTGGAGGGGTTGGGCCTGGAGGTGGTGGCCACGGCCGGCTACGGGGCCGTGGACGTGGGCATGATCGGCTACCAGTGTCCGGACTGCCAGGGGGGGATGCATCACACGCTGGGAGGAGTGGTGATCGTCGAGCTGGTGGACGAGGAGGATCGGGTCATCCGCGAGAGCGGCGTCACGGGGCACCTGGTGGTCACCAACCTGGAGCGCTTCTTGATGCCGGTCATCCGCTACCGGGTGGGCGACCTGGGGCGATGGGTGGCGGGCGAGTGTCCCTGCGGGCGCGCCGCACCCCGCTTCGAGCTCTTGGGGCGGGGGGACGACGTATTGCGCATCGGCTACGAGAACGTGACCTTTGAGGATGTGCGCGCCGCCCTGGGCGGGCTGTCCACCTTCACCATGATCAAGCGTCGGCCCGAGGGCAAAGACCTGCTGTTGATCCAGGTCGAGCAATCCGTGCATCGAGAGCAGGTGGTGCAAAACCTCTTGCAGCGCAAGCCCAACCTGGCCGAGCACGTGCGCCAGGGCTACACCCACCCTGTCTGCGTCGAGCAGGTAGCAAAGCTCGAGCGCAGGGCCCACAGCGGCAAGCTGCGCCGAGTGCGAGACGAGAGCCTGTGAAGCCCACTCGCCTGGAGCTGCCCTCCCACCCCCTCTACGTCGGGGCGGCAGTCGCTTTTGCGGCCGAGCTGGCCGAGCGCTCCGGCTTTGGTTCCGTCGAGGTCGAGGCCATCCGAGCGGCCGTGGACGAGGCCTGCTCGTTCGTGGTGCAGCGGGCCCTCGATCCCGAGCAGACCTTCAGCCTGAGCTTCGAGCTGGGCGGCCATGGAATGAGCATTCGCCTGACCGACCGCAACCTGCCGGTGGACTCGGGCCAGCTTGCCCGGCTCGATCCCGCCCCCGATCCCAGAACCCTGGGGCTGGTCATCATGCGAGCCCTGATGGATGAGGTGCGGCTCATCAACCGGGGCCGCCAGGGCAACGAAATCGTGCTGGTCAAGCGGCTCAAAGCCCGCTTTGGCACCCGGGTGCGCCCTCAGGAGAAGGTGGGCGACGAGCCTCTCGAGCCTGTAAGCATTCGGCTGGTGCAGCCCGAGGAGGCGGTGGGGGTCTCGCGTTGTCTGTACCACGCCTACGGCTACAGCTACACGGGCTACGAGAACGTCTATCGCCCCGAGTGGGTGCGCGAAATGAACCGTCAGGGACGTCTGATCTCGGCCGTGGCCGTGACCGAGTCGGGAGAAGTGGTGGGCCATACCGCCCTGATCCGCATGCTGGCCGATCGCCAGGTCTACGAGATGGGCCAGGGAGCGGTCGTGCCGCGCTACCGCGGCCAGGGCCTGCTGCGCCAACTGGTCTTATTCCTGGTCGAGGAAGCCCGGCGCCGCCAGCTGAGAAAGCTGTATGCCGATCCGGTCACCAGCCACCTGTTCGCCCAGAAAGTGGTGCTCGATCTGGGCTTTTGCGAGAGCGCCCTGATGCTGGGAGCGGTCGGCCCCGAGGAGACCCATCCCGAGCCCAGCAGCCTGATGATCGCGGTGCGCTCGCTGACCCCGGAAGGGTCGTGCCGACTGCACCTGCCGCCCGAGTATGCAGACATTCTCCAACGCACCCTGACCTGCCTCAAGCTCGACCGAGAGCTGCTCGAGCCCGCCTCGAGCCGCCCTCCTCTGCGCGGCGGCCTGACCTGGGGACTGCAGGCGGCTTCGCGTCGAGCACTCTTTCACGTCGACAGGGTGGGGCGCACCACTCCCCGTGAGCTGAAGCGCTGCCTTAGCGAGGTCCCCGCCCCCCTGCAGCTCGTCGATCTGGAGCTGGCCGACCCCCATGCCGCTTCGCTGATCGAGCAGCTCCGCGAGCATGGCTTCGGCTACTGCGGCTACTTCCCCGGCCTGGGCGGTCAGGGGGACCTGCTGCGGCTCCAGCGCCTGAGTGATCCCCTCGATCCCCGGCAGATCCAGGTCGCCTCCGAATGGGGCAGGAAGTTGCGCGACTACGTGCTGGAGGACCAGAGCCGATGAGCCATGTGCTGGTCGTCCCCATCAACCGCCCCTGGGAGATCCCCCTCGAGCCCCTGGCCGCCGAGCTGAGTGCCTTTCCCGAGCTCAAGTTCGTGCTGCTCGACAGCAGCCCCGACCCGGCCCCCAACGCGGCCCGCCTCGAGCAACTGCCGCGCGCCCTCCACCTGACTTTGCCCCGGCTGCTGGCGTTCTGCCGAAGCCTCGAAGCGGTCGAGCTGCTCGAGCCCGGCCCGGCGGCCAACTACGGTAAGGTGGCCAACCTGGTGGCCCTGGTGGGGGTGGCTCTAGGGGCCACCACCCTCAGTCGGCGCGATGCCGACGAGGTGCTGGTAGCGCGCTCGGAGGGGGGCTGGTGGTTCCCGGTGGAGCGCGAGGTGGAGTTGCTCGGGGGGGAGCCGTGGCTGGCCGGCACGGTGCACTTTGGAGATTGCGACTGCGACGTGGACCGGATTTACCAGACCGGAGGGCCCGAGCTGATGGCCGACCTGGGAGAGTTGCTGGGCCTCAAGCTCGACTTTGCCGACCCCGCCATCAAGGCCGCCCTCAAGCACCCCGCCCCTGAGACGATGGACGACTGGACCCGGATCGGCCCCGGCCAGAGCATCTATCCGGGCCTGTGCACCGACCGGGGGCTCTTTCGCTACCTGCCCGTGGCCCCGGCCGACGAAACCCCGGACGTGGACAACCTGCCCCTGGCCCTGGCTCTGGCCGCCGGCTGGCCGCTGGCCGCTCACGGGCGCTTGCTCGAGCACCGCCACCCTGCCGGCCGCGACGACAGCACTTACTGGTGGCGCCTGGCCCGGGCCATCGACTACAACGCCCTCTACGCCCCGGTATTCGAGGCCGTGCGCCGCGGGCGTCCCCAGGACCCGCCCGCTCTGGCCGGACTGGTCGCCGCCGCTCCCCGCCTGCAAGACCGGGCCCGGCGAGTCGAGCTGCAGGATCGCTTCGCCGATTTCCTGGCTCGACTCTATCCCGAGCGCCCCCTGGCCGGTCGGGTACGCTCAGAGAAGGATACCTGCCTGGAGGCCGTGGACGAGGGCGCCGCTCGCCACCTCGAGTTGCTCGCGCGTTGGCCCGAGCTGGTGGCCCGGGCCAGGCGAGAGACGCTGGCGTGATCCTGCTGCGGCGTCGAGAGTTCGCACTTCTGTGGGCGGGCCAACTGGTCTCTCAGCTGGGCAACCAGCTCAATTACGTGGCCCTGGCCTGGTTGGTCCTGACAACCACCGGCTCCACCACCCTTACCGGAGGGGTCTTTCTGGCCCAGATCCTGCCCAACGCCCTGTTCGGCTGGTGGGCCGGTGTGGTGGTGGACCGCTTTCCTCGTCGCGCCCTGATGATCGCGGTGGATCTCGCGCGGAGCGTACTGGTGCTGCTCATCCCCCTCAGCGGCCAGCCATGGGTCATCTTCCCGGTGACTTTTCTGGTCTCATGCCTGAGCCTGATGTTCTACTCGGCCGAGAAGTCGCTCATCCCCCGACTGATTCCCGAGGAAGAACTGACCGAGGCCAACGCCTACGCCGAGATGACCGCCCAGGGGGCATCCCTCTTCGGTCCCGTGCTGGCGGGCTTGCTCTTAGCCTGGCTCGCGAGCCCGATGCATGTGCTCTACCTTGACGCCGCCTCCTTCGTGGTCTCAGCCCTGGCTCTGGCGGCCATGCGCTCTCGGAGCGAGCCTCAAGCTAGCTCTCCCCTGACACTCGCAAAGCTGCTGGCCGAGGCCCGGGAGGGGTTGCGCTACCTCTTGCGCTGCCGTTTCCTGCGGCTGGTTTTTCTCACGGCCATGGCCGGCAACTTCCTGGCCATGCCTTTCGCGGTGCTCTTTCCGGTCTTCTCCGAGCGGGCTCTCAAGGCCGGCCCCCAGGGCTTCGGCTGGCTCATGGGCGGGCTGGGCGCGGGCATGGTGCTGGGCTCGCTGGCGGCTGCCCCGCTGGCTCGACGGCTGCAACCGGCCACCGTGATCTATGCCGGCATGGGGTTGCTCGGGCTTTCCTTCGCGCTGCTCTCGGCCTCTCCCAACCTGCCCCTTAGCGTGCTGCTGGCTTCCCTGGCCGGGTTCGGGGTGGCCCCTGGGAACGCCGTGGTGATCACGCTGGTGCAGCGCATCACCCCGCCGGAGATGCAGGGGCGGGTCTTCTCGAGCCTCTTTGCCATGGTGGGACTGGCTGCCCCGCTCGGGGTCACCCTGGCCTCTCCTCTGGTGGGCTCGCTGGGTCCCCGGCCGATGCTGCTCGCGTTAGGCTGCGCCACTCTGGTGGTGGCCGCCGTGGGCTACCTGCTGTTGGTGCGCGAGAGGGTGCCCGGTCAGAGCAACTGATCGAAAGTCATGAGCGCACCGGGCTGGCTTTGATCACCGTGCCCTGAGGCTCGACCGACAGATAGCCCTGATAAGGCTGCCCGTCCTCTCCCAGCATCATGGAGAGCTCCACCTCGCCGGCAAGAACGCTCTCAGTCCGGATTTCGCCGGCGGCCAGCTGGGCCCGGGCTGCCTCGCGCAGGCGCTCCTCGGCGGCTGGAGTGAGCTCGTTGAGGTGGCGATACGAGAGCTTGCCGTCAGCGTCGAACACCAGCAACAGTCCACCCTGGGCCACGGCGCTGAGGTCGTCTTGCACGGCCACGTTGCGATCATAGCGGAAGAGCACGAACTGCTCGCCCAGCTCATTGGAGTAGGCGCGGTTAAAAGTGAGCGGTAGATCCGGGCCCACGCCCAGCTCGCAGCGATGCAGCTCGAGGAAGCGCTGGGCCCCGAAGGGGGTGGTGCCGTCCTCGGGCAGGCTGAGCTCGCTCACGGTCTGTCGCTCGGGCGCGTGGATATTGCGGGCGGCCATCAGGTTGGTCAGCATCTGATTGTGCCGGCCATCGAAATCACGCCGATCCACCTCCAGCAGGGCCCGAGCGAAGTCGCCATAGGATGGCAGGTGGCCCACCGGGCAGAAATCCAGGCCTCGAATAGCCAGGGCTCCCACCGCTTCGCGAGCCTTCTCCAGGCTCTGGCGCACGTCGAACCCCTGAGCCTGATACTGGCGATGGAACGAGTCCAACACGTCCCACATAGCTCCCGTCATCACCCGCGAGTAGTTGTGCACGGCCCGCCCCAGCTCGTTCTCGTTGGGCGGATCCATGGGCAGCGTGGCCGGGTCGGCATTCACCAGACGGTTGTTGGCATTGCGCAGGTAGTCGTGGTTGGCTCGCTCTATGTTGAGCTCGTCCCACAGGGCTCGTGAGACCTCTTCGGCCAGTCGGGCCACCGAGTTAGGACGCTTGAGATCGCCGCCGGTCTCAGAGAGCAGCTTGTCCACGTTGCGGGGCTCCTCCAGCGCAACCAGGAAGGCCATGACATCCCCGAAGGCCTCGTGGAAGCCACCGGTGGCGTCCTCCAGGCAGTTGATCCATTCCGGACGCACCCCGTCGAGCAGAGCGTGGCCCGACTCGTGGGAGACGATCTCGGCTGAATGGCCCGAGTTGACCACCTTGCCGAGCTCGTGGTCGAGGTGAGTGTAGAAGTTGATGGAGCCTTCCTGGCGGTTGTAGAAAGCGTTGATGGTGTTGCCGGCGTGAGGATGGATGAGCATCTGCTCGCGCCCGAAAGCCCAGTCGAGCTTGCGCTTGAGGTGGCGCTCGAACACGCGCAGTGAGCGGTCGGCGGCCACGAAGGTCTGCACCTGCGCGAAGCGGGGATCGGTGGGAACGTACAGCATGTTGCCGTTCTCGTCTCGAGCAGCCACCGGCTGACCGGGGTCGTCCACCTTCAAGCGGGCGTTCTGGGGACCAATCTCCACCCCATCAGCGGGCATGCTGGCCGTCATCAGTTGCTCGGTCAGCGGGTCCTGACTGAAGTAGCGATGTTGAATCTCACGCCCGCAAGCAGGCTGGACGTTGGTAAACATGGTTTCTCCTGGTGCGCACCGACCACAGTGTAGAAAGATCGACTGGGGCGTATGTTGCCAGGCTGTGGACAGATGGGCAGCGGGAAAAGGTTAGCGCGCCAGAGCCAGCTCCGGATAAAGGTTGCGGTAGTGCTCTCGATGCACCAGCACCGAACTGACGAAAGCGCGGGTTTCGGGATAGCCGATTTCGTCCAGGCTCAGGCGACCGTCCGAGCCGCACCAGCGCTCGACATTGGAGGGGCCGCCGTTGTAAGCGGCCAGGGAGCTGACCAGGTCGCCTTCATAACGGTCGAGCAAGCTGCGCAGGTAGCTCGTGCCCAGGCGCAGATTCAGGTCGGGGGTGGCCAGGTTGAGGGGCCCGTCCAGGCCCTGGCGGCGGGCCATCTCGTCGGCCGTGCCGGGCATGAGCTGCATGAGCCCCACCGCCCCCACCGGGCTGACGGCCCGGGGCGAGAAGCGGCTTTCTTGATAGACCACGGCAGCTACCAGGTAGGGATCGAGCTGGTTGGAGCGAGCCTGGCTCACCAGCTCGCTGCGATAGGCCAGGGGGTAGAGGCAGCGCTGAAAGGAGGGAAACAGGGTGAGCAGGGGGAGCACACACAGGCCGAGCCAGATTCCGTGCCGTCGATTGAGCAAACCGCGAAAGCCGCCTTTCAAGCCTCCACCCGATGCAGCCACGATGACTCGATCTGGCGCACCGTCTCCTCCGGCGAGCCGGAATTGTCGATCACCACGTCGGCTCGCTGGAGCCGCTCGCTGGCGGAGATCTGGGCGCTTCGCCGGGCCTCGGCCTGTTCGGCGGAGAGGCCGTCACGCCGCATGAGACGCTCGAGTTGCACCTCAGGACGAACGTGAACCACCCAGACCTGATCGACATACCGTTCGCCCCCATGCTCGAGGAGGAGGGGCGCTACCAGGACCACAACGGGATGGGTCTGTGAAAGTTCTCCAAGCTGGTGGTGAATTTCCTTCCAGATCGCCGGATGGGTGATCTGGTTGAGGCGATCCAAAGCGCGGGGATCGCCGAAAACCCTTCCAGCCAGGCCTTTGCGGTCGAGCACGCCGTCACTTTGCAGGATGTCGGGCCCGAAGGCCTCCACCAGCTCGGCCAGCACCGGACTGCCGGGTCGGGTCAGCTCGCGGCTGACCTGATCGGCGTCCACCAGAGCCGCTCCACGACGGGCCAGCTCCTCGGACACCAGGCTCTTGCCACTGGCAATCCCTCCGGTCAGCCCGATGACCACGCAGGTCAGGCGTTCTCTTCGGCGGGGGCAGCCTCGGCGGCAGGAGAAGTGTCGTCAGGTGCTTCTGGAGCGGCAGGAACTTCGGCGGGGGGAGCCGCCTCAGCCACCGGGGCCGCCTCAGCCACCGTGGCCGGCTCAGTCACTGGAGCCGGCTCGGAGGGAGCCGGAGCCGCCTCAGCCTTGGGAGCGGGTCTGGGCTTCTCTTCCTGAGCCGCGCCCTGGCCGAGCAACTGGGCCTTGAGGAAGTCCGGCATCCGATCACCCAGTGTGAACCCGGTCGAGGAGTCTTGACCCCGATCGCGGTACTCGGCGGGCATGGCCATGCCCGGATTGGCCTGGCGCAAAGACAGCGTGATCCGACGGGTATCAGGGTTTACGTCCAGCACCTTCACCTTGACCTCCTGGTCAGGCTTGACGATGTCCTGGGGCTTGCCCACCCGGAAGTCGGCCAGCTCATTGATCGGGATCAGGCCCTCCACTCCGTCGGCAATCTCGACGAAGACATAGTTCTTGACCAGCTTGCTGACCTTGCCAGGCACGATGCTGCCCTCTTTGAAATTCTCCGTAATGGTCATCCACGGATCGGGCCGGGCCTGCTTGAGCGACAACGAGATGCGCTCTTTGGCCTTGTTGATGCTGAGGATGCGTACGTCCACCTTCTCGCCCACGCGCACCACCTCGCTGGGGTGCTTGATGCGTTTCCAGGCCAGCTCAGAGATGTGCACCAGGCCGTCCACGCCGCCCAGGTTGATGAAGGCACCGAAGTTGGTGAGCCGAGCTACGGTTCCGTTGACAATCTGGCCCTCGTCCAGGTCGCCCATGGTGCGCTCTTTCATCTTGGAGCGCTCTTCCATCAGGGCGTTCTTGCGAGAGAGCACCACCTTGCGGCGGGCCTTGTCCACCTCAACGACCTTCAGCTCGAGCACCTCGCCGACGTAGTCGGCCAGATCGTGAACCGGGCGGAGGTCGACGTGGGAAGCGGGCACAAAACCCCGCAGACCCAGGTCGACGATCAGGCCGCCCTTGACCTGTTCGGTGCAGGTGGCCGTAAGGGTCTGTCCCGTTTCCTGAGCCTTCAGCACCCGCAGCCAGGCCGACTCGAGGTCGGCGCGCTTCTTGCTGAGGATCAGCACGCCTTCGGAATCCTCCACCCGCTGGACCACCACGTCGATGGTCTCACCGACTTTGACCACTTCCTCGGGGGGGAGGTTGCGATGGCTCAGCTGACCCACGGGAATCTTGCCTTCGGTCTTGTAGCCCACGTCGACCAGGACGCCGTCCGCATCGACCCGCACCACCACGCCCGACAGAAACTCTCCGGGGGCGATCTTTTTGAACGAATCCTCGTAGGCCATGGCGGAGGCCATGTCGACGCCCGGGGCAGTAGCCTCCTGGACGGGGGCCACGGCGGCTGCCTCAACTGTTTCGACGGTCTCGGCTGTCTCGGTGGTTTGCGCGACCGCCTCGGCTTCGGCCTCGGGCTGCTGTTCGGTGGATTCGGTCTGGGTGTTGGTCATGGCGCTGTTTGCTCCTTTCGATGTGGCTCCACTACGTCGGAGCCGGGCAGTTGTTGCTGTGGT
>CAYYHB010000041.1:20062-29925 GCA_964471395.1 uncultured Burkholderiales bacterium | reverse complement strand
AGCCGTAGAACAGCTTGATGACGCGGTGGGGATTCATCCGGTCGGACGTATCACGAATCGCCCCTCCGGGTCAATGCCAGCGGAAGGGGTTGAAGTCGGTGTCACGGTCGTAGACGTCCTGATCTTCGGCCCGCTTGAGGAAGGCCACCACCTTGTAGGTGACCGGAGTCATGGCGATCTCGACCAGGCACTTGTAGAGGTAGCCGGTCAGGGTGTAGCTGAGGATGCGGGCCGGGGAGAGGATGCCCCAGAAGGCGATGGTGCAGAACAGCAGAGTATCCACCAACTCGCCCACCAGGGTGGAGCCGATGGTGCGTTGCCACAGGTTGCGGCCCGACGAGGCCACCTTCATCCGTGCCAGCACATACGAATTGGCGAACTCGCCCCAGAAGTAGCCGAGTAGCCCGGCCAGGGCGATGCGCGGGGAGACGCCCAGCACCCTGCGGAAGGCCTCCTGGCCCACGTTCTGGTTCCATTCCGGGTCGGGCGGCATGGCCACGCTCAGGGCCAGCACCAGGTTCATCACCAGCAGCCAGAAGAACCCCGTCCAGATGACGCGCCGGCTCTTGCGGTAGCCGTAGACCTCGGTCAGGATGTCGCCGAAGACGTAGCTGATGGGAAAGATGAAGGCTCCCCCGTCGAAGACCAGCCCACCCACCTCGAAGACCTTGATGGCGGCGATGTTGCTGATCAAGAGCACGGCCACGAAGCTGGCCGTGATGAGGTCGAGGTAGCGCATCGGGTCGGCGATTCTGACTTGCCGGGGAGATGCCTTCAGGGACAGGTTAACGAACGCGAGACACTGATTGGAAGGCGGCCCGCGCGTTGCGGCCGGACCTCCAGCCACGGTCTTCAGAATCAGGGCGGCGTGAAAGGCGCCGCCCCAATTCTCAACACTCGGCGCCTCAGGCGGCGGGCGGATTCTCCAGCCGGTCGAGTCGGGCCTTGATCGCGTCAAGCTCCTCGCGCAAGCTGGGCTCGGGGGGGGCTTCCTGGAGCATCCTTCCGAGCTCTTCGAAGCGTTTCTCGACACTCGCTGCGTGGTTCGCCATCAGGTCATACTGACGCGCCTGGGAACTGTCGATTCGTTGCGCCAGCTCTTGAAACGCGCGGCGCGTAGCGTCCCTCTCTGTGGACAGACCAAGGAGGAGCAAGCGATGGTCCTCCCTGAGTTGCTCGCTCAAACGATCGACCCGTAAGCTCAGAGCACGAATGTCCTTTTTCATCG
The DNA here is from genome assembly GCA_964471395.1 of uncultured Burkholderiales bacterium. Lineage (GTDB taxonomy): Bacteria > Vulcanimicrobiota > Xenobia > Xenobiales > QWHO01 > QWHO01. The sequence goes on along the minus strand of CAYYHB010000041.1, from coordinate 28,697 downwards.
TGCCTCCTGCCTGGCTCGAATGATGGTCGCCTCTGGAGCGAAGTGAGCCAGTGGAACGCCCCCAGGATACATCAACCTGAAAGAGGATTCAACCACCTCGTGACCTCAAGCCCGATTGGGCAGCAGAAACCCGAGCTTAAAACGACGAGACCCGCCGGAGGAGCCATTGGCCTTCGACAGAATACGCTCCAGGCTGTGGACAAGCGCGTTTTTCTCTGGGCCCTGGCGGGCTGGCTGATCTTTGGCCTTCTGGGCGCGTTGGCCCTGTTGGGCCAGCAGGCGCCCGCCGAGCAGCTGGCGGTCGGCTTTCTCATCCCGGGCGTGTTCGGCCTGATGGTGGGTGGCATGCTGGGCATGGTGCGCCGCCTCAAGGCTAACCAGCGCGAGTTGGGGCGCTTCCTCCTGACCGTCATCGGGGGCACCGTGGTGCTGGGCACCGTCTTCACCCAGCTTTGCCACGCGCTCGGCTGGCCGGCCTGGGTAGCGGCTCTTGGGGCCGACCTGGGCGGCCTGGGGGGGCTGGTACTCAGCCAGCGCCAGTTTCGCCGCCCCCTGGCTGCGGCCGAGGCGGGCCTGATGCTGACGGCTATGACCATTCTGGGCTATGACAGCTTCGGGCTCTTGATCGTGCCCATCCTGGTCATCTCGGCCGTGGCCCTCAACTACCACATCAAGAAGTCCACCAGGTGCTGACCTGCCAGGATCCGGCCTGCCTGGGCTGGACGCTCCTGCCCACGGACTCGTTCTGCTCCTGGTGCGGCGGCAGGCTGGTCGAGCTGGAGGTGAGCTTCGAGTTCAAGCACGGCGAGGAGTGGATGGCGCTCGATCCCCCCGTGCTCAACCGCGAGCGGCGGCCCGCCCTGCGGGTGCTGGTGCGTCACACGGGCGATGCGGGCTCGGCCCTGGTTCGCTCCGACGACGTGCGCTCGGAGGCACCCTGGCTGGGCCTGGACACGCTCTCCTTGAAGCCCACCACCCTGGGCCCGGGTGAGTCGGTGAGCGTGGGCATCTCGCGCCTCAAGGTGCCGGGCAAGGAAGACTCGGTGCAGGAGGCGCGCATCCAGGTGGAGGTGCCCGGCTCGCCCGGGGTGGCCCCGCTGGCGGCCTCGCGGGTGCTCGAATTCTCGCCCCCGCCCCAGTTTAGCCTGGATCTGGCCACCCAGGAAGTTCTGCTTTTGCCCGACAGCCAGCCGGTCATCGACGGCGTGCTGTCGCTCGTGCGCGGGCACGTCTGGCTGGAGGGGCCGCCCGAGTTCACCGGCACCTGGGCCGACCTGGAGCTGGCCGAGACGCTGAGCTTTCCGCTCGAGCTGGACGCCCGCCGCCTGGCCCGCATCCCCATCCGCCTCAAGGTGCGTTCCGAGACGGCTCAAGATCTGCGCGAGTCGGCCAGCGCCGCGGCCGAGGGGCTGAAGCGCCGGGCCACCCTGCGCCTGCGCTGCACCGACCGGGGCACCCGCAATCGCAGCGCCGAGGCTCTGCCCCTGGACGTGCCGCTGGAGGTCGGCTTCGTGCTTGGCCCCGAGCTCATGGTGGCCCCTTTCCCCGAGAGCCGCCGGCTCGACTACGACCTGCTGCGCCGGGTCTCAGACCATCGGCCCGTGCGGCTGGTCCTCTCCAACGGCCCGCCCCGGGCCCGGGGACGACTCGACCTGGTGGTCCACCAGCTCGAGATCGACCTCCCCTGGCTGAGCTGCCCCCAGGCTCGCCCTTTGCCCTGGCGCATCCCCACGGGCGAGTCGCTCGAGCTCTTGCTGCAGGTGGGCGCCGTGCAAGACGAGACGGCCACTCTGAGCTTCGTGTGCAACGATCCGCTGGCTCGCCCATGCTATTTGCGGGTGCGCACCCGCGAGGCGGCCGAGTATCCCGGCTGGCTGGTGATCGACCTGGGCACCACCAACACCTGCGCCGCGCTGGTGGACGAGAACCGACGCGTGGAGATGCTGGCCCTGGACGCCGAGGCTCGCCTGCTCGACGAGCAACCTCTGGGGGCCGAGAGCGAGCCCCGGGGCCCCGAGACGATGCCCTCGGTGCTCTGCTACCTGGAGCTTGCCGCCGCTCATCGCTACCGGGCCGGCACCTGGGCCTGGGAGCAGGCCGGCCATGCCGCCGCTGCTCGGGCGGTGGTATCGGGGGCCAAGCGGCGCCTGGGCGACAGCGAGTTCCGCTTCGAGGTGGTGCCGGTGGACGAGCCGGCCGAGACGGTGCTGCTCACCCCCGCCCAGGCCATGCGCGATCTTTACGCCCACGTGGTGGAGAAGGCCATGGAGCACCTGGCCGCCCAGGGGCGCTCCGACCTGGTGCTGCGCCGCTGCCTGATCACCCATCCCTCGCGCTTCTCCGTGCACCAGATCGAAGAGCTGAAGACGGCCGTGCGTGAGGCCATGGAGGCCCAGCGCCGGCGCTTTGCTCCCCACTTCGAGCCCTGCGAGGAGCCGGCTACCCTGCACGAGCCGGTGGGCGCCGCCCTGCACTACCTCAACGACTGGAGAAGCCACGCTCCGCTGCACGAGGCGGCCGACCAGGACGAGCTGAGCTATCACCTGCTGGTTTTCGACTACGGCGGAGGCACCCTGGACGTGACTTTGCTGCGCATCCAGTCGCAGCGGCGCCTGCGGGGCGGGGGAGGAGCCGAGACGCTCCAGGAGCGCCTGACGCGCCATTGCTGGGAGCGCTGCCAGGCGGTGCTGCGCCGCGAGACCGGCGTGCTGGTGGCCCTGCCCGGCGAGGACGAGGAGCTGGCCGCCGGCAACAGCTTCGTGCTGGGTCAGTTCGTGGACAGCTGCCTGCGGGCCGCCCCCTCGAACGAGCCTCCCGACTGGAAGGCCCTGGCCCAGAGCGCCGAGGTCAACGAGAAGGTGATGCTCTGCTACCGGCTCAACGGCACCCCTCGCGAGCGGATCTTCTCGCGCTCGGAGCTGCTCTCGGGGCTGAGCGGCAATGAGTCGGGAGAGCACGCCTACAGCTACGTGGTGACCCCCACCGTGCTGGGAGCCACCGGCCAGCGCTGGATGGGGGGCGAGGATGTGACCGCGGTGGTGCGCGAGCTTCTCGTGCAGCGGCTGCTGCGGGCCGTGCGCCTGAGCGAGAGCGCCGGCAAGATCGAGCTGCCCACCGAGGATAGCAGCCTGGCCGCCCGCACCAACCGCAACACCCTGCGGCTCTGGGCCGAGCGCTTGAAGGTGGCCCTGGCCTCGGGCGCGCCAGAGGACGAGCTGCGCACCACCTTCCAGAACCTGACCTTCGCCTTCGACGGCCAGGAGCGCATGCTGCCCGGCAGCCTGCTCTTCAAGCAGGCCGGGGCCCCCTCGCTGGACGAGGTGCAGGAGCTCATTCGTCCCCGCCTGCAAGAGACGGTGGAGGTGATCCGGCGCTTGCTCTCTTCCCACGCTCTGGAGCAGCCAGAGGTGCTGTTGCGAGTGGGCAAGGCCTCCAAGCTGCCGGTGGTGGACGAGGTGCTGCGCCAGGCCTTCCCGACCTCGCGCTACGTGACCCCCGAGGAGGCCAAGGAGTGCGTGGTCAAGGGCGCCAGCACCACCCACCTGCCCGGCCGGGTGGGCACGGGTGTGCAGATCGCCGCCGGCACCTTACGCCCCAGCGTGCGCGTGCGCCTGGCTCGCAACCACCAGAGCCTGACGGCCACCACCAGCCGGCTGGGCATCAAGGTGTTCGAGGCCGGCCAGGCCTACTTTCACGAGCTGGTCGGGGCGGGCGTAGCCATCCCTCCGGAGGGCAAGACGGTCACGGTGTCGGGCCTGGTGCTGCACCCGGGCATGAACGTGCTGCCCGTGCTCGAGAATACCGGCCTGGTGGATCGTATGCTCGATGAGCAGGGCAAGCCCAACCCGGACATCCAGAGCATCCGGCAGTTCGAGATCGAGGTGCCCGAGGACATGGACCCCTTCGACCTCGAGGAGGTGGAGCTGACCTTCCGGGTTCTGCCCGACCTCTCGCTGCGCCTCAGCCTGGCCCTGGAGGGGCACGACCCCATGGAGCTCGAGCCCATCGCCGCCACCGACTATGGAAGGGGTTACTGAGATGGACGAAGAGGTGCGCGAGGAGCTGTGGCGGATGCGCCAGGAGCTGTTCCACTTGCAAGAGGAGTTCCAGCGCGAGCTGGTGGAGCGCCTGCATGCCGAGAACCGCGCCCTGCGCGAGCGGCTGGAGGTGCTCGAGCGCCGATTGGGCGAGGGAGCGGCGGCTCCGCCGGCCGAGCCCGAGCAGCGCCAGTTGTGGGAGTCGGCCTGCCGCATCGAGCAGGCCACCCTGGCCCTGTTAGAGGAAGCCCCCGAGTCGCTCCTGAGCCCGCTCGAGACCCTGCGGGGCGAAGCCCAGCGCGTGGCCATGGGCCAGGGGCCACCCGAGGAGCTGCGTATGGCTCTGCTCAACCTGATCACCCTGCTGGTGCCCGAGCTGGTCGAGCTGTGCGAGGCCGCGCGCCGCAGCGAGGATCCCGACCTGCCCTTCTTCGCCACCCTGGACGCCCGCCTGGAAGAGCTCTCCCGGGCGGCCGGCCTGGAGGAGATCCGCCCGGGGCCCGGCAGCGCCTACGATCCGGCCGAGCAGAACGCGCTCAAGGTGGTGCGCAGCAGCGACCCCGCCCAGCGCGACCGGGTGGACCGCTGCGTCAGCCGGGGATTTCGGCACGCCGGCAAGCTGCTCAAGAAGGCCGAAGTGGTGGTGTATCTGTGAACCTCTTTACAGGAAGGCGTCTGGCGACAGGCGAATCCCCTTGTGAGCATTTTAATCGCCGGAGGCGCGCGTGAACGACGTGAACGACGTTCGAGATCAATTGTTGGCTGCAATGTATCGAAGCTTTTATGCCGATGAGGCTCGCTTCGACATCACACTCTGGTTGCGCAAGAATGACATGGGCCAGAGCGCCTTCGCGACTTCGCGCGACAAGCTCGAGCTCGACATCGGGCCGAACGGGCGCAACCTGATCGACTCCATGTCCAATGCCAGCCTGATCGAAAAGCGCGTTGGGAGCGAGGCGGTCATCCTGCCGGTGGGGATCGACCGCTGCGAGGAGGACCAGCTCGTAGACGCCGACATGGTGAAGACGATCCGAGATCGCCGCTTCCGCCTGCTCTCCACCATCCAGACCCTGCAGGCCCAGAGCAGCGATCAGAGTCGGGCTCAGACCGGTCGGGTGATGAACGAGACCCGGCTCAACCGCTTCGAGTGCGCCCCAGTCTTCAAGGAGTTCGAGAAGCGCGGCTGGACCGAGGCCCCCTCGGGCCAGAAGGAAGGCTGGGTGTGCATCACCTGGGAGGGCGCCCAGGCCCTCGATCAGATGCGCGCCACGCGCCCTCCCGAGACCGACTCGGCGGCGGCGCCCCAGACCGACGCGAGCGGGGCCACCCCGCTCTCGGCCATCAAGTTTTTCGACTGAGCTTTTTTACCAGTCGAAGACCACTGGCTCGTGAACCGGCTGATAGCGTAGATCGCAGATGCTGGCGTTGACATAGGTGGTGTGCTCGTCTTTGGTGACCCCGTAGCCCTCGTGGATGTGCCCGAAAAGGTGCAGACGGGGGCGCACGATTTTCAGGCGCTCTTTGAGATCGGCGCAGCCGACCTCGCGACCGTCAAAGGTGCGGTCGCCGTGACCGAGAGGCGGGCCGTGGGTGATCAGGACATCCGTGTCCTCGGGAATTTTGGCCCACACGCGAGCCAGGGCTGGACCCCGGTCGAGGTTGAAGGCCCAGTCGAAAAAGCGTGGCTGCCAGGGGCTTCCGTAGATCTTGATCCCCTCCAGCTCCAGGGCCTCGTCCTGCAGGTAGTGGGCAACGGTGACCTCCGCGCGGGCCGCCTCCAGCTCTCGCTCGAAACAGAAGTCGTGATTGCCCGCGATCACGACCTTGTGCCGGTGGGGCAACCCTTGCAGCCAGCGGTTGAAGTGCCGCACGTCGGCGAGCGAGCCATGCACGGTCAGGTCGCCCGCGTGCAGCAAGAGGTCGCCCTCGGGAACCTCGAAACGATGTCGGCAGTGTGTATCGCTGACGAGAACCAGTCTCACCAGCTCGCTTCGACCGCCAACCCGATCTCGCCCAGGTCCTCGAAAGTGAGCAGGCGGGTCTTCAGTCCGGCCTTGCTGCACACCCCCAGAAAGTGGCTCATCTCCCCCGGCAGCTTCAGGCCGCGGTTCAGCCAGCGCGACAGGCCCGTGCGCTGGGCCAGCTGCTCGCGCACCGTGCGCACCCACTTGAGGGCCGGGCGAGGAGCGATGTCGGTCACCCCCAGCTCGGCCAGGATGTCATGCACCTGGCCGAAGTTGAGCGGCCCCAGGGCGCGCAGAGCCGGATAGCGATCGTTGGCGGGGTCGCTCATGATCTGCCGCAAATCCTCGAGGATGGCCTGGCGCAGGTCATACGAGCAGCCTACCACCTGCAGCACCAGGACCGAGTCGTAGCCACGTTGCGAGGCGGTTCGCACCTTGCCCTGGAGGGCTTCCTCGGCTTCAGCGATCCAGGCCCGGAGGGCGTCCTCGGCCATCAGCTCACGGCGCCTGGCGACCGTGCGCACCAGGTCGATCTTCTCGTGCTGCAGCTGGTCTTTGGCCTTCTTGGCGCTCTTGCGCAGGTCATCCACGTCCATCACAGCAAGCCTTTCGCGGCTCCAGGCCCGGGACCCTTGGTCGGGCGAGTTAGCGGCCCATCCAGAGCACCACGCCGAGCTGGCCGCCCGCTCCCCCGCCATCGTCAAAGAAGTCCTGCACGAAGGTGATCTTGCTGCCGTTGTTCAGGAACAGATCTCCCGGATTGACCGTAATGCCGTCGATGACACTGGAGGACTGGCTGCCATCGTTGTTCACCACCACCGCCCCGACGACGGTGATCTGGTTGGCCGAGTAGAAACTGCCATTGGTGTAGACCAGTCCCTGGAAATTGGCCGAGCCGATGCTGTCGAAGTCCAGGGTGCTGGTCAGGTTGTAGACAACCTGCATCAAAGCCGAGTCGTTGAGGTCGTTGGCGGCATCCACCAGGCCAGAGGTGTCGCCGGTGTTGGTGAAATTGTCGCGAGCGGTGGCGTCGGACTGACCGAAGTAATTGGAATTGCCCGAGAACATGCGGCCGATGTTGTCCAGGCGTTTGTGGAGAAACTTCTGGGCGGTGGAGGCGGTCGGATTGAGCCGGTCGCGCAGCCGAAACATGGTCGAGGGGTCGCGACCGGTCGGAGTGCCGGTGAGGTGCTCGCCGAGCACCTGAGAGACCGTGTCGTAGATGCCTCCTGGAGTCCAGGAGCCGTTGTTCATGATGGTGGCCATCTCCGAGATGGCCCACTTGCCGTCGGCCAGCTCCTTGGCCGCGACCGGGCTGCTCAGGGCCAGCGAGTCGAGGATGGCGTCGCCGTCGAAGCCCCGCAGCTCGACGTTGCCCTTACTGTAGAGGGCAATATTGTCCTGGCCATTGATGTCGGCGTTGCCGTGGATCTTGGTGTGGCTTCCCACGTAGACCGAGCCGGTGCCCGAGACGGTGCCCTGCACGCTCAGCTCGCCCTGGACGTAGAGGTTGCCGCCCTGTAAGTCGAGGTCGCCGGTCAGATCGAGATTGCCCGCCACGTAGTAATCGCCTGTGCCCACCACCGTGACGCCCCCCGGGACCACCGTGGGGGAGGGGGAGCTGCTCTTGGCCGCGATCTCGCCCGGGATGTCGAGCGGAGGCACCGCGCGCGGAGCGGCGTTCTCGGTCGTCCCTCCGGTGACCACTCCGCCAGCGAGGTTGATGGAGCCCGGGTTGGCCGACGAGGAGACGTTCCCGTCGATATGCAGGCTGGTTCCTCCGGTATCGAGCCATTCGATGGCGTTCACCGTACCGGTCAGGTTGGACTGAACGTCGCCGTCTACCGAGGTGGAGTCGTTCAGGGCCGTGATGCCGTCGACGCGCACATCGCCCTGCAGACGGATGCGGCCGGTGGTCAGGAGAGGCAGATCCAGCATGCCCAGACTCGCCGTATCGCCTACCAGCGCTTCCAGGCGACGCTCGACGCCCCCCACCCGGGCGACGACCACCAGCAAAGCCGTGCCCGCGGGCACGGTGTTATTGCCCCGGAAGCTGTTGGGGTGGGCGCCGTCGAAGTTGTTGACCGAGTCGTCGGCCTGGAAGGGGCCGGCCCCCTGGTTGAAGCGGACTGTGTAGCTGCCCCGCACGTCTTTCATGGGCTTCTGGCTAAAGCCGCTCACCCAGGCGCGGTTGGCCTGGAGGACCCCCATCGCGTCCACCAGGCCCGCCTCGGCCGCAAACAGCGAGGCTGTCCGGGCGTAGTAGCTGTTGCTGCTGCCGTGGCCGCCCCGTAAGACGACGAAGAGGGCGATCATCATCATGGTCAGGATCGGGAGCAAGACGAGTAGAACGCCCAGGATGTAGCCCCGCCATTTCCGCATACTCTTCAGTGTATCGCCTAATGCCCCACTTTCAAGCCTGGGTTCCAGAGCGCTTTGCCGGACCTGCTTTTCGGCAGGAGTTCGCCTTCGTGAAGGGTTTCACGGAACGATTTGGCGGACTATTCTCCCCCTGTTCGGCAGGTTTTTGTTTCCGGCGGAAACAAACGCCCGTTCGTTTCTTGCCGGTCTCCCTCCAGGTTTTCCTTTCCGGCGGAAACAAACGTCAGTTCGTTCTAGTCACCAGCTCATGGT
>CAYYHB010000041.1:0-20052 GCA_964471395.1 uncultured Burkholderiales bacterium | reverse complement strand
TGACGGGATGGGGGGTGTCCTGCGGTTTTAGAACGCTCCAAGCCTGGAGCGCACGGTTTCCCAGAGTTGCTCTCGACCAACGCCTGGAGGCGATTCAGTCGATTGGGACCGGACCAGCGAGCCGGGCCCGGCTGACCGAATTCCGCGGCCCAGCCTTCCCCAGACCCGATCTTGCGCGGTCACACCAGCGCAAAGACCTCCCTTCCCAGCGGCCTGGCATCCTGCAAGAGAAGGCAGCGATGATAGCGCCCGGCTCGCTCCACCAGCCCGGTCACGATCACCGCGCCCTCGCGCCCCACGATGGTCTTGAAGCGATCGTAGACGGGCGGCGGCAGCACGCACTGGACCCTCTCGGTCTCGTCCTCCAGGAGCAGGAACATCACCCCTTTGGCCGTGGGCGGGCGCTGGCGCAGAACCACCAGGCCGGCCAGGGTGATGCGGGCTTTGTCCTCGGCGCTGTGCAGGGCGGCGATGGGGGAGATGCCCCGCTCCTGGAGCCAGGGGCGGTGGCGGGCCAGGGGATGCTCGCGGGGGCTGAAGCCCTGGGTGGAGTAGTCCCAGGTCAGGGCCAGCTCGGTCGGGAGCGGCTCCAGGACGGGCAGCAGGGCGGGATCGACCGGCTCCACCACCAGCGGCAGCTGCTCGGGGCGCTCGGCGCGGGCGCGCAGGCGCCGGCTGCGGGCCGCGCGCGGGCCTCCGAAGGGCCCTCCGGGCTGCAGACGGGGGGCCTCCACGAAGCGGCCCGAGGCCCGGGCCCGGAACAGGCCCACCCGCCAGAGCGCCTCGCGCCGCTCGTGGCGCGCGTCGAAGGCGCCGGCCCGGGCCAGGCTCTCCCACAGGTCGACGGGCAGCTCCACCCGGGCCAGCAGCTCGTCCAGCGTGCCCGCCCGGCGGCGCACGAAGCGGGTGGCCAGCTCGGGCGAGAAACCCGTGACCGCGGTCAGGGGCAGGCGGATGGCCGTTTTCCCCTGCCAGGGCTCCAGCGAGTAGCGCACCCCCGAGCGCCAGGCATCCACCGGCAGGATGGGTACCCCCATGGGGCGGACCTCCTCCAGCACCGTGCTGCGCGGGAAAAAGCCCGGCAGGTGCTGCAGGAAGGCGGCCATGTAAGCGGCCGGATGGTGGCGCTTGAGGTAGGCCGAGTGGTAGACGGTGCGGGCGAAAGCAGCCGCGTGCGAACGGCAGAAACCGTAGCCCACGAAGGCCGAGACCTGGCGGAACACCTCCTCGGCCAGCTCGAGCGAGACGCCCTGGGTCTTGCGGGCCCCCTCCACGAAGGCCGCCCGCATCTCTTGCATGCTGCCCGGGTCGCGGAACTTGCTCATCAAGCGGCGGAACTCATCGGCCTGGTCGAGCGACATTCCTGCGAACTGGTGGGAGATCTCCAGCACCTGCTCCTGGAACAGGATTACCCCGAAGGTGTCGGCCAGGATCGGTTCCAGGCTGGGATGGGGATAGCTCACCGGCTGGTTGCCGCAGAGCCGCTCGACGTAAGGGTTGACCATCTTGCCCTGGAGCGGCCCGGGGCGAAACAGGGCCACCTGGGCCACCAGGTCGCGGAACTTGCCCGGCTGGGTGCGCGAGATCAGGCTGACCTGGCCGGGACTCTCGATCTGAAACAGGCTCAGCGTCTTGCCCGAGCGGATCAGTTCGAAGGTGGGCTCGTCGTCGAGGCTCAGCTCGTCTAAGGGGATCTCGGTGCCGTCGCAGGCGCGCTGCAGCTCGAGCGCCTCGGAGAGCACCGCCAGCATGCGCAGGCCCAGCACGTCGAACTTGATCAGTCCCAGCGCCTCGATGTCGTCCTTGTCGAACTGCAGCTGGCGCACCCCTCCCGAGGAGGTCTGCACGGGCGAGAAGCGGCTCAGGGGCTCGCGGGCCAGCACCACCCCACCGCTGTGCAGGCCCAGGTGGCGGGGGCAGCCCTGCAGCTTCTCGACGAGGCGAAACAGCACCGCGATCATCGCCTCGCCCCCCAGCACGGCGGCCAGCTCGCCGCGCCGGCCGCGCAGGTCGTCGAGGTCGTCCCAGTGGCCCACAAGTCGTCCGGCCCGGTCCACCTGCTCGGGGGTGTAGCCGAGCACCTTGAGCATGTCGCGCATGGCCAGCTTGAGCCGGTAGGTGATGACGTTGGCGGTCATAGCGCTGTGCTCGACCCCGAAGCGGCGCTCCATCCAGGCGATCACCTCCTCGCGCCGCTCGGAGTCGAAGTCCACGTCGATGTCGGGCATGCCCTTGCGGCCGCGGTGCAGGAAGCGCTCGAAGAGCAGGTTGTGGGCCAGCGGATCGACGGCCGTGATGCCCAGCAGGTAAGCGATGATGGAGTTGGCCGCCGAGCCCCGGCCGGCGCAGCGGATGCCCTGGGCCCGGGCAAAGTCGACCACCTCGCGCACCACCAGGAAGAACTCCTCCAGCTCCAGGGCCCCCACCACCTCCAGCTCGTGCTCGAGCTGGCGGCGGGCCGCCTCGCCCTCGGCGTAGAGCCGGCGCCAGCCCTGCAGGCAGAGCTCGCGCAGGTACTCGTCCGGCTTGCGGCCCGGGGGCAGGAGGGCGGTGGGAGGCGTGATCTCCTCGGCCAGAAGCTCCATCTGGCAGCGCTCGGCCACCTCCAGGGTGCGCTCGAGGGCCTCCGGGTAGGGCAGGAGCCTGGTCAGGACGGAAGCGGGGCACAACCAGGCGCTGTCGTTCACCGGGCGCTCGCGGTGAGGATCGCCCACGCTCAGCCCCAGCCGCACGCAGGTGAGGGCGTCGTAGACGGCATAGTCGTCGGCCTCGGCGTAGCGCACCGCGTTGCTGGCCACGGTGGGGAGGCCCAGCCGGGCGGCCAGGCGGTGCAGCCGGGCGGCCGCCTCGCCGTCGCCCGGCTGCTGGCGGTGGACCAGCTCGACGTAGAGCCGGTCGGGAAAGTGCTCGCGCAGCCGGGAGAGCCAGCGCTCGGCCTGCTCGCTCTGGCGCTGGCGCAGCAGGCGGTCGAGCTTGCCTTCGGGTCCGCCCGTCAGGCACAGCATCGAGCCCGTGCGCCCGGCCAGCTCTTCCAGGCTCAGCGAGCGGGGCTCTTGCTTGCCCGGGGGCACCAGCTCGGGAGCCCGGGCCAGCCGCTCGCCGGGCCGTTCCAGCTGCTCGGCCGTGAACCCGTGCGCCAGGCTGCACAGCTGGCAGAGCTGCTGGTAGCCCTGCCGGTCGGTCACCAGCAACACCAGCAGAGCTTCCTCCACCCGCAGGCTGGCCCCGAAGATCGGCTGTACCTCGTGCTTGCGGCAGGCGGCCGCAAAGCGCACCAGCCCGTAGACCCCGAAGAGGTCGGTCAGGGCCAGGGCCGCCTGAGCGTGCCGCCGGGCCTGACGCACCAGGGCCTCGGGCGACGAGCCCCCGGCCAGGAACGAGAACCAGCTGCGGGCATGCAGGTGGACCACCGGTCAGCCAGAACAATACGTTAAGTTTCTCATCGTCGTGAGCATAGCAGTTCCTCTTGTGTTTCGTCAAATTTAACATCACTCTTGTCTGCAAAGGGAGTGACTGCTATACTCATGCCCCATGGGGCTCGACGCTTCCGTCATGTGCCAGTGCTTCCGGCTTGGTCTTTGCTCTGCGCCTCCCGTGGACGCGAGTCGGCTCCGGCTGGACGAGGATGGCTGGCTGGGACTGACCTCAGGGACCGAAGCTGAGCAGCTCGCCGTCGACCAGTGGCAACACTCGGCCTGCGTCCACGAGGACATGGTGTTCTACGATGCGGACCTGTCCAACTGGTCGGGTTATCGCTCCTTTCAACAGGCCCTCGAGCAGGCTGGCTGGCAGCACTTTCCCACCTTGCGCGAGTATCTTCCCAATTCCAACGATGGGAGTCTCTCTGCCTCGGCCGCAGGAGAGGCACTGCGAGAGCTTGATCGGTTCCATTCTCTCGATCTGGGTAAAGAGATTGTCCTGGTGAACTCGCAGACCGGCCAGGTTCTGTATGATTACATCGCCCCCTGCGGCGGACGGTTCGTATTCGGCGGGCAGACCGGTGTGGACGTTGGCTTCGACCCGGCCGGCCTGGTCCTGGTCGAGCGGGACACGGAACGGGTTCTGTTTCGGGCCACCCGGGTCGAGCAGATCGAGCACCCGGACGGCCAGACCACGCTGATCGACCGCGACACGGGCCAGCGCTACCTGGGTCAGGTCCGGGTGGGTGACGAGGGCGATCGCTTCCTGCACACAGAGTGCCGAGCGCTGGACCCGGAAAAGTTCGCCTTCATCACCAGGCCGCTCCGGGCGCTCCTCGAAGCCTCGCTCGAAACCGGCAACCCCGTGCGCTGGTGCTAACTTTCCAGCCGGGCAGCAAGGTCGCCCAGCCCGATGAAGCGAACCGGCAGGCCACCGATGGTGTGCTGGTAGGCAGGGGCGACATCCGAGGCCACCACCAGGTTCTCGCCCTCAGGATACTGCAGGCGAAAGGCGCGTAGATTCCTGGCATCGTAGCCCCGGCTCGACCACTTGCACTCCAGGGCCGTCACCTGGTTGTGGCGGCCGGGTAAGACGAAGTCGATCTCATGCCCGCGCTTGTCGCGCCAGTAGGAAATCCGAGTGCGCCGGGAACGCGCATGGATCTCGTTGAGCACGTAGTGCTCCCAGAGGTTGCCGAGATCCTCCGGGCGCAGCTCGCCCCAGCCCCGATAGTGGCAAACAAATCCCGTGTCGAATCCGTAGACTTTCGGGGCCGAGACGATCTCCGTGCTGCGCCGCGTCGAGAACGGTCGCACCAGATGAACGACGTTCGTCGCATCCAGGACATCCAGGTAGTTGGTCACCGTAGGACGGCTGATCTCGCAGGGAGCGGCGAAGCGAGTGGCCTCGAACATCCCTCCACTTTGAGTGAGCAACAGCTCCATCAAGCGTTGAAAGCCCCACCGCCGCTCCAGCCGAAAAAGCTCCTGAATGTCCCGCGCCCAGTAAGATTCCAGCCAGTCCTCAAAATCGTGCTCGGCCTCGCCCGAGCTCAGGAAGAAGGGCGGCAACCCGCCCCGACCGAGCCTTCGCTTCAGTTCGGTCTCGCCAAAGTCGGCCAGGTCTGCGCTCATCATCGGAGTGAGCCACACATCGCTCTTGCGTCCGGTGAGGGTATCGCGAAACCTGGTGGAAGCCTGCAGGGTAGATGACCCGGTGGCGATGACCCGGGTATCGGGGAAATGATCAGCTGCAATCTTCAGCATTTCCGAAGGGTTCTGCAGGCGCTGGATCTCGTCCAGGACGACCTTTTTGCCTCGCAGCGAGCCCAGAAACGACTCCGGGTCCTCCAGCATGCGTCGGACTCGAGGAAGCTCGCAATCAAAGTACTCGACCTCGGGCAGGCTCTGGCAGAGCACGGTCTTGCCTGAGCGCCGCACGCCATGCAGCCAGACCACCGACCGTCTCTCCAGGGCCCGCTCGAGGGCCTGGAGCCAGAACGAGCGGATCTTCATACAATCAGTATTGCACAAAGTGCTACTATATGCAAAACTGTTTTCATTTGGATACCAGGTCGGCTCTTGAGCCGCATGTCGAAGAAGATCCTGCCCTGGGGCCACGCAATCTCTGTAGGGGTCACACAACCGCACAGGGAAATCTACTCCCATGAGTCTGGCCCTGCCTACCGGAGTTGACCGCTTTGAGATCGTGCGAGGAGAAGTCGTTGCTTTGAGCCCCACTGGAGGCACCCATGGTCAGGTAGAATGCAACGCCCTTCTGGTTCTTGCTGGCCCGGTCAAAGCGCAAAGATTGGGCAGGCTCTACGTCGGAGAAGTCGGGGTGGTCATCGAGCAAGACCCTCTGACCGTTCGAGGAGCCGACGTGGCTTTTGTTCACCGCGACCAGGGGCCGGTCGCAACCAGCCCGGAAGGCTATCTTTTGACTCCTCCGGCCCTGGTGGTCGAAGTGCTGTCTCCCAATGACCGCGCCAGTGAGGTCGAGGGAAAGGTCCAGGAATACCTGCAGGCCGGGGTCCAGGTCGTCCTGCTGCTCGATCCCCAGAACCTGTGCGCGACGCTGGCTCGCCCCAATTCTACCAGGCTTGTTCTGCAATCAAACGAGCATCTCGAGCTTCCCGAGTTGCTGCCCGACTGGTCAGTGGCGGTGGGGGAGTTCTTCGAGGAGTAGCCCTCGAGCCTGGTCCACCCGGCTCGTGCGGCCCTTCTCCGGTCACGTCCGGTAAACCACCCGACCCGCGCTCTACGCCCAAAATTTCCCGGTACGGCTCTGGCGAGTGCGTAGACCGACCTCTCAGCCCCGTACCGAGAAAATTCTCCGGTAAAACCGCTCGACCCGCCCGACCGAGGAAACGGCTGGCGGGCACCGGGCGCCAACCCGATTCCAGCCCTCCGACGCAGAAACCCCCCGTGCGCCAGAAGTGACCACGCCTGACGGCGTCGAACCTTGCTGCACATGGCGCGCCTTCTCATCCTGCTGGTCCTGCTCGTCTCCATCGCCCGAGCCGAGCCCCAGCCCGACCTGGTGCAGATCAAGATCCTCACCGATCCCCCCGGGGCCGAGGTCATTCCCGAGCGCCGCGGGGGGATCGACCCCAATGACCGCGTCTCAGTCGGAAAGAGCGGCACCAGGCCCCTGATCCTGCGAGTGCCCCGCGAGCAGAAGACCGTGACCTTGCATCTGGAGCACTGGCTGTGCGAGCCGCGCATCGTCACCCTGGAGCTCGACCCCTACCGCGCCAACCTGAACGATACCTACGGGCCCGAGAAGCTGCAGTACCGGTCCTGGGCCCACGCCCTGCTCGACAAGCTGCAGTCCTGGGTCACCGCGCTGCTGGCTCTGGTGCTGGTGGCCGCGGGGCTGTACCTTCGCCAGTGGCGCCAGGCGGACCGCGTGCGCCGCCAGGCTGCCCTGGACTCGGCCCGGGCCGGCGAGATCCTCAACCTCATCGTGCCCGCCGCCGGAGACCCGATGGTGGGGGCGCGGCTGGACGTCTACCGGCTCACCGAGAAGCTGGGCCAGGGCGGCATGGCTCGCGTCTACAAAGGGCAGCCCGAGGGCGGGAGCGAGCACGAGGCGGTGGCCATCAAGATCCTGGACGCCGAGCTGGCCACCGAGGAGCAGTTCGTGCGCCGTTTCAACCGCGAAAAAGACGTCTACGCCGACCTCAACCATCCCAACATCGTGCGCGTGCTGGGTTTTGGAACCTTCCAGGAGCACTACTACCTGGTGATGGAGCTGATTCGTGGCACAACCTTGCGCAAGCACATCACCGGGCAGGGAATTCCCCCCGACAAGGTGTTGCGCTACCTGCGCCCGGTCTTCCAGGCCCTGGCCTACGCCCACTCGCGCGGCATCGTGCACCGCGACCTCAAGCCCGAGAACATCATGGTGACCGACGGCGGGCGCATCAAGGTCATGGACTTCGGCATGGCCGCCGGGCAGGCCTATTCGGCCGTCACGGTGACCGGCTCGCTGCTGGGCACCCCGGTCTACATGGCCCCCGAGCAGGCACAGGGGCAGCTGGATCCGCGCTCGGACCAGTACGCGCTGGGCATCATGGTGTACGAGATGCTCACCGGCAAGCCACCCTTTATGGACGACAACCCTGTCAACATCGTGCTCAAGCACCTGGGCGAGGAGCCGCCCTCGCTGGCCGAGGGTCGGCCCGAGTTCGAGGGGGTGGCCCCGGTGGTGCAGCGCATGCTGGCCAAGTCGCCCGATGATCGTTACCCCGATGTCGAGCAGGCCCTGGCCGCGCTCGAGAAGGTGCTCGGATGAACCGGGCCTACTCTCTGATCGAGATCATCTTCTCTCTGGCCCTGATCGGGCTGGTCGCGGGGCTCAGCCTGGGCTTTCTGTTCCCGGCCCTGCGCGCCTCGGTGCGGGGCACGCTGCGGGTGGAGATGCAGCAGCAGGCGGTCACGGCCCTCAACCGGCTGTGCGGCGACGTGCGCCGCGCCTCGGTGGCGGGCTTGAGCCTTCGAAGCGGTACTCCTCCCATCGCCGTGGCCGCTTGCCCGGTCAGCGGACCCGACCTGCGGCTCGGGCAAGCCGGTCCCCTTCAGCCGGACGGGACGGTAGTCTGGAGCGACTTTTTCATCCTCTACTACCTGGACGAGACCAGCCGCAAGCTCATGCGCCGCGAGTGGCCGCCCGGTCCCCCGGCCCCCACCACCGAGGAGACCACCATCGTCAAGCCGCGCCGGCTCTCCCCGGCCCGGCTGGCTCAGATTGTCGCTCAGCCCGGCAGCAACGAGATGGTGCTGGCCACCGAGGTGACGCGCTTTGAGATCGAGCATGCTCCCGGAGGCAGCGATGGCGAGGTGAAGCAGCCCATTCGGTTCCGCCTGGTGCTCGAGCGGCGAGGCAACACCGGGCACCAGAGCCAGGAGCGTTTCATCTATACCCGCTCGGTCTTCTTGAGGAACCAGAAGACGTGAGCCGACGGGGCGTCTCGCTGGTCGAGCTGATCTTCACGGCCACTTTGCTGTCACTGGTCTTCCTGGTGCTGCTGAGCTTGCTGCCCAGCAGCCTGATGAGTGTGCGCCAGGGCGAGCATCGCCTGCACGCCAACGCGCTGGCCCAGGCCATCCTGGATGAGTGCGCCTCGGGTCCCTTCGCCGATCTGGAGGTGGATCGGACCTACGTTCCCTCCTCCCCCGGGCCTCTGGGTCAGATGCTGCAGCGCCAGCAGCTTCGGCTCGACGACGGCACGGTCTTCGAGCCCACGCTGGAGGTATCCGGAGTACCCGGGATCGCCCGCACCAGCCTGGCCCACGTGCGCATCACGCTCACCTGGAAGGAAAAGACCAGCCGACCCGTGGTGGTGCGCGAGCTGGACATCTCCAGCATCCTGCGCTGAGCTAAGGAGCCGGCACCTTGCGCGGAACCACCTCGCGCACCAGCTTGCGCCTCCCCCCGCTCACCTCCACCAGGAAGAGGCTCTTGCGCGGGATGCGCTGGCCTTCGTCATACGCAAGCCGGCCGGTCAGCCCGCTGAACTCGCGCGTATCGGCCATCGCCTTGCGGATGCGCTCGGGCTCGAACGATCCGGCCCGCACCATGGCGCTGGCCAGCAGCATCATCGTGTCGTAGCCCAGGGCCGAGAAAGCGTCCGGCGGCTCGCCGTAGACCTCGGTATAGCGCTGCACGAACTCCGGATGCCGATCGAGGAAGGCATGGGTGGTGAAGTAGACCTGGTCGACCTGCCAGCCTGCCAGGTCCAGGCTGTCCCCGCCCAGGATGGGTCCGCTGAAGCCGGCGGAGCGCAGCTCGGCGGCCTTGCTCTGGGCCGCCTCGGGCCCAACGGCCAGAAAGACCAGGTCGGCCCCATCCTCGGTCAGCTGGCCTCCCAGCTCGACAAAACGCGCTTTGAAATAGCCTGAGAGGAGGCGCGTATACTCCATCTCTTCATCCACCACCAGGCGCACCTTGCGGTGGCCCTGCTCGTAAGCCCACTCGGCCGCCGCCGCGGCCTGCACGTTGTCGCCGAAACAGGCCAGGTAGAGGTAGGTGGGCACCTGCTCGGGCAGCCGGGGCGAGGTGGCCCCCGAGGTCACAAACAACCGCTTGAAGGCAGCCGCCTCGGGAGCGGCGGCCAGCACCAGGTCCGTGTCCGACAGGCCGATCAGGGCCCGGGTGTGGCCGTCGTCATGCAAGATGTCCCGGGTCTTGCGGGCGATCACGGCCGGGTCGGACTGCCCATCTTCGAGGCGCAGTCGCAGCCTGTGACCGCGGATGCCGCCCCCGGCGTTGAGGTCGGACACGGCCAGGCGGGCGCCTCGGGCCGAGGGCACGTCCAGACCGGCCTGCGAGCCGGTCAGGTTGTAGACGGCCCCGATCACGACCGGGTCGGGGCGGGAGGCCCAGGCCACCAGCGTGAGCGCCAGGACGAGCAGCAGCGTGCGTTTCACTTCTTGTCGCGCCCGATGATCAGGCGCACCCCCCACTTCCAGGTCAGGTACGACCACGTCCACCGGGCAAAGACCAGGGCCCGGTTCTGCAGGTCGGCGATGCGGAAAAGGTGCAACCAGAGCCAGGCCAGCCAGGCCGGAAGGCCGGTAAGCTGCAGCCATCCCCACTGGAAGACGGCCGCCGAGCGGCCCAGCGTGGCGATGTGCTCTCGCTCGCGGTAGCGGAAAGGGAGGGGCTCTTGCCCTTTGATCTCTCGCAGCACGTTGCGGGCCGCGTGGGCACCCTGGGCCATGGCCACCGGGGCCATCCCGGGCAGTCCGTTGAGCGAGGTCATGTCGCCGGCGCAGTAAACCCGCTCGGAGAGGCGCAGGTCAGGCGCGATCTGCACCCTACCCACCCGGTCGTGCTCGCTCGGCAGCGCGCGGGTCAGCTCGGTGGCCTGCACGCCGGCCGTCCAGACCACCGTCTGGGCCTCCACCGAGCGGCTCCGGGTGGCCACCCGATCGGCTTGGACCGACTCCACCCGCTCTCCCAGCCAGACCTCCACGCCCAGGCTCTCGAGGTGCTTGCGGGCGCTGGCCGAGAGCTTGCTGGAATAGCCCGAGAGGATGCGCTCCCCGGCCTCGATCAGCACCACCCGGGCCTGCTCGGGGCGGATCTGGCGAAAGTCCCAGCGCAGCACGTGGCGACGAAGCTCGGCGAAGGCGCCGGCCAGCTCCACCCCGGTGGGCCCTCCGCCTACCACGACCGTGGTCATGAGCTTCTCGCGCAAAGCCGGATCGCTCTCCCCCTCGGCCTTCTCAAAGCCGAGCAGCACGCTCTCGCGAATGGCCACCGCCTCGGCGGCCGACTTGAGGCCCGGGGCGTGGGCCGCCCACTCGGGATGGCCAAAGTACGAGCTTTTGACTCCCACGGCCAGGATCAGGTAGTCGTACTCGAGCCGGGTGTGACCGTCCAGCATCAGGGCACGCTCGTCGCTCAAGACAGAGGTCACCTCGCCCATGCGCACGCTCGCGTTCTTCTGCTTGCCGAGCAGGGCCCGCACCGGGGTGGCCACCTCGGCCGGGCTGAGGCCGGCCGAGGCCACCTGGTAGAGCAGGGCCTGGAACAGGTGGTGATTGGTGCGGTCCACCAGCACCACCTCGAGGTTCTCGTTCTTTAAGGCCCGGGCGGCCGACAATCCCGCGAACCCGGCCCCCACGATCACGACGCGCGTCACGCGGGCGGGTTCGTTTGCGCCTGAGCCATTCCTCCGTTTTGTCTGATAAACTGTAAGCCATGAGATGGAGCTCCCGGGGTGCCACCCTCGCCACCGCCTTGATGGTCATCAGCCTGGCTCTGGTGGCCGCCTTCACGGTGGCGGCCAGTGCCTCGGCCAACCTGCAGGTGGCTCAGAGGGTCGAGAACACCCAGATCGCCTCACAACTGGCCGAGTCGGCCGTGCAGCGGGCCATGGCCCGGGTGATGGGCAATGCCGGCTGGGTGGGCGACATCAACCTGAGCGGACCGGTTCCCCAGTCCACTGGCCAACTCACCTTCACCCCCGGCCCCGTCCCCTTCTCCACCAACAATGCTGCCAGCACCCGCCCCAACGGGTGGGCTGGCTCTCGCTGTCTGCCGGGGGGAGCCGTCCCTCCCAAGCGCGTGCACCTCGTGGGGGTGGGCCGCTGTCGCAACGTCACCCGCACCGTCGAGGCGGTGCTCTACGTGCCCGACTTCACCGTCTCCATCGCCTCCAACGGCCAGGTCCGTCTGGAGAACAGCCTGGTGGGCTCGCTGGAGGAAGCGGCCGACGTGGGCCGCCTGGCAGCCGAGCCCGAGCTGCTTGGCCCGGCCGACCTGGCCACCAACTCGGCCGTTCCCAATGCCATCAGCCTGCAACGTCGCAGCCGCGTGACCGGCAACGTGCAGGCCTGCGGATCGGTGGACATCTCGGCCGACTCGAGCTTTGGAGGTGAGCTGCGCGCTCCCTGGTCACCCGCCGACTTGCCCGACTTCGATCTCGACGACTACGATCCGGCCACCGGGGACGTGCTGAATTTTCAGAGCATGCCGACCGGCATCCTGGGCTCGCAGAGCCTGGTGGGACTGGTTCGCTGCGACGGTGATGCCGCCATTCAGGGCGACATGGTGCTCGACAACGCCATGGTGTATGTGGACGGCGACCTGGTGGTGGAAGGAGGCGTGCGGGGCACGGGTGCCATCATGGTCAAAGGCTCGACCACCGTCAAAGGGGGCGGCAACCTGACCAGCGATGACTCCATCGCCCTGTTGTGCGACGGCGACGTCAGCATGATCGGGGATCGGCCCAACACCTACCAGTTCCAGGGGCTGATCTACACCCGGGGCAACTTTGTGGCTCGCAACTTCACCGTGATCGGCGCCTTTATCGCCAACGGAAGCGGGCCGGGCACGGGCAACGTCAATCTCTACGACTCTCAGGCCTACTTCACGAGCCTGTCCAATCAGGTCCCCATCTACTACCCGCGCCAGCTGGTGCTGCAGATCGCAAGCGCCAACGATCCAACCCAAAAAGTCATCAATCTGCCCGATGGCAACACCATCCTCTACGGGATGTTCCCGGGCTCGGACGTGGCCCAGCAATATGACATCCCCTGGAAGACTCCCGCCCAGGCAGCCGCCCACGTCAACGGCCAGCCCTACAATGGCTGGGAGGAGGCCGACGGGGGGCCCTGGCACTGGTATGACACGGTGTTGCTCGAGGTGCGCAAGGAGGACAACGCCTTCGTCTATGAGCTGCGTTACCAGCCCAACCCGGTTCCGGGCGCGAGAAGCTACCCCGAGCGCTTTGATGATCTGCAGGAGCTGAGCGAACGCCTGGCCGAGATCTGTGCCATCATGTGTCCCGATTACAACGATGGTGTCGACCCCAGCGGCCCAAATCCGCGCGAGTCCACGGATTTTCGACGCTACACCTTCTACCCCCAGCTCTTCGCCAGTTGGAACTTCAATCCGCCCCCCCCGGGAGACCCGGTGAAGGTCAACTTCTCGCTCGACCCCAACCGGTTTCTCAATCAACAGGACAAGGTGCGCGTGGCCACCTGGCTGGAGTACTGACTACGGATTGAAGAAGCGCTCGATCTGACCGTCCTGGTACAAGGTGCGGTAGAACAGGCCCACCTCTTCATCGCCCGTGGCGGCTGACTTCCAGGTTATCCTGATGGTGTAGCTCCGTCCGATGTAGGCTCCGTCGCAGCGCAGGGTGTACTCGGTGTCGCCGTTGTCGACATACCAGCTGTTGGTCCAGCGGTTGGAGTAGTTGCCATACTCCTGCACGTCGATGCGCGAGACGAAGTAGCGGTCGCCACCGGTAAACCAGGGTTTTCCGGTCACGAAAAGAACGCCGCGCGCCTGCTCCGAGCCGCTGCCACCCGAGGAGCCCCCACCCTGGAGGGGAGAGAGCTCGACGAGCAGCGAGCGGCTGTCGCCGGCGGCAAAGGTGATCAGTCCCACGCCGCGTTTGAAGCCCAGAGCCTGGGCGAAGATCAGGTGCTCGCCGGCGGGAATTCCCGAGAGCGAGAAAGTTCCATCAGCGGCCGTCAGGGTGGCCTGGCCCGTATCCACGGCCACCTGGGCCCCGGCCAGGGGTACGCCCGCCACCGAGCGTACCAGCCCTGTCATCTGAGCGGTGCCGGTGCCGGTTCCACCGACGTTGAGCATCACCGGATTGGAGGGATAGCGGCTGACGAACACCACCACCGGGCCGGTGCGGGCGTTGGTGGGCACGATCAGCTCGATGCGCGTGTCGCTCCAGCTCACGATCGAGGTGGGCGCAATCGGGATGCCGCCCACGGTGAGATAGCCCTGCTCGAGAGTGGAGAACCCGCTGCCGCTCAAGATCAGAGTCTGGCCGGCATTGGCCGCGCTGGCCGAGAGCCCGGTCAGCAGCGGGGGCGGCACCGGTGCCACCACGTTCAAGTTGAGCTCGCAGTCGGAGAACGCGAACACCCAGCGGGCGCTGAAGGGGGGCAGAGCACCCGGAGAGGTGATGTCCTCACTGATCAGCTGTCCGTCGGGCGAAAGACCGTAAATGGCGTTGGAGAGCCAGACGTCGCCGCTGGTCTGGCTGAAGCCGGCGACCTCGGCCAGAGTTCGGGTGACCCCCAGCTGGCTCACGCTCATGTTGGAAAACAGCAGTTGGCTCTCGCTGGGGCAGCCGATCAGGTTCCAGCCCTGATTCAGGGGGAGGACGTTGACCTGGCCGTCGTTGGAATCGCCCTGCACGGTGACGGTGCTGGCGGTATCGGCGTAGGCAAAGTAGCTCAGGCGCGTGTCCACCGCCTGAGGATTGTTCACCGGGTCGACAGCAAAGAAGTTCCCCTGTGAATAGCCGTAGAGCTGATAGCGAAAGCCCGAGGCGGCCGTCAGGCGGCCCAGCGGGAACGAGAGCACGTTCCAGCCCGGGCTGAGGTTGTACTGGGCGCCCACGGCGCGCTGCTCTTCGCGGGGAGAGCCGACTACCAGCGGGGGGGGATTGGCTGGCAGGCCGGGAGGGGTGGCGCTGTTGAGCGCGGCCTGCAGCGAGTTGCCCGGGTCGGCCCCGGCGTTGGGATCGGGGGCAGGAGGACCGGGGGCGGGAGGGGCAGGATTCAAGCCGGGCACCGGCCCGGCATCCACAGTGCCCGGGCCGCCTCCCGAGCAGGCGATGGCCAGCAGAGCAACCAGCAGGCAAAGGATCACATTCAAGCGTTTCATACCCCGCAGTGTAGCCGAGTTCGGCCGGAACGTGGTTGCCAAAATGTTATCCCTACTTGGTCGGGAAGAAAACTCTTCACGGCGAAAGGCGCTTTCGCATGGCCGTCGAACGTCAGGCAATTCCATCGAACACTGGGAGGGAACAGTGGCAGATAATCTGGAGGCGCTCGACGCCAAGATCAAATCACTTGAAGAAACCATGGGTCCCTTGCTGAACCTGGAACTGCCCGCCGGCGCCACGATCAGCTTCGGCGATCAGCCCGGTATGGCCGTGCTGTTCAGCGTCTGCTTGCGCCGCATGGTGCTGGAAATCCAACGTCAGGGCGAGCTGACCAGGGCAGCGATCAAGAAGTAAAACTTAAAGCCGTCGTTTCGATCGCGCTTTTTCGTTCTCTTCTTCGATACGTTCGCGAGTCCGCGGCGGCAGAAAAAGAAGGCTTCCTCGAGCCCGGGGAAGCCTTCTTTTTTTGAAGCAGCGTCGGCTACTTCTTCTTGGGCACGAGCTTGTAGAGAAAGAGCTCGCTGGGAGACATGGGGTCTTTCTTGGTGGTGATGGCCGCCATGGTGCGAGCGCGGTTGATCGACATCGACTGCATCGGCAACACTGTCTCGTTGACCGTGTCCAGGATCTTCAGGCCTTCCTTGCGGGTGGGCACCAGGAACTGGGCGGCTGTCTTGTGGGGGTTGCCGGTGATGTCCCAGGTCAGCACCTCGAAACCCCAGAAGGGCTTGCCCAGATAGCGCGGCTCCCAGCCCACGGCCAGTTGCTCGAGCTCGTGGTTGGCCGAGTACTTGCCGGTGAGGCTGTCCACCAGCATCACCCCCGCCTTGGAAGCCGGGGGCAGGTTCCAGTAGCACAACAGCAGATAGTCGCCGCCCCACTCCCAGCGCACCCGGAAGAAGGTCATCTTGCCCTCGACCTTCTTGTCGGCCGGCACGTCGTTGAGTAGCGGCGTGACTTTGCCGCTGTCGATGTTGATGATGCCGGCCACGTCTTTCCACTTCGTGTCGGCGCCCATCAGGGGCTTGGCGTAGGCCAGCAGGCGCACCTTGGGCTGCTTGGGAGGGGTGTACTCCAGCCAGTCCACCGAGCAGACCGGCACGTCCGGCACGAAGCTCTTGAGCTTCTTATTGGCCTTGAGGTCCCACAGGTGGATGCCCTTGTAGGTGGCCACGGCCACCAGGTTCTGGTCGGGGCTGAAGCTGTAGTCGAGAATTTTCTTGGGATCGGCCGCGATGGCCAGCTCGCGGGTCACCTTCGCGTTCTTCCAATCGAGCCAGCGCAGGGGTTGGATGTTGCGCAGCAAGATCAGGTGCGTGCCGTCGTGGCTGAACTCGAGCCCGTCAATGGAGTCGAGCTGGTGCACGTCGGGGCCGATCTCTTTGAGCACCTGCCCGCTGGTCACGTCCCACACGGTGAGCATCTTGCTGCCGTTGAAGAAGCCGGCCAGCACCTTGCCGTCGGGCGAGAAGGTGGGTCGCTCGATCCAGTAGGGGTCCGAGCCCGGCAGCTGCTTGTCGAGCACAAAGTCGGGCGGAGTGGGGATGATCTCGTCTTTGGCCAGAGCCGGCAAAACGGTCACCAGCAGAAGGAGGATGGTGAGAATCCTGTGCATGCAAAGCCCCCTGATGTGGGAATGGTGGATGTGTCCCGGCGCTTCGCAGCCCTGAGCAGGATCGCCTCCTACCCTGTCCAGGAGGATTGCCTGCCAGCCTGGAACCAATCCCTCTGTGGACGAGCACCGCTTGTTGCGTCGGGGGCTTCAGATGGTGATGCTGGGCATCTTGTTGAGCAATCTGCCCTATGTTGGCTACCTGACCCTCCTCGGAGTCAACATCTTCCCCTTTGAGATTCCTTTTGATCTTTTCAAGTACCTCGCGATGCTCGGACTCGCCGGCTTCCTGCTCCTGGTCGCGGGACTGTTCTATTGCCTGAAGGCCCCCCAGGATTCTGAGTCACGAAACCTGATGCTCTTTGCGGGAGTCGCTCTTGTCTTGCTACGGTTCCTGGCAGCCCCAACCCTGGTCGGCCTCACCTGGTACCGGTTCCTGCCGCCTCTGCACCTGGCTGTCGAGCTGGCTTTGCTCCTGGCTCTCAGCCGCCTGGCCGTGTATTACCGCCGGCGGGACCTGCTGGTAAGCTACTTTACGGGAGCGGGGCTGGCCGCTCTTCAGGCCCTCATCGTGACGCTGCTGACCTGGGACTTCTTCATGGCCTTCTCACGCCCCCTCTTCCTGCTGGCGATTGGTTGCGTGGGGGCCTATACGCTGCTCGTCTCGCTGGCTACGGGCCGTCTGGCCGTGTCGGCCGGTGAGGGCCCCCCGAAGGAGGACTTCTTCTCCTGAAGGTCGGCTTTCAGCGGGTGGGCACGCGCACTCCGCCTACCACCACCTGGCCCGGCCGCTCTTCTACGCCCCCCCGACCATCGCGCCCCAACTGTTGCAGGGCAGTCGAGATGGCCTGTTCGGGTCGATCCTGCCCGAACAGACGTGACTCGGCCTGGCGGTTGAGATTCTGGCAAAGCTCCTCAACACTTTCGAGCATGGATTTCCCCTGGAGCAGGCCTCCGGGTCGACGCTCGGCCCGCAAATGCTGCAGGCACTTCACCTCCTGCCAGCCCCGGCCGCGCGGATTCAGGCGACGCAGGCTGGCCTGTAGACGGTCGTGGACTTGCAGGGCGAGGGGCAGGTTGCCTGTCGCCCGCAGCTCGCTCCAGACGGCGCGGGTGGCCCCCATATCGCGCTGGCAGTCCGAGTAGATTCGGGTCAGGACCAGCTCGCGTTCCTCGCGCGTCTCGCTGCCGCAGGCCGAGCGGGCCAGGAGGTGGCTGGTGAGGTGGCGCCACTTGATGCGCTGCCAGCCCGCCCGGAGCTGGTCCTCCTCAGACCGAAATTCCGCTCCTGTCGAGGCTGACCAGTCGGGATCGCCCGAGAGGGCCAGCAGACGCAGGAAGTCTTCTTTCCGGCCGCCCTCGCGCAGGCGAATCAGGGCCTCGCGGCAGCTGAAGGGCTCGGCTCCCGGCCCCAGGGCTTGCTTGATCGGCTCGAGCTCCGAGCCGCCCTGGTTGAGCAGCTGCTGGTAGAGCTCGAAGTGCCCAAAGCGCCCGGGAGCGAATCCGAAGGCCTGCACCGCCGCCTCCAGGCGAGCCTTTATCGGATGCTCGCAGTCTCGCTGCACGGCCCGGTGGGCGGCGTCGGCCAGGGCCACGTCTTTCAGCTCGCGGGTCAGCAAGTTGAGCGGCTCGAGGCGGGTGGCCACGGCCCGGTCGTCGTGCAACTCCTCCGGCTTGAAGGTGAGGCCGGCCAGGCGCACCTCCTCGCCGGTCCCCCGATAGAGGGCCATGGCCACGGTCTGGCTCGATTCGGGCAGCCCGCGCGAGAGGGTTCGGCCGGTGTCGCACAGGGCCTTCAGCGAGCGGGCCAGCTCAGGGTGCTTGAGATCCTGATCGCCTGCTCCCAGCCCGTTGAGGTAGGAGGCCAGCTTGAGCTCGTCCAGGTTGCTCACCACCAGCACGCTCTGGTCGGGGCGAGCGCGAAAGGATACCCGTTGGCCCTGGCTGAGGCGGGCGTAAGTCTCGGGCAGCTTGTTGCCCAGCTGAGCTTTCAACTGAAGGACCGTGGCCGCCAACTCGCCAGGCGGGTCCGCCTCGAGGGACTCCAGGGCGATCAGCTCCTCGGGTCGGAACAGAGTCTGGTAGCCCTCCCGCGTGCGGGCCTCGATGGTCTTGCCGCGGGATAGGAGCTCGTGGGCCTCCTCGGGCTCCACCGGCCGCGTCTTACCGCTGCCATACCAGGGGCCGAGCTCGCCGTAGGTGGCGGCACGAACGGGCATATTGGGGCGGATCGGGGCCATCATGACGCAGTTTAGGCGCTCTGGCTGAAAGGGTCCTGAAGGGGAATGGCCCGATAGCGCGTAACGGGCCCGGCATGAGTCTGGGAATTGCCTTCAAGAGTTTCTTCAAAGCGCTGCAGGACAAGGAGTTCTCGGCCCGGGTGGGCGAGCTTCTGGCCGGGGGCAAGACCGAGAAGGTCCCCCCGCCCCCCACGGCCGGGCAACTGCTGGCCGTGCTGCAGCGCGAAGGCCGCTTCGTGGACTTCTTGCAGGAAGACCTCAAGGGGATCGCTGACGCTCAGATCGGCGCGGTGGCCCGCACCCTGCACGAGGGCTGCCGCAAGGTGGTCACCCAGTATCTGACTTTGGAACCCGTGCGCTCCGAGGAAGAAGGCGCCGCCGTCACGGTCGAGCCGGGCTTCGACCCGGCCGAGGTGCGGCTGGTGGGCAACGTGGTGGGCGATCCTCCCTTCAAAGGGACCCTGCGCCACCACGGTTGGAAGCTCACCCGGGCCGAGCTGCCCGA
This sequence comes from uncultured Burkholderiales bacterium, assembly GCA_964471395.1. Taxonomy (GTDB): domain Bacteria; phylum Vulcanimicrobiota; class Xenobia; order Xenobiales; family QWHO01; genus QWHO01. The sequence continues at coordinate 1,123 of CAYYHB010000041.1, read as the reverse complement.
AGCTGCCGCCACGCCCGGGCGCACCGTGCTGGTTCCCGCGGAGGTAGAGCTTTCATGACCGAATCCACTTATATGGTCGGGATCGACCTGGGCACCACCAACTCGGCGGTGGCCTTCATCAAAGCCGGCGATCCGCCCGAGAAGGGCGACTTTGCCGTGCAGCAGCTGGTGGGACCGGGGCAACTGGAGGAGCGGCCCACGCTGCCCAGCTTCCTCTATCTGCCCAGCGAGCACGAGTTTTCTCTCGATCAGCTCGAGCTGCCCTGGGACGAGGTGGCCACCTTCGCCGTGGGCGTCTTTGCCCGCGACGAGGGCGGCAAGGTGCCCCACCGCCTGATCTCCAGCGCCAAGTCGTGGCTCTCGCAGGAGGGCACCGACCGCCGGGCCGCCATCCTGCCCTGGAAGGCGCCCGAGGACGTGCCCTTGATGTCCCCGGTGCAGGCCTCGGCGAGCTACCTCAAGCATCTGCGCGACGCCTGGCGCTTCTATCACCCCGGCGAGCCGCTCAAGGAGCAGGAGGTGGTGCTGACGGTGCCCGCCTCCTTTGACGCCGTGGCCCGCGAGCTGACGGCCGAGGCGGCCCGCATCGCCGATCTGGTCAACCTGACTCTGCTCGAGGAGCCCCAGGCCGCGTTCTACGCCTGGCTGGAGGCCACCGGCGACGATTGGCGCTCGCAGGTGGGGGTGGGCGACCTGATCCTGGTATGCGACATCGGGGGCGGCACCACTGACTTCTCGCTCATCACCGTGGTGGACGCGGAGGGCGACCTTGGACTCGAGCGCGTGGCTGTCGGTGACCACCTGCTGCTCGGGGGCGACAACCTCGACCTGGCCCTGGCCGTGGCGGTGCAGGCACGCTTGAAGGCGGAAGGCACGAAGATCGACACCTGGCAGTTCCAGGTGCTCACCCACGCCTGTCGCTCGGCCAAGGAAGCCTTGCTCGGAGCCGATCCGCCCGCCGACGTGGCCATCACCATTCCCGGTCGCGGCAGCAAGCTGATCGGGGGCTCGGTGCAGACTGCTCTCAAACTGGCTGACGTCAAGACGCTGGTCGACGGCTTCTTCCCTAAGGTGAAGGCCAACGACCACGCCGAGCGGCGCCGCTCGCTGGGTCTGACCGAGC
>CAYYHB010000040.1:0-30151 GCA_964471395.1 uncultured Burkholderiales bacterium | reverse complement strand
GCCTCCTCAGCGCTTCCTGACCACCACTCCCCCCACCAGCACGCGCTGCTCCTCCTCGGCCAGCCCCGGCCCGGCCTTCTTGCCCAGGCCAAAGCCTGTGCGGTAGACCTCGCTCAGCTCTTTGAGCTTAGCCGGCTCGTAACCCCGCGAGAGCTGGGCGGCCAGCTCGAAATAGGCGTCCACATCCTCGCTGGTGCGTATCTCGGGGATGGTGAGGGCGGCCAGCACCAGGGCGTGCCGGGTATCGGCCTGCTCGACCTGCTCGCAGCTCACCCGGGCGATGGCGGCCGCTTTCTCCGAGCGGGAAGCGAGCTCGTTCAGCACCTGCTGCTCTTTGGGCGTATCTCCCTGGACGAGGAAGCCCTGAGCGAAGGCGTCCAGGCTCAGAACGCCGGGGTTCTCGAGCAGGATGCGGGCCACGGGATAGCCGGGCTGGGAGGACCAGCCGGCCACCCGGGTGGCCTCGGCTCTGGTGTCCGGGTATTCGCCCAGCACGCTCACCACGGCTCGGGCCAGGCCCTGCTGGTCATAGGGCTTGTTTCGGTCGGTGCTCTGGTGGATGGTGCGGTCGATCTCCTTGAGCACTTCGCGCGCTTGCTCACTGGTGACGCAGGGGCGTTCGGACAATCCCAGACGATAGGCCGACTCCTTGAGGGCCGGGCTGTAGACCTGCTCCATGACGGCCTTGCCCACGGTGGCGGTGGGCGTCTTTCGATCGGCCAGCACGTTGGAGCGCAAGGAGGTATCGCCGGGGTCGGCCGCCAGCGCATAGCGCTTGAGAGCACCCGGGTCGGCGGCGGTGGGGGTCTTGAACAGCTCGGCCACCGGGCCGAAGGGCTGGCCCGGCTTCCAGGCGGCCACCCGGGCGGCCGCGTCCTTTGTGTCGGGATGTTGCTGCAGGGCTTCCAGGGCGTAGGTGCCCAGCAGGTTGAAGTTGTGGGCCTTATAAGAGTCGCTGGTCGTTTTCACGGCACTGCCCACCTCCTGCAGCCAGGCGGCCACCTCTACGCCGCTGTCGAGCTTCTGGTGGCGCAGGCTGGCCTGGTAGGCGGCGTGCTTGGCGGCCTGAGAGTAAAGGTGGTCGTACAGCTTGAGGGCCAGGTCGGCCCGGGGCAGCTCGGCCATACGCTTCTTCTGGAAGGCGGCGTCGCTCAGGTCACAGGCCAGCGCTACCTTCAAGAGGTCGGGTCGGGTAGGGCTCTTGACCAGGGCCTCGGCCACCGCGGCCGGTCGCGCGGGCTCCCAGGCCAGCACCTGCTCGGCCCCGGCGCTGGTGTCGGGGAAGCTCTTGAGGGCCTCCAGAGCGGCCCCGCCCAGGGCCTGGAGGCTGTTGTCCTTGTAGCTGTCGTTGGAGGCCTGGACGGCGGAGAGAGCGCTCTGGAACATCCGGGCGGCCTCGGCTCCGGTGGTGACGGTGGGATGAGCCAGCGCGGCCCGCATGGCCTGGGTCTTGCCCTGACCGCTGTAGCAGCTGTCGTAGGCCTTCTGCACCAGCGTGGCGGCCCGCTCGGTGGCCGGGTCGGCCTTCAGCTCGGCCAGCACCCGAGTTTCCATGGCCTGATCGCCAGGACTGCCTTGCAGCGCGATCTGGCGGAACTCGGCCGGCGTGCTGGCGGTGGGATTTTTGAGCAGCCCGCTGGCCACGCCGTATGCCTGCCCGGGCTGCCAGGAGGCTACCCTGGCGGCCGCTTCCCAGGTGTCGGGGAACTGCTGCAGGGCCTCCAGCACAGCCGTCCCCAGTCCCATCTGGTTGGTGGGCTTGTAGCTGTCCTTGGACTGCTCGATCTGCTGGTCGATTGCGCGGAGCATGGCGGCGGCCTCCTGGCCATTGCCGATGGCTGGATGGCGCAGGGCGCCCTGATAGGCGGCATGCTTGCCAGCGGCGCCGTAGATCTTGTCCATGGCCATGAGGCCCAGACCCGCGGCCGCAGTCGTGGAGGGCTCGGCTTTCAGCTCGGTCAGCACCCGCTTTTGCATCTCGGTATCGTTCACGTCGGCCCCCAGGGCGATCTGGCGCAGCTCCTCGGGGGTGGTGGCAGTGGGGTGCTCGAGCAGCGCGCGGGCCACCCCGTGCGGAGAGCCCGGCTGCCAGGAGGCAACCTTCTGGGCCGCCGCTTGCGTGTCTGGAAACTTTTGCAGGACCTCGATAGCGGCCGTGCCCAGAGCGCTCAGATCGGAGTTCTTGTAGTAGGTGTCCTCGCTGCGCTGGATGCGGCGGGCGATGATCTCGAGCATGCGGGCCGCTTGCAACCCGTCCTCGATGCTGGGGAGCTGCAGAGCAGCTTTGTAGGCCGCGTGCTTGCCGGTCTGGCCGGGGCATCGGTCCCAGACCGCCCGGGCCACCCCGGCCGCGGCAGCCGTCGTCGGATCGGAAGCCAGCTCGTTCAGGACGCGCTTCTGGGCCTCCTGATCGTGGAGCTCCACGCCCAGAGCCACCTTGCGCAGCGCTTCAGGAGTGCTGGCTGTGGGATTCTTGAGCAGAGCCCGCACCGGGCCAAAGGGGTGGGCCGGAGCCCAACCGGCCACGCGGCTCGCGCCGGTCTGCGTCTCGGGGAGCTCCGTGAGCAATTCCAGGGCGATGTTGCCCAGGTTGGTCCTGGTCTGGCTGGCGTAGTAGTCCGTACTGGGGGCCACCTCCTCGATCGCATCCCGCACGAGAGCGGTCACCTCGCCCCCATGGTGGCGCAGAGCCGCTCGAAAGAAGGCCATCTTGCCTGCCTCGGTGGTGCACTTGCCGACCGCCTTCTCGGCCAGCTCCGCCGAGCGCGTAGTGGCCGGGTCGGCTTTCATCTCCTCGAGCACCCGGGTGCGCAGCTTCTGGTCTCCGCTCTCGACCCCCAGGGCCAGCGCGCGCAACTCCTCGGGCGTGCTGGCGGTGGGATTCTTCAGCAGCTCGCGGGCCGGGCCGAAGGGGGAATCGGGCTCCCAGGCGGCCAGTCGGGCGGCCCCCGGGCTGGTATCCGGGTACTGGCTCAGGATGGTGATGATCGACCTGCCCAGGCTGACCCGATCCTGCGAGCGGTAGTAGTCCTGGCTGGCGTCGATGGCTGCGGTGATCGGCTCGAGGAAGCGGCTGGCCTCCACGCCAGTGCTGACGGGAGGCAGCTTGAGGGCGGCCTGGAGCACGGCCTGGCCCGATTCGGCGCTCTTGAGACCCTCCTGAGCCTTGAGCGCGAGAGCGGCCACGGCGGCCGTCTCGGGGCGGCCCTGCAAGAGCTCGAGGAAGCCTTTCTGGGATTGCAGGCCGAGCGTGAGCTGCTGGCCCAGCTGAACCACTTCGTTGGTGGGCAGCTTGTCCACCTCGCGCAGGATGGCCGGCAAGACCCGCGCCTCGCCCCACTGGTTGATCAGGCCCTGGATCTCGGCCGCCTGGGGCTTGAGAGCGAAGAGCTGCCGGGCCGCGGTGGGGCTCTGGGACTCCTGGCGCAGCTGGGCGAAGCGGGCCAGGCTGGCCTCCAGATCGGCTGTCTTGACGGGCAGCCAGAGCTCTCCGTCTCGCCCCACCTGGTGGGGCTGCGAATCGCCGTAGGCGGCGCGGCGACGGTTCTTTTCGTCGAAGAACTGGTAGCCCTTGAGCTCGAGCTGGCCCAGCGTATCGTGCTGGTAGAAGGCTGCCAGCCCGGGCAGTCCGGCCAGCTCCAGGGCCAGCTTCTGGTCGTTCACCTGCAGCTGCACGCTCAGCTTGTGGGCGGGATCGGTGAGGGCGTTGTAGGCGCCGTAGCAGCCCACGTTGAGCCCCTCCCCGTTCACGAAGGTGGGGCCGAGCTTCTGCAGGGCCTGGATTTGCTCGGCCGTGGCTACGTGGGGGAGCAGCTCCACCGGACGCAGCCCGCTGAACACGGCCACCTCGGTCAGGTCCTGCTCGCTGAGCAAGGGCAGCGTGACGCCCTGTCGCACCATCTGCAGCGGGCGATTCCCCTCGCGCAGCTTCTCGGCCGCTTCGGCGGCGTCGAGCTTGCGGGTGCCAAACCACCAGCGCCGCTTGGCGCGGATCTCGACCCCCGCATCAAGCACATCCTGGGCGACGCGCTCGAGCGTGTCGTCGGCAGCAGGCGTCGAGACCGCCTGGCTGGGCCGGGCGGTCAGACCGATGGGACGGATATTCACGCCTGCAGGGTAGCAGGTCAGACTGAAAGTTCCTTGATTGTCATCGCTGGGGCCAGGGTAGCGAAGCGACATCGGTGCAAATGATGTGGACACCCGCTGGCTGAAGGCTTCGGCCAGGAGAAGTCACGACGAGACAGTCGCTTGCGCCATCGTGGAGCTCATGCTTGCCGGGTGCAGCAGAGCGCAGTGCTCTTGATGCCTGTGCTCGAGTAGTTGACGCGCCTTGCACGCTATGTTATGGTTCGTTATCCTGTTTCGGTCGGCAGCACCAAGTGCCGTTCGCCCATAACTTCCGTGGAAATAGCCATTTGCAAGCATTATTGGCCTGATAGCACCCCTAACGCCAGGCTAGCGCGGGCCAATTTCGAGCACGCCGGCGCCCAGGGACACGAGGCGACGGTGTTGATGTTCACGCCCCAACCTGCTTACAACGAGATTCAATCTCTGCAGCCAAGCTGATGGAAAGTAGCCTTTATCCCTTCTTTAAAGGTCGCGTGGCGCTGTCCGCTTTACTCTCGGGCCTGGACATCGGCGCGGGGGACGAGGTCGTCCTGCAAGGTTACACCTGCGTGGTGGTTCCCAACGCCGTGAAGTATCTTGGGGCCAAGCCGGTGTATGCGGACATCGATCCCGACACCTTCAACCTGGAGCCCGAGTCGCTGCAGCAGGCAATCACAGCCCGCACCCGCGCCATCATCATCCAGCACACGTACGGGCTGCCGGCCCCGGTGGACCGCCTCCTTAAGATCGCTGCCGAGCGGGGAATCCCGGTCATCGAGGACGCCTGCCACGCCTTCGGAACCCGTTACCAGGGCCGGGAACTGGGCACGTTCGGCGTGGGCGCGTTCTTCTCGTCACAGTGGTCCAAGCCGATCACAACCGGCCTCGGCGGGTGGGCGGTGGTGAACGACCCTGCCCTGCGCCAAAAGGTTGAGGCCTTCACCCAGCGCTGGCCGGCCCCGTCCCTGAAGATACAGCTCCTGATTCTGCTGCAGTATCTGGCGCACCGGGCTCTTTTCAAGCCGTGGCTGTATTTCCGCCTTCGTCAACTCTACCGCTGGCTCTCCTCGGCCCGCCTGACGGTCGGCTCGAGCACCGCTCAGGAACTTAGTAGCTTGATGCCCGCTGACTATTTGCAGACCATGGGTCCTGTGCAGCGACGTATCCTCTCCGGAAAGCTGAGCACCAGCAACCGGACCCGCGCCCACCGGCAGATCTTGACTCACATGATCCAGGGTTTTCTCAAGGCGGATTTTGGCCAGGCCCTTCGAGTCGAGGCGGAGGTCGGCGATCTGTCCATGCTCTGTGTGCCTGTGCGCGTGAAGGACAAGGAGCAGTTGCTGGCACGGGCGGTAGCCGCTCGCCTGGAGGTTTGGGACTGGTTCCTCTCCCCGGTGCACCCCTGTCTGAGTGGTTGGGAAGCCGTTGATTACCGCTCGGGAAGCTGCCCGGAGGCTGAGCGCGCCTGTCGGGAAGTAGTAGCTCTGCCGACCCACCACGGCATCGGGGAGCGGGAGGTGCAGCGGTATCGCGCTTTTCTTCTGGAAAACAAAGATCTGGTTCTGCGTGGGGAAGGAACTCAGGTCCCGCTCTGAAACCGCGCGGGCTGGTTGCGCGTTCGAATCAGGGCCTCACAAAGAGTGGCAAGCAGGCCGGAGAGGCTGAAGTCAGTGTGCCAGTCCCCACGGTTGAGTTGCATTTCACGAGCCCACCAGCCGGCGCCCGGGTTGCAGGCAAACGACCACTAAAATCGAGGCGGCCTGCTCTTCGGCGAATTCGCGCCCGTTCAGGCTTCCAGCTGTTCATGCAGAACGGGAATTTCTCTTTGCTCCCGGTGCCAGCGTGATCATGCCGGGCGCCAGCCCAAGCAAACGCGCAGGATATCGAGGCCGTCATCCTCTACGACTGGCCTCTGGCTCTCTGACGGGAAAGGCCCCGGGCTAAAGCTCGGGGCCTCTTTTCGAGCCCTGGCTGAAGGCAAAGGTTCCTCATGAGGTGACAGCGAAGCGCCGGGCTATGCTGCGACACACGCTCTCTCTGACGTTACTCTGCTGCTTGACAAGCGCTTCTTGTTTTGCCGATGGGGCTGTGGGCGATTATAACTATAATGAGACGACCGGTCTTATCAACATCCCCGTCGCGCGTGTGCAACCTGCGGGGGGGATTCAAGTTTCGATAGGCGCGTCCCATCTGGGGAGCGGCGGTAAGCCGACAGGAATCGACTTCGATGAGATTTTCGGAGGCAACGACGGAACCATCAAGTTTATCGGGGGTCTCCCGGGTAACGTCGAGGTGTCGGCCATGGCCCTTCATGGGGGCGTCTTCGCCAACAACCGATGGGTCTTTGGCGCCAAATGGCTGGCAGTTCCCGATGGCGAGGATCACCCGGGCTTTGCCATTGGCGTTCAGTCTTTGAACAGTGGGCCTGTAAACGGCGTTTCACCTCCCCCCGGATTTGGCACACCCTCTGCCTTCGGAGTCGTCAGCCATGGCTTCAAGCTCAACGATGATGGCCTCGGACTCGACCTGCACGCCGGCATCGGCACGGGACGTCTGCGTCGCGGTTTTGCGGGCGGCGAGCTCCACTTTACCCCGAACTTCAGTATTATGGGAGAGACCGACGGGACGATCGAGTCGGCTGGCTTTCGCTTCACGGTCAACAACCGTTTCGATTTCATGACCGTGGCTCAGTTTCAAGATCCTGTTCGGTTTGGTTTTCTCTTCAACTATCGCTTCGGCGTGACCGACGACGCTGAGATGGACGGACCCATTGTGCGGGAGGAGGACGAGTACGCTCCGTCCGGGCCGCCGGCAGGTCCGACAGATCCCGGGCCGGACGACTGGGATGAAAAGGTGCCCCCGCCTCCACCCGAAACAACCAGCATCCCCCAGCCGCTTTCTACTGCTCCGCCGATTCCGGAGCCGGTTGCCGCCCCACCCAAAGCAATCTTACCAGAGCCGACGGCTTCGCCCCAGACTTTGACTGTGCCTGAACGCGCGCCCACTCGAGCTGCGAACCGCCAGGTGAACGAGGGCACCGATGACTGGGACGAGGAGGAGAAAACGCCGATGGTTTCTGACGGAGACGACTGGAGCGAAACCTCGCGCTCAGATCAAACCGACAACTGGTAAGCCTCGGCTGGCTTGGCGCATCGCCTCAAATCCAGTTTTCTCCATCGTTCCTCCTAGCCCCGGCAGGAGTTCGGCTCAAACCGGCGGAATGGTCGGTGCTGCGCTGAGGCAATGATGGCCGGGCTAAGGAGCCAACTGCATCACGCCAGAATTCTTCGCAGGAACAGGTTCAATGGAGTTCTATCTTTCAACCAGGAAGAGTTTGATGAGTCTCCTGTTACTCGTCTCTCTGCTATTGGCCAGCCCACCGATCCTGGCCCAATGGCCCGGCGGACCGACCCCGAGCCCCTCCTCCCCCTCCTCGAGCCCCTTCCCCGCTTCGAGCCCCTCCCCCTCCCCCTCAGTACCAGATTCACCGGTGCAGGTGCCCACCAGTCCTGGCACCACCGCCCCTCCGCCGGCAGGGCCGTCGCGAATGCCTGCCACCATCGAGCCGCCTCTACCACGCGGTAATCCGGCTGACCAGTCCACCTGGCAGAATGTTCGGACTATAGAAGCCCTGGAACGTGCACGGCAGATCCGGAGCACCCGCCAGGTAGAGGCTTTGACGCGATATGGCCAATCGTTTTTCGAGGTGTCCCAAGACGACCTGACCAAGACTGAGAATGCCGTTGTCCTACCCGACTACCAGTTGCGCGCCGGCGATCAGCTCAATATCACGACGTACAACGTGAAGGGCGGAGAAACTCAGAACCAGGTCACGCTAGACCAGAACGGTGAGGTCTATTTACCGGGAGCCGGTCCCATGAACCTGGCCGGACTGACTCCAAGTGCCGCCCAAACCGCCATGGACCAGCGAATCCAATCCCGATACCCAAATATGCGAGTGCGGATGAGCATGACCCAGGTTCGAAATATTCGCGTCTTTCTGCTTGGGGAGATCAACCGGCCGGGTGGGCTGCTGGTGAATCCGAGCTCGACGGTTTTGGACGCCCTGATTGCAGGGGGTGGTCCCAACGAGGCTGGGACCTACCGAAAGATTCAACTCCAGCGGAATGGAGCAATAATCGCCCATTTCGATCTGTATGACCTGCTTATTCATGGCCGACAGGGCAGCCCGCGCCTGCTCGAGGGCGACCGCATCTTCGTGCCCGTCTCGGGTCCCCAGGTTGCGATCTCTGGCGAGGTCTTCCGGCCCGCGATCTACGAGCTTCGCGGAGAAACGACATTGGCTCAGTTGATTCGGCTGGCCGGAGGTGTTCGACCGGAGGCCTATGCCGCGAATGCGCAACTCGAGCGGATAGCCAACAACACCAATCGCGTGATCCAGGACATCCCACTGGAGCGCGCGGCACGCACTCGATTGCAGGCGGGCGATTTTTTCATCATTCAGCAAGTTTTGGACGACCTGGCCAACGGGGTATACCTGGATGGCGCCGTCAGACGTCCCGGCTGGTACTCCTTGCGCGGCGGACAAATGACCGTGAGCCAGTTAATCGGTCTAGCTCAGGGGCTAAAAGAGGGAGCCTTCTCTGGCCACGCCGAGCTTTACCGTCTCGATGGGCCCGACCAACCCATTCGGGTGATCGGCTTTGAATTGGGCCTCGCCCTGATGGGCGACCCGAAAAACGACTTGAAGCTTCAGCCACAGGACCGGGTCATCGTGTCTGCCAGAACCATCGCTGAATTCAACCGTGAGCGCGTAAGAATTCAGGGTGAAGTTAGTCGACCTGGTGAGTACCCCCGCTTTGCCAACATGCGCATTCGCGATTTGCTCTATCAAGCCGGAGGCCTGACGCCGACTGCCTCGACCGTAGCAGAAATCGCCCGGCGCGGTAAGGACGGTCAATTGCAGATCATCCCGGTCAACCTCGAGACGGTGCTGGTCTCCCCGGACTCTCCGGACAATATCGCCCTCGGCGACCTGGATGTTCTTTACGTCCGCGAGGAGCTTCGGGCCCGTGAGTGGCCCGCCTTTGTGACCATTGCAGGAGAGGTCAACAAGCCCGGCGTTTACGCCATCGATCCGCAGCGGGATACACTTCGTGATGTCATCGCAAGGGCTGGAGGACTTACCGACAAGGCCTATCCGAAGGGAACAGTATTTACGCGGAACAAAGCCGACATCATGCTTCCCCAGCACGAAGAGTTGACGGAGCTTATCTTCAGCAACATCGAAACGGTGGCTCGCCAAATCGCAGCTGTGGAGGCAGCCCGGCAGAATAAGGCCAGCTCCACACCCGCTTCCAACCTTACGTCACTTGCTGGCGATACAGCAGTCAGTATGCCTCGCGTAATTAACCGAATCCTGGCAACGAAGCGGATACCGATAAACCTGGAGTATTTATTGCGCACCGGCAAAACCGACCCGGGCACCCGCGGCGGTGACATCATTTTTGTTCCGGCGGAGCCAACGACGGTCGTTGTGGCGGGAGCTGTAGTGAATCCGTCCGCTCTGCTCTTCCGTCCGGGACGTCGAGCCTCGGACTACATCGAGCATTCCGGAGGCTTTACTAAGGACGCTGACGAGGACGAAACCTACATTTTGAGGGTGAACGGAGAGGTGTTGAAGTCGGAGCGGGTCGGGTCTCTCGAGCCCGGCGACGTCGTTCTCGTTCCTCCTCGCGCTATCATCGCCGTACCAGGGGCGTTCGAGCGGTTCTTATCAATCCTGCAGGTCGCGGTCAGCGGGGCGGCGATCTGGCAGTTATTCACTCGATAGAGAAAAACCGAGGACGTTGGTATCTGCGGCCCGCCTTCAATGAGTTAGTTTGATCGAGCAGGTCGAGCTACTCTATTCTCTAATCAGGCGACCGGCAATGTCTCCCCTAACATCTCCGCCACCATTGAGCTCCAGGAGGGCGGACGGTAGCCGGTTTCGTGCTGGAAGCGAGTGCTATCCAGACTGCGATCGCATACAAACTGCGTGTCTGGATGGATAGTAACACCCAGGCGTGCCTGCTCGTTCACGAGCTTCAGCAGGGCATACTTGTCGATGGGCTCGGAAGAGACCTGCCACAGCCCCGCCAGACCCGGGTGTTGCTGGATCACGCGGGCGATAACTCGGCTCATCTCCAGCGTGGTAAAGCCGGTGTAGATAGCCCTTTTGTAGCCTTTGATCGAGCCGCCAGCCTGACTGTAGAACCACTCAATCAGGCCATGGCCCCCGCTGAGCTCGCGGCCGATAATGGAACAGCGCAGAGTCAGGTGGGGCTCGTCCACCTCGCCGAGCAGTTTGGTACGGCCATAGTCGTCCTCCGGATCAGGACTATCCTGCTCGGTATAATTCCCCCTCTTGCCAGAGAAGACGCAGTCCGTGCTGATGTGGATCAGGCGATAACCGCAACTGCGCCCAAAATCCGCCAACTGCTGGGGAAATACCGAGTTGATCATGAGCTGGTCGAGGCGCGATGACTTGATCTGCTTGATCAGTCCGATGCAGTTGATTACTACCTCGGGCTGCACAGTCTTCACGGCATTCTGAACCGAGCCGAAGTCCTGGGCGCTGACCCGGGGGATCAGCTGCAGGCCATCGAGGGCGGGCGGACCCATCTCGCCGCGAATGGTGCCGAACACCTGGAAGCGGCCCGAAAATTGCTGCATAAGCTTGTGACCGAGCATCCCGGTTGCCCCAAGAATCAAAACTCTCACTTGACCATGATCTCCCGCTGGTTGCTTGGCTGCGGCGCAATCTCTCGCTGCAGATCGGCCATCACTTCGGTCCACTGCGACATCACCCGCTCCTCGCCGAAATAGGCTAGCCCGCGTTGGGACAGCTCCTGCCGGGCTTCCGGCGTCCAACGACCGCGATCTTCACAGGCTGCCCGGATCGAGTTGGCGATCTCCTGGGCATTCAGGGCTGAGGTGTAATATCCGAAGTTCTGTTCGCGCACCTCGTGGGCTAAATCGCTCTCTGGCTCCACCAGCACGAGCAAAGGGCACCCGGCTGCCACCAGGCTCATGGTCTTGCTGGGATAAGCCACCTTGTAGATCCCTGCGGCCAACGAGACGATGCCCAGGTCAGCCCGCTGCATGCAGGCGAAGGCGGTCTCCACAGGCTGGTAGGGCTCAAAGAAAATCGTCTTGCCCAGTTGCGCGCCAGCCTGGTTCATCAGCTTTTGACGCAGAGCCCCAGCTCCCATGAAGATGAACTGTATATCAGGCCGGTCGGCCAAGAGATGCGCCGCCTCCACGATGGTGGGTAGGTTCTGGAAGAAGCCCAGGTTGCCTGCGAACAAGACCCGGAACGGCTTGGCGGACAGGCTCTGGAAGGTGGCTGGGAGATCGGAGTGGTCGCCGTAAACTGGTTGAGGGAAGTTGTTGATCACTCGGACGCTCAGTTCCTGGCGCGCCCGCTGGCACAGTGTGTTGCGCATGTCGTTCGAGCAGGTGACTACCAGCTTAGCTTCCTGACAGGTCCTCGCGTCGATGCGGCGGAGCCAGTCGCTGAGCCCGCCTTCCCTCATGCGGCCGGCCTGAATCGAACTCTCGGGGTGGATGTCCAGGCAATGGAAGATGTACGGACGGCCGGTTAACCGCTTAATGACTTGCAGGGCCACCCCCATGAGGATTGGGGGATGGCTATTGGTGATGATGATATCGTACTGGCGCGAGAAGATGGCGTGCAGGGTGGCCCGGAGCAGAAAATAGGCGAAGTTCAGACCCCGCACGAGCAAAAGGTGCTTGCGCTCAGGCAAAAGGCTCAAGCGCGTTATTTCGACTCCTCCTACCACGTCGCGGCTCGGCTGCCGCTCGTGCTGGATGTCGTTGTAGCTCGGCTGCGCGGTGAACACGCTGGCCTTATGGCCCTGCCTGGTCAGGTGCTCGAGCATGGCGCGCAGCAATCTCCCGTACGGGGCAGTATCGGGCCAGTAGTGCCGATAGATGGCTAGAATCCGCATGCACCTGGGCTCCCGGCGTGATCACCCGCGACCTGTGTGGCTCGGTCAGGCGAAAGAACGAGAAGCTGTCGCCCCAATTTCCGGTTGGTCTTCCAGGAGACACCCTCGGCCAGCTGCCGATTGACGAGCAATACTCGCTCCTTCTTGGCTATCTTCGGGATGCTTGTCAAAAATGCGCCCAATTTGATGCAAACGACAACAACGTTAATTCAGAAATCTCATTTGGCGCCCCTCAGACCCGCGCCTTCTCCCGAGCCCCGAGTTCTTGCCTTACCTCGGAGAGGGAGAGCAAGAGCTCCTTGGTATCCTCCAGAGTCAAACGGGTAGTGTTCTCGGAGGTGTAGGGTTGGATTCCCTCGTTAATATTCACACCCTTGCTGAAGTACTCGGCGTAGTCCCGGTTCAGACGGCTACGGATGCAGAAGTAGTCCCCGATGTCGTCGGCCCTCTGGAACTCCTCGCTGGTGACCAACACCTCGTGGATCTTCTCACCCTCCCGCACGCCGATGGTCTCGATCTTGTTGTCGGCCTCGAAAAGCTCCACCAACGCCTGAGCCAGCACGTCCATCGTGCAGGCGGGGGCCTTGCGTACGAAGGTATCGCCCGGCTGGCCCTGCGTCATGGCTACCGAAACTAAATCGACGGCCTGCTCGAGTGGCAACAGAAAGCGCGTCATGTGAGGATTGGTGAGCGTGAGGGGGAGGCCCTGTTTGATCAGGCTTATGAAGTGGGGGATGACCGATCCCCGCGAGCACATCACGTTGCCATATCGCACGACGCTGCAGATGGTGCGGGCGCTGGGGTTCTTGGCGTAGGCCATGACCAGCTTCTCCATCAGCGCCTTGGTCATGCCCATCACGTTGATGGGATAGACGGCTTTGTCGGTGCTGAGGACCACCACCTTGCGTACCTCGTGGATGTCGGCGGCTTCCAACAGGTTCGAGGCGCCAAGAATATTGGTCTTGACCGCCTCCATGGGGAAAAACTCGCAAGAGGGAACTTGCTTTAGGGCCGCCGCGTGAAAGACGTAATCGACTCCACGCAGGGCGAGGATGACCTTGTTGCGGTCGCGCACGTCGCCGATCACGAACTCGAGTCGTGGGTCGTTGAACTTGTTGCGCATCTCCGTTTGCTTCAGCTCGTCTCGGCTGAAGACGATGACCCGAGCGGGAGAATTCTTGTCGAGCAGGGTGCGAATGAACGCATTCCCGAACGAGCCCGTTCCACCGGTGACCAGGACTGTTTTGCCGTGATACATCTCGTGCGTTTTTCCTCTTGACATAAAGCCGAAGCCGGTTTCGTGCCGAGTTTTGCTTGTCCTTCCGCGATCTACTTTGCGATTCCGTCCCAGAGATGGCTCAACCTGGCAGTTCCGCAAATGAGCTTGAGGACGCGGAGCGACGTATCAGTGACCTCATACTCGACAGGTATCCTGTGCTTCTCAGGCCTGGGTTCGTTGATGGCGAGGCGAACCGCGCGCAGGATAACATCGTGGTCGATCCCTGTCAAGACGATGTCGCCCGTGTCCATGGCCTCGGGACGCTCCATGGCGTTGCGCATTGTGACGGCCGGAAAGTCGAGAATGGCAGCCTCCTCACTGATCGTGCCGCTGTCTGAGAGGGTGCAGAGCGCCTGTTGCTGCAAGTGGATGTAGTCATGGAAGCCAAACGGCTTGAGAAACTGCACCTGAGCATGAGTCCCGGCGTAATTAGATGTCTCGAGGCGTTCCCGAGTGCGCGGATGGGTGGACACGATGATGGGAAGATCGTATTCGTCATGCAGAGACTGCAGCGTCGCCAGGATAGTCTTCAGATGCTGCGGGTTGTCCACGTTCTCGGCCCGGTGGGTGCTGACCAGGAAGTATTTCTTGGGCTCCAGCGAGAGTTGCCTCAAAACAGTCGATCGGGAGATGGCGGGGGCGTTGTGCTTCAACACCTCCCCCAGGGGAGAGCCCGAGAGGTAAATACGCCGGGGGTGCATCCCCTCGGCCAACAGATTGCGGCGGGCGTGCTCGGTGTAGACCAGGTTGAAGTCGCTGATGTGGTCGATTATCTTGCGGTTGGTCTCCTCGGGGACGTTGAGATCGAAGCACCGGTTTCCAGCCTCCATGTGGTAGATTGGAATCTTCATGCGCCGGGCCATGATGGCTGCCAGGGCGCTGTTCGTATCGCCCAGCAGAAGCACGGCATCCGGCTCTTCGTGAGCCAGGATGCGCTCGCTCTCGATAATAACCTGGCCGATGATTTGACCCGGGGACGAGCGGTCGATCCCCATAAAATGGTGAGGCCGGCGCACGTCTAGGTCGGAGAAGAAGACTTCGTTGAGCTCATAGTCGGCGTTCTGCCCGGTGTGGACCAGCACGTGATCAGTGTATTGAGCGAGCCGATGGGTGACCCGTGACAACCGGATGATCTCGGGGCGGGTGCCCAGGATGGTGACGACTTTCAATGCTTACCTCGCTTCCTGGCCGCCCGGTTACGATGCTGGCGCAGACCTATCCTGCCGAAACCCAGTCGGTTGAAATGAGCTGAAGTGAGAGTAGGGGACAGCGCAGAGGGAGAGCGGTGCGTGGCCCGCACCGAGCCGCCAGTATAGCGGCTTGGAAAAGTGCCGGTTGCCGCCCGACCGCATCCGCCGGTTTATCCAGAAGTGGTTCGAGGTGGTGTCCTGAATATCCAAGCGCGACGTCGTTCCCATGCGAGCGCAGCGCCAGAGGACGCTCCTCGCACGCGTCGAACAAGAGTGCTCGTTCTGGCCAGGCGCCTCGCGCCCTGGCCGAGCGGGAAGGAGAGAAATTGGCCCGAATCCCGATACTGACAGTCCAGCCCAGCGCACGCTTGGCCGGTCTCACCATGCAGCACCTGGTTTTTCTGCGGTGCCTTCGCGACCGATACGACTTTCACGTGGTGATCTGTCAGAATCACCCCATGGAACACGAGTACCGGCTCCTCGCTGCCTCGATCAGCACGCTTCCTTCAATTCCGTTCGTGCCGCGCAGTACTAATCCGCTCCGCCTGCTCCGATTCTTGCGCGAGTCCTTTCACGCCGCCAGCTTTTTCCAGGCGCAGGCCAAGAAGCATCAGGTTCAGTTGATCCACTCCTTCGCCGAATCGATTCCCAGCGTGCCGCTGGCGGCCAAGCTCTGTGGTCTCCCATCCGTTGTGCAGGTGCTCGGAATGACGATTTTTGAGCCCTGGTGGGTAGGCCGAATCTATTGCACATTGCTGAACCTCCTTACCGACCGTTTCGTGTGCTGCCAGGAGTTGACCATCGAGCTCCTGGAGAGGAACGGGGTTCCTCGCCAAAAGTGCCAGGTCGTCTACAACGGCGTGAATACCGAGAAATTGCGACGGTTTGCGGCCGAGCTCGGCCCTCCCGAAATTCTCCCGGCCGGACGCAAGAAAGTTGGTATGGTGGCCACAATGGACCCGCGCAAGGGTCATCTTTACTTCATTGAAGCCGCCGAGGCCGTTATTCGGACACGCGACGATGTGGATTTCTACCTGATTGGCAGCACCCACTCGCGCGAGCCTTTATATTTGGAGAGATTGCGAGAAGCCATCCGAAAAACAGGACACGAGAACCGCATCCACTTGGTGGGAAGTGTGGAGCACGTGGCCCCGTGGATTGCGGCCATGGACGTCTACTGCAACAGTTCCATCAGCGAGGCTTTCTCGGTGGCCCTGGTCGAGGCCATGGCCCTGGGCCGCCCGATCGTGGCTACCCGTGTGGGCGGAAATCCCATTGCGGTAGCGGACGGGGCGACTGGACTACTCTCCAAACCCGATGACGCACTGGACATGGCCACAAAGATTCTCCAGTTGCTCAACGATGATCGATTGCGCGACCATTACGGCAAGGTTGCCCGGGAGCGAGCCGACCTGACGTTCCACATCGAGCCGACCTCGGCCCGGCTTTCCGAAGCGTTCGAGACGGTGCTGCAAAAGCGACCGGCCGCGCTCAATCCCTGAACTGCCTCCATACTGCGGGGGAGGCCGTCCAGCCGCACGGGAATCTTGTGGGAAGGTCGGCAACCGATAAGGAATACCGTCCGGGTGAGCGACGCCCAGACCGGCTCAACACCAATGACTTGGTTGTGGATAACCGGAGGTTGAGAAGCTTCGGTGACGGCTAAGGGCCGACTGTTCCATAGGACTTTCGGGCACGCGATCCCGAATCTTGCCGCTCATTGTAATAGACAGTGTCTCCATTTGGTATCCCGCTTAGGTTTGGTTTCTTCTCGTGAACGGATCTTATGCTGGAAAACATCTCCTTTTGCTTGTAAGTCAAGAAAGTCGACCACGACTGGGCCTGAGCGTTTGCCGAGAAATCGGATCAGCACCCACGACCGGCTTGACGCGACTGGTTCGTTCTCCTATACTTAGCCAGTTCTCAAATCATTGAGCAAATGGCCTACCATCCTTACTTGTGACTACGAATCATTCTAGAGAGGCTCCCCATCGAGGGATCCGGTATCTGATACGCAAAAGCTTGTTACCGGTAATGGTCGGAGCCTTCATCGTGACCCTGATTGTCGGAGTGATACTCTTCACGAGCCCGGATAGCTTTGAGGCCCGGGCCACAATCTGGGTGGATGACTCCAGCGGCCTGCCGCTCGCGGTGGGAGCCCTGCAGATGCTGGGCTTACCTACCGCCAATCAAAGTGACTACATCTTTGCCCTTCTGGACAGTGATGACCTTAAACTAAAGACCTTCGACAGTCTGACGGAAAAGCAAAAGGAAATTTTCTGGAGCCAGGCTGACATTGAACACCGAGACAGGAAGAGTGTGGTTAAGTCGGTCGGAGGATTCGTTCAAGTCGGGGGGGATGCACCGATAGAAATCGTTGCCAGGACCGAAACGCCCGAGTTGTCTCTCGCCCTGGTGGAAAACATGCTCAAGCACCTCAGCTTACGTGTCCAGGCAAATACCTCGTCAGATGTGAAGAGAATTGTTGACGTGCTCGAAGAGAACAGAAGGGAAGCCAGGAAGTCTGAAATGCGGCTGCTGGACTTCGTGGTAAAGAATGAGATCGGGTCCATTCCGGAACTGGAAGCGAGACAACGAATCGAATCCCTGTCAGATTGGATGAAAGAGTTGGGGCTAGTCGTGGCCTCCTTGGAAGGAGCTGACGCACAACTCGAGGCGCCAGGAAACCTGGAGCAACAACTCGCTTTAACGAGCGAAAGAGCCGGATTGGCGGCCCGGGCATCCAGTCTTAGGGACCAGTTGGAAGAGCAACAAAGGAACCTTCTAGGTCTGCCCAGATTGGAAATCGAGTATTCCCGCTTGAGACTGGAGCTCGAGACACGGGGCCAAGTGATTCAAGAATTGACCAAACAATTTGAGTTGGCGCGGGTCTCCGGCGCGGAGGCCGCACCGTTCGAGATCATCGATAAGCCATACTTGCCGGAACGGCGTGCACCGAAGCGAACTATCTTCTTCATACTGCTTGGTGCGTTTATCGGCGGGACCTGTGGGGGAGTTCTATCTCTTCTTAACCTGGTTTGGCGTGGTGAGTTTCTGGATAACGAGTAACTCGGTGCAACCTACGTTCATTGTATTACAGTTGTTCCCTTTCTTTACGGTAGCCGGGTTATCCATCGGCTTTTTTGCGTTTGCTTCGGTCAGCGGCAACACAGACTACTTCCTTGTTTCGGGGGCTTTTTGCGCACCGGCCATCGCTCTTCTTCCAGGACTTCTGCAGAAGAGGTATGACCCTATGATGCCAATGAATCTAGTAGCAGTCAGCGCAGTCGCAATGGCCATCCAGATGCTCTATATTGTCGCCCAGGATAATCAAAGGACCCGCTATTTTCTCAAACTCGGCATAGCCAACCAGGACCTCTCACTGGGCGTGCTCGCGATAGTCATCGGAATCACGTGCACAGTCGTTGGATACTTCTGCAAAATCCCAACCGTTCCGGTAAGCAGACTCCCCCTTGCATCGTCAAGTAATTGGAGTCCACTGAGATTATCCTTTGCCATAACCTTTCTGATGCTTCTCAGCCTGGTTTCGGTCATCATTTTTGTCATGAGTCTGGGGCTGAGTCTGGAAAGCTTACAGACCATTTCACTTTCAAAGAAGCGCGGAGAATACGTTGACGGCTTGATCATTACAGACTCCTATTTTCGTTGGGGTGCCTCATTGACCGGTATGATCTTTCTCCTCATCTCCGCCTATGCCATTAAGGCGCCAACACTCAAGAACTTGACTCTTCTGGGATTCTTTGGACTATTGGCTCTCCCGTTTCCGATCTTTGTCAGTTCACGGATTCTCCTACTACTTCCGTTCGCGAGTGTAGTTTTTTGCATTCATTACCTCCTGCGGCGATTGTCGTGGTGGTCCATCCTGCTCTTTATAACGATCTTTGTCACGATTTTTGTCTCCCTGGCTGCAGTAAGGAAGGCGGGTGGTGACTTCGGTGGGATAATGGAAATTCGCGCAGAGCGCTATCTCGATAATTTCTTGGGGAATAGAGATCTGCTTGATGCCTCAAAGACCGCACTAATCATGAGAGCCGTCCCTGATCGATTGCCGTATCAATTAGGAAAGACCATGGTCACGTGGGCGGTAGCACCGGTCCCCCGCAGATTGTGGAAGGACAAACCGATCATTCAGCCAGGAACTCTGATTTATCGTACGGTATACCACGAACGCAGTGCCCCGGGCGGTGTTCCTCCAGGCTTCATCGCGGAACTGTATCTAAACGGGGGTTGGTTATTCGTCCTGCCAGGAATGTTCTGTTATGGCGTCGTTCTGAGGACCCTTTATGACAGTTTCACGCCGGTGCTTTGTGAACGAAACGGCCTGATGCTTTATATTGTGCTGATAGTCCCTCTGGGACTCACTTTGCCTCGTGCTGACGTTTCGACTGTGGTCATTGATATTCTGCGGGGGTTAATTGTGATAATTCCTCTCCTGGCATTTCTAACGTCACACAACGAAAGACATGTGCTCTGCGACAAGCCCCTAACCCGGAGGCAAATTGTATCTGCAGGAGAACAAATACAGCCATAGAATGGCTTGACTTCAGAAAGAGAGGAAATATGCCTACTGGAGTTGGAGCGCCAACCGCTAGCAACGGGCCCGCCAAAGTACTACCGGCGCTGGATCGTGCTAAAGCCGTGATTCTCGCCGGCGGTCGGGGGACTCGGCTTCAACCGTTTACCTTCGTGCTTCCGAAACCCCTCATTCCGGTTGGGGAGGAGCCGGTAATCGGGCTACTGCTGAAGCAGTTGCGGCGCCATGGCTTCCGGGACGCCATCGTCACGCTCGGACACTACGCCGGAATTATTAGAGCTTTATTGACGGGTCTGGATGTGCCTGACTTGAATATCACTTGTGTTGAGGAGAAGAAGCCACTCGGGACGGTGGGTGCGCTTCGAATTGCGCAGGACTACCTTAAGGATGATTTTCTTGTCACGAATGGCGACATCGTCACTGACTTAGACTTTCGAAAGCTCATGCAGCACCACAAGAAGAAGAACGCGATCGCCACGGTCGCCTGCTATCGCCGGACATCGACCGTACCTTATGGGGTTATCAAGGTAGGCAAGCATCGAGAGTTGATCTCGTTTTTGGAGAAGCCGCAGAAGGTTGATCTCGTTAATATGGGTGTCTATGTTTTTAGGCCGGAAGTTTTTCGATATATTCCTGCGGAGACACCGTTTGGCGCAGACGACTTGCTCTTGACGCTCTTGGATGCTCACCAACTAGTTGCAACGTATGTGCACAAGGGCTTGTGGACAGACATTGGTCAAGTGAGCGAATTGCACGAGGCTAGAGATTTATTCCCTGACTATCAGTCTCGAATTTCGGGAGACTAGAGCTGTTGAAATTTGCCCTGAGGCGTAAAATGGAGCAAAGGAACCATGGAATAAGAGGGCGGGGGGCGTAGCCTCAGTGATCGCTAGAACTAGAACTCCTCTCAGCCAATCAAACGCGCTTGAATGCTCACGGATCGAAGGGAACGCCATCGGCCCTCAATTGGACCAACGCTCTAGCTTTCGTTGCGGAAGAAAAAGCCACAGCGTTCGCTCCTGAAACAAGTTCCAGTCCCCGGGAAATCTTCCCTGAACCAAGTATTCTCCCATTTGCAGAATAGTGCCGCCAAGATAGGTCCGTGGAAAATTCGCAGTATTCGTCCGAACAGAGAGAGACCGGTATTTCAGTAGTGGCTCCATCCACTACAATAGATGGTCTTTCGAGCTTGGCAGTGGATTCGGCTAATGCTTCGATTCCTGCAATATAAACTACAGCTGAGGTGGGACGCTGGCTCCAAAGCAAGAGTTTGAGACTCTTCACCTGGGAGTAGTCAAATGCGCGGAGAGAACGTTTGGGGTCGTGAGGCCAAGGGTAGTCATAGAGCAACTCCGTGCCAGGTCGGTCCAACCTGTAGTAGGTCCACCCGCGACCTGCCACAACTGAAACATCGTGCTCCCTCTTATGCCCTGAGCTATCCAAAAGTTGGATATCGACCTGAAGAGACTCGGGGCTATCAGAATATATCCAGCACCCCAGGCAACGGTGATGACTCAGGTCCAGGGCTTCGGGAAACGCCAACTCTCCTGCTACCCATTGCTTCCCTGTGGGACTCGGCTCCATCGACAGGCTCAGAGTCTTGCTACCATCACGATCCCGGGTTACCCTGGTCGTGACAGCAGCTTGAGCGCGAGCATCCGGGCTGCCAGATGTGACCAATGCGGTCCCCCCTGCTTCCAGGTCTAGCAAGGAGATATTCTCGGCGGCCCCATACTCACTGAGAACGGTCAGTGCTCTTATTCGGCCCGAAAGCATGCGAAAACCGGGGTCGGCTTTGAGGTTCCAACGACCGCTCGTCTTAATGCTCGAATCAAAGACGCGTTCGGGAAAGAATTGTTGAGGCTGCAATTTGACCTTGCCGGAGACGAGGACGGGACGGTAACCATAATCTCCCTTGCGCAACCGGGCGTTAGTGCTGGGCGAGAGATTTCCCTTCAGGTAAAGAGACTGCCAGAGTCCTATCAGTTTTGCCAACTCTGGGCTTCGTGCGTTCGACGAAAGGTCCCTAATGTTCGTCTCGAGACCCACGGCCCCATTCCAGGCTGCGGCGGTTGCGCATAAGTCGTTCACGTCCTCTGGCATTGTCGCCGGATAGCTTGGAGTGTGGGAAAGAAGAGCCCACCAGCCTAGATCTGGAGTTTCCAGACTTGGTGCGAAGAACTGCTGGATTCGAGGTACCTTATGTCGCTTACGGTATTCAGAGATGCCTATGCACACGTAGTCGTCACAATTTGCACGAGACAAGATATGCCAGGCGTAGTGGCCGGACCCGCTTCCTTGAACGATGATTTCGCTTTCCATGGCCTGGGCAAAGGCGAGGTATACCAAGCTTAGCGTGTACCAGGCTGGGCCAACAGCAGACATGGCCTCGTTTCCGTCGAAGTAAATCATTCCCACGTCGCAAGTAGAGCACACATTTGCGAGCCGCGTAGCGATTCTCGAGATGAGGTCCGAGCGCGGATCGGGTAAGAACAGCCCGTTGCCTTCCACCATGCGCCAGACCTTCGAGCCTACGGGATGGCGAGAGGGAACGCTGCCGTATGCACCACGCAGAACTTTCTCCGCTGACGTATACTTGACGAACTCACTATCAATCAGTAAGTCGGCTCCTCCAGTCGGCAACTGAGAAGACAAGCCCAGGGCAGTCGAGGATGTAGTCAATTCTTGGCTCAGCATTCCGACGTATTCTTTTTTTAAACCGGACGGGGACTTTGCTATTGGGTCGTCCTTTCGAATCAACGCTGCCAGGCAATGGAGTCCAAGTCGAACGCCGCGACTCCTGGCGGTGGAACCAGCCCTCCGCAAGCCATCGATTCCTCCCGGAAAGTCCGAGGTTAAAATGGAATAGCTCCCGACGCTGGAAGTCCAGACATGACTCACGAGAACTACGCAACCTAGACCGGCCTCGTGGGCGAAATCGAGTGCCGCTCCGTATTCCTTCCAGCTTCGAGGATCACAGAGTAGGTAGCCTTTCCTGAGTTCTGGTGAATCCTTGGCCCAACGGCCTTCCAGGGTACGCAGCGGCAGACCCAGGCTCCGCTCAAAGTTCTCCAGCCTGGAGCGAAGAGCCCCACTCGGGCAAGCGATTAAGTACGCGCGCTGCCCTTCCAGGTCGAAGTCTTTCCACGCTCGGGCACCAAGAACGAGATTTCCTTGATTTCTCAATACGATGGTCGCTTCGGTAGTGGGCTTGCCTGCCAATAAGCAGACGCTAGTTTGGCCAATGTGAACGGCATTTAGACGGTAGCCAATGCTGTCGAAATCGCTGATTGGAATTCTTGAGAATTCTATATGGTCAAATTCGTCTGAGGATATCGATTGAATCTCCATGTCCAGCCATTCAGCCGACTCCTCGACGCGGACGACAACGGACACGTTCGCGGGAGTGAATCCTACCGTGAGCAAACCCTGCTGATATTTGAGACTTGTAGATGGAAAAGCCCTCTTGCCTCGCCTGAGAATCATGAATGGAACGCGGCTCGCGCGCACGACCTCGGCTCGATTCGCCGTCTCGGTCAGAGATGTCACTTTCCCATTGGTGTCCAGAGTCAGGACAAAATCTCTGGTCCTCAGCTGGTGCCGGGTGAATACCTGGGCCAGGCAAACTTGACTCGACCATGCGGCGAGTATGATAGCGATGATTACCTGTTTGCAGGATTTCATACCGATGGTATACGTCCGTTACCAGGAAAACCTTTGTGGCTTGGAGGAACTTGGCTGACGCGAGAACAAGTTTCCAGCCGCATCAGACAAAAAAGGCTGTGGGTCTGGGTTGGATGAGCATGGAGCATATCCCAATGAATGGGCAAATCAAGCGAACTGCGGTCGGAACGATCAAGCTTGGCTCGTCTGTCGGCACCAGGGCTCCGCGAATAAGGCCTCCCGGATGCAAAACTGGCTCCCTGCCCCATATAGCAGAGTTACGGCCGTCTCCGTGATCGAAGAAGACAGCCCCCACGGATGAGCCTGGGTTACTCTCCTCGTCGACGTGCCGCCCTGTGGGATATTACTATCTCCACATTCGGCTTTGCCTTTGCCATCGTCCGTAACATTCTGATGATACCGCTCTTTCTGGCTCTCATCGACCATGAGCAGTATGGTGCCTGGGTCGCTCTGAGCGGACTGCTGGCCGCGTTGCCGATGATGGATCTTGGGATCCCCTCTGTGGTGGGGCAAAGGGTGGTCGCTGCAGCGGGTCGCGGAGAGGGGCGGGAAGTATCGGGATTGATCGGCACCGGGCTTGTGCTCACATTTCTGATAGCTGTCGCGGTAACGACCGCGGCGGTCATTTTGGTCCCCTTCATTCTATCACCATTCGGTTTAACCGGTAATGACTATGACGTAAGCATCTACTGTATTAGCCTCGCAGCGATGGTTAGCTTCCAGTGCATCTACAGCCTTTCGCATCAGTGTCAAAAGGCTCTTCAACGGCCATTGCCAGGCGGAGTCGTTGCTATTCTATCGGAACTCTTCTCGATTACCCTGACGGTCTTGCTCGTATGGAAGTATTCGTACGGTCTGTGGGGCTTGACCTATGGTTTCGTGCTGAGAGCCTTTATCTTGGTCTCGGGTGGGATTCTTACCCTTCACTGGACGCTTCGTGGTGTCTCGTTGAAGGCTACCTTTGATCGTTCATTGATTCCTGCCTTGACTCACACTTCGAAGTATCTGTTTGTACGCCAGGTGAGCGATCAACTCAAGGTTGGAATGCCTGCCTACCTCATCGGGACCTTTCTCGGGCCAACTGAAGCCATTATCTTTAATGTTACCACACGGGCCGGAGAGACCGTTAGAATCATGGTAGCCCAGGTGCCCATGGCCCTCACCTATCCACTGGGGCATCTTCGTGGTGCAGGTTCACAAGAGAAATTCGTTTCCATCTCCGAATTCCTAATCTCTTTCCAGAGTCTGCTCGGGGCCATAGCGGCCGGGATTCTTTGGGGCCTGAATGGACCCTTTCTCGCCCTGTGGCTGAGCGACGGCCAGAAATATTATGCCGGCTCGAGTTTCAACCAGGTCTACTGTCTCACGATCTTCTTGGCGGCCGTTCAACTGGCTATCGCCCAGGTGTGCTTTGCGGCGGGGGGGTCTCGGATATTAGGGTCTGCTGCCCTCCTGGAGGCGGTCCTATTGCCGCTTTCGCTGCTCGTTGGCCTGGCTCTCAAAGGGTCCATTGTTATCGTGCCGGCCTGCATGGTCTTGAGTGGCTTCGTTGCGGTGAGTTTGCTTTACATTACGATCGATCTGCGCCAGAGGTTGGTTCGTCTTCCACTGGCGTTACTGGCGATCCATCTGACAACTGCCGCAATGGTCGGCACGATTTTGAAGGATCTGCCTATCCAAACATTTGGTCAACTCCTGCTTGCTTGCGCATTGGGAGTGGCAATCTCGCTCATCGTCGCATTACTCCTTGAGCGAGTTCTCCTTGGAACGAATCTCGTGGCCCGACTCGGAATCATAAGGCGTTCTTGATGTCTATTCCACGCCTGGCCAGTCTTGGTCACTGGACCCCGCGGCCGGCCGCCCCACGGGACCTATCGTGTGAGACTTGGCGGAGGGGGTCAAGCAGTGCAAGGCGTTGCCTCCATCCAGGGGCCCAGGGCCGCCTGCAGCAGTAAATCTATTCACATTCCTTTCCATACCCCATCGCCTCCAACTGCGGCTGCAACAAAGGCATGACCCTCTCCTGGGTCTCGCAGGAGAGGGACTTCTTCCAGTTCCCCACGCTGCGGGCGGAAATGCCCTGGGTGGCCCGTTTCAGGGTGGCCGGGTCGGCCTCGATACTCAGGAACTCGGCGATCCTGGTCAGTTCCTCCCCAGGTTGTCTGGCCACGGCCTCGTAGCGTAGCTTCAGAACCCTTTCGGCGCGCTTTTCGAGCTGCCGCTCCGAGGTGGCCACCGAACGAGCCCATTGGGTAGCACAGATCTCGTCCAGAGATGCGGTGGCCAGCAGAGCCTGCATCCCCTCCCACCTGGGCCCCCAACTTTTAAGCCGCTTCTCAGGGGAAAAGAGCCGAAAGGCGCGATGGGCCGCATAACGCATAACGTAGTAGCCCAGGTCCTCAACGGGCACGAAGCGCGCCTTTCTCAGGGTATACATCAACTCGAAGGGCGCAGTCCACCGTTGCATGGCGGAAGCCACCACGTCGCGACCGTCCCGTACAATGAAGAGATAGCGGGCCTCGGGCACCACGCGATCGACGAAGTCCACTCGCAGCGAGTTGGCACATGTCTTCTCAACGAGGATGCGGCACGGGTTGCGCCGGGTCTGGCTGCGGAAGGCGTTACGAATGTATTTGCAGACTCCGGGCGTGGCCAACTCGGGTGGGAGCTCGTCGTGAGGAAACCTGGCGTTACCGTGTCGCCAGATGTAGTTAATCTCGTCGCAGGGCCAAGTGCTGACCCCAGGGAGCTTCACCAGCATGTCACGCAGCATATTCGTGCCCGAGCGGGCCGCCCCGATAATGATGACGGGCTCGGAAGGCAGGACGTCGAGTGGCGAGCCCACGGTTACAGTCCTGAGATAGCGGCCCGCACCTGGAGCGGGAACTGGATGACTTTGACACCGGTGCGACCCAGGGTATGCTTCCAGGCGGCCTGGTCCGACTCGGTGAAATCGGCGGTGAAGACCAATTTGATCTGGTGGATGCGCACGATCAGCCAGAGGTCGGAGAAGCGGCCCAAGACCTTGTACCTGCCAAGACGGGTGCAGCCGAGCAGGGAGTCCTTGACCACCAAACCGTGCACCTGGCAGCCGATGGTCTCGAGCCATCCGGCCAGGGCCTCGGCCTGGGCTCCTTCCCCCACCACGACGGCGCGGGCGCGATCGGTTTCGGGGCGGGTTTGGTATTCATAGACCAACCGCCGCACCAAGCGCGGGAGGGCTAGAATGACAGTGGCATACAAGACCTCGAGCAGGCAGACTCCCAGTGGGAAGCCCCGGTCTATGAATTTGATCGTCAAGAACAAGATGCTCATCGAAGCCAGGACGTTGGTGCGAATCAGGGCCATCGCGTCAAACAATGAGAAGTAGCGCAGCGGTTTGCGGTAGACTCCTCCAAGCGCCAAGCATACCAGTGTGCAGGGCACGGCAACGAGCAGCAGGGCTCCGATTTCGAGCCAGTCCTGCTGCCCAGGCATCCCCCAAAAGCGGGTCAGGATAGCGCCCACCCAAGCGATCGCCACGAGTGCGGCGTCTAGGAGGGCGATTCTCCAGTAGATGCCGATGAACTCACGCCAGCCCACCACGCCGAACAGGCTGACGAGCACGCCTTTAACCACCCAGTAGATATCGCCCTGCAAGGTGGCGCGCGAAAAGTAATCCAGATCGATCTGAGCCTTGACCGGGAACAGGTTAGCGCGGTAGAAGGCTTCTGGATTTTCGCCCTCGGGGTAGAGCAGGGACTCGTTGCGGTAGGCAACTTGGCTGGGGCCGAAGATGCCCGGCCGGTAGTCGAGTAACTGCAGGTAGGGGCCTACGAAGAGGTCCTCGTAATTGAGAGACTCGGGGCGGGGGCCCAAGAAGGACATCTCACCCACCAGGATGTTCCAGAGTTGCGGAATCTCGTCGAGCTTGGTGCGTTCGAGGAAGGCCCCGAACCGGGTCATTCTCGGATCATCGCGCAAGGTGACGCCCGGGCCCTGATCATTGAGGTCTACCGGGAACTTGCGGAACTTGATCATCTCGAATTTCTTACCGCCGCGACCGAGGCGCGTTTGCCGGAAGAAGACTGGGCCGGGCGAATCGAGCACGACCCCGATGGCGATCACCACGAATAAAGGCCAGCTCAGCAGCAGGCCCAGGCTGGCCAGGATGAGGTCAAATGCCCGTTTCGTCGAGTGATAGGAAAAAGACAGGTCAAACACAGCGAGTCAATGTGGACACGATAAAGTCAACCTGATCTTCCGTCAAGCCCGCGTGCAGCGGCAAACTCATGGTGCGGCTCCCGTACTCCTCGCTGACTGGCAGTGAAAGACCGGGGAAGCGCTCGCGATACAGGGTGAACCGATGGATGGGAGTATAGTGGACGCTGGTTTGAATGCCGGCCTCCCGCATGGCCTGCATAATCTGGGCCCGATCGGTTTGGGGGGGGAGCACCACCGGAAGAAGGTGCGCCGTGTGCGGGATCTCGGAGCTGAATGGAACTCTGAGCCGCTCCGGTAAGAGATCGCGGTAGCGTCGGGAGAGTCGGTTTCTGATCTGGTTCCACTTGGGCAGGCGCTCGAGCTGAGTCAGCCCGATGGCGGCGCGAAGCTCGTCGAGTCGGTAGTTGTAGCCCAGGCAGATAACGTCGTAGCCGCTGACATGGCCCTTGTGGCGGTCGAGTGTGCTGGCCGTCATGCCGTGAGCCCGCAGTAGACGGCAATCAGACAGCACTTTCTCATGACGGCTGAGAATCATACCGCCCTCGGCCGTAGTCATGTTCTTGTTGGAGAAGAAGCTGTACACCGCAGCGTCGGCCCAGCGAGAGGATCCCGCGAGACCTGGGCTGTGAGCGGCATCCTCCACGAAAGCCAGCTTGTGCGCATCGCAGAATTCACGCCAACGCTGCCAATCTGGGGCATAGCCCGCATAGTTGACGACCATGACGGCCTTGGTTCGCGGAGTCAGCTTGCGGGCCGCGTCTTCCAGATCAATCATGGGGCTTTCGAGACTCTCGATATCCACGAACTTCGGCGTGGCGCCCGTATAGAGCACCGCATTGGTGGTGGCTACGAAGGTGAGCGAGGGAACCAGCACCTCATCGCCGGGACCCACTCCGAGCGCTTCCAGAACCAAATGCAGTCCGGCCGTGGCAGAACTGACGGCCACGCCGTCGGTCTGCCGGTGGAGTTGCGCAAACCTCTGTTCGAACTCCTGCACCCGCTCACCCATGGTGACCCAACCCGACTCGATTACCGCGCGCAGGGCGTCGGATTCCCCTTGTCCGAGGATGGGGTCACCGAGGGAAATCTGGCGGATGCCGCCGGAACTGGTGTGCACGTTCAAAATCGGGCAATCGGGCGACTAAGCCCGGAATTGCGCATCTCCTTTCGCAGAAGGCGTTGATGCCCTTCTGGTGACCGAGGTGTTACTTCAGACCGCGAACTTCTCCTGCTGAAGAATCCGGAAAGCTCTAAGGAGCGTGCGTGTAACTGCTGGCGATGCTGTATTCCGGGTCAACTACTGTTCAGTCCGCTACAGCATCCGGCAGGCCGTTCCTTAGGTTCCTTCGTGATCGCTGAATGGCTGCCGTGGGAACCTCCGTAACTCCGCCCAACTCTAGAGCTCGGAAATCCCGTCGTTGATGGATTCGAACGTCTTGCTTGCGGTAAGCACAAGCTGACCGGCGTGTGCGTTTCCCTGCTGCCGGGATGTTCTGGCGTGCAGCCCAGAGTTAGCCAATGACTGGTACGGTAGTGGAAAGTTAGCGGCTCTAGTGAGACGCATCAACGGTTTTGAAAGGCTTGATTGACAGAGCCTCTCCCGTTTGCTACTCTCGCCAATGTTTTGATAGCTCTATTATCTAGTCATTTCTTGAGGATAAAGGATTGCGTCTCTTGCGAACTCCACAGTTGCGTTCCTGGATGGGAAAGCTTCTAAGGATCCTGCTACTGCCTCTAGACCGAATTCTGGCTCCAGACTGCACGGGTCACGTTTTTCCCTCCGCCGATCTCGCCGTCCGGATGAGTTTTATCGGGCGACCGCCAGAGCTCCCACCCATCCCCTCGAGGCTTCGGATCACTCGGATGAGTAGGAAGGACTTCCGACCGTGGTTCAGGCTGATGTACTCAAGCGGTTTAGTCCGAAGTTTCTGTCTCGATGGCTACTGGAGGTTCTTGCGGGCCCCGCAGTTCTCGCGCTGCCCAACTTACCTTGCCTGGGAGGGTGACCAGTTACTCGCGAGTGCCTCGTCCTGGGAGACGGTCCAGGATGGACAAACGGTTCCACTTGTCCACCTTGTCGCTGTTGACCCAACTGCAAGACGAAATGGGTTAGGAAGATACCTAACAATCCTCGTGCTAAGCGAATTGAGAAAGAGATTTCCAAATGACGAAGCGATCTGGCTTACGGCCGGCGGGAAGCCTGCGAAGGAATTGTATGAACGGCTCGGTTTTAAAGTGATGTCAGGCTCGCTCGACTCCAGTGCCACGCCTGAGTAACACATTGAACTGTCACCATCGGAAGTGTGGGATGATGTATCGCAGTTGGAAGAAGGCGTGGATTGCATCTTTCGAATGCGAGGCGTAGCTGTCGGCCATAGAGTATCAATCTCAACAGACCTGATTAATCTTGACACAAAGGGTTCCGCACGCTCGCCACGCTGCCGAACTGCAACCGCCTGACTGATGCGCAGCCTGTAAGGTCGCCTGGGGGACTCCATGACCGGTCCGGCTTTGTGCATTGGCTGCCGATCGCAGGCATCAGGTCCAATCATCAAGCTAAACAGCGGCCAGCAGCACGTAGTGCGAGAGCGGCCGGGCGGCGGCCACGATGCGCGGCCCCGAGGCATGCCGCGAAAAGCCGGCCAGCTCAGGAACCGCTCTGGCCCCCGGACCTTCGTCCTTCAGGCCGCGGGGCTCGGCGGCCAGGCGGTGCAGGCTGGTGCCGTAGCCGTCCGCCACAAGCAGCCACCAGCCCTCGCCGTCGCCCACATAGAACCTGTTCTGGCCCGCGTAGCGAAGCTCGGGCGGGGCCACGAAGGGCCCACCGAAGCCGCGAAAGCCGCCCACTCGGAACATCACCCGGGGCCTGGAGCCGGGGATGGGCTCCTCCACCGTCAGCCAGGGGTCGCTGCGAAGCTCGGCCAGCACCGCAGGGCTTACTCCGGTCAACTCGACCGGCAGCCGCTCGCACAGCTCCAGCGCCCCTTCGCGGTAGTGGGGCAGCCCGGCCCGCCAGGCCAGCACCTGGCCGACCTCGAGCAAACGCTCGTCCACCGGCGCCTCCAGCATGCGCTCGAGCCACCAGTTGGCGCGCGCGCCCGGCTGCTCGTCGAGGTGGTAGAGGGCGTTGGTCAGGCTGGCGGCCAGCTTGCGCGGGGCC
>CAYYHB010000039.1:0-30265 GCA_964471395.1 uncultured Burkholderiales bacterium | reverse complement strand
GCCACTGGCTGTGGTAGCTGCCCCCGATGGGGAAGTACTGGTCGTCGCGGAACACCGCCGCCATCGCTCGGCCCACACCCTCTTCGTGGAGAAGCTGGCGCATGACCTGATAGACCGGCGAAAAGCGCAGGACCAGGCCCAACTGGGCGGGCAGAGAGGCCTCTTCGACCGCCCGGGCCATGCGCTCGACCTCTGCCAGGTTGCGGCCCAGCGGCTTCTCGCAAAAGATCGGCAGCCCCTGGCTGGCCGCCTGCAACACCGGCTCGAGGTGGTCGCGAGTGGGCGAGCAGATGTAGAGAGCGTCGAGCCCCGCCTCGAACACCCGGCGGCAGTCGGTGGTACCGGCCGCAAAGCCGTAGTTGCGACGAAACAGCTCTACCCGCTCGGGCTCGAGGTCGCATGCCAGCACCAGCTCCAGTGGCTCGAGGCCGGCCTCGCGCAGTTGCAGGAGCGAGTCGATATGCATCTGGGCGATGTGGCCACAGCCGATCAATCCCAGCCGGAGAGTCTTGAGCTTCACGGTTCTTTGCTCCTTCGCAGGATCGAGCAGTTTCTCATCAGGCGGTTGGGCACCTCAGCAGTTAGATGCTCAGCACCTTCGCCCGCGGCGCAAATAGTAGAACTCGAGCGCCCCGATCAGGGCGCCCACGACCAGCATGACCGGACCCCAGGGCAGAGCCCGCGTGATCCCCTGGGCCAGGGTCAGCGAGCCGGCACTGAAGAGCATAGTGATTCCCAGAGCGACAAGAAAGCCCACCAGGCCCAGGGTAACCCCCGTGGTCATGGCTGCATGGACGGTTCGGGCATAGGTCTTGTGCACGATCTTGGGAGGCGGCTCCTGGTTGCTGATCTCCGGCTGATCGGCTATCTGGCGCTTGAGGCGATCCATGGCGGGGGGTTCGGGCACGAAGGGGCAGACTCCCTGCCCGAGAACAGTTCCAGATGATGCGGTTGCTGGTCGTCTTGCTGGCTCTTTCCACCATGCTGCCGGCCCTGGCCCGCGAAGAGCTGTATTTTCCCTACCGGGAGGCCGGACTGAGCCGCGAGGAGGCGGCCGCCCACCTGCTCAACCGCTTCTCCTACGGCCCACGCCCCGGCCAGGTGGCCGAAGTTGCCCGCGGTGGGCTGGAGGAGTGGTTCGAGCGCCAGCTGGCCGGCGATCTGGCCAGCCCCGAGCTGGGCAGCGCCCTGCTGGCCGTGCCCGAAGAGTCCAACGAGTGGACCCTTCGGGCACGCAAGCTTTTGCGCGCGGTCTACAACCAGAACCAGCTCCACGAGGTGCTGACCGACTTCTGGTTCAACCATTTCAACGTCTCTTTGACCGACGACGACTGCCGCCAGTTCGTGGCAGCTTATGAGCGCGAAGCCATCCGTCCCAACATTCTGGGCCCGTTCCGCGCACTGCTGGGAGCCACTTCTCATCACCCCTGCATGCTCTACTACCTGGACAATGCTTACTCCCAGGCCCCTGTGAGCGGCTCGGTGGAGATGGAGAGCAATACCGACCCGCTGGGCTACTCCGCCCGCCGGGGCAAGCTGCGTCCAACTCCTCGTCCTCCCGACCCCAACCGGCGCCAGGGCCTCAACGAGAACTACGCCCGCGAGCTGCTCGAGCTGCACACGCTCGGCGTGGACGGAGGCTATCGCCAGAAAGACGTGACCGAGGTGGCCCGAGTGCTGACCGGCTGGAGCGTTGAGCGAACCGCCGGAAAGGCCAGCTTCATCTTCAAACCGGAGTGGCACGACAACCGCCCCAAACGGGTGATGGGCAGCCCTACCCAGGGTAGCGGTCAGCAAGAAGGCGAGAAGCTGCTCGATACCCTGGCCATGCACCCTTCCACGGCTCGCTTTCTGTGTCGCAAGCTGGCGGTGCGTTTTGTCTCAGACAATCCGCCCCGTTCTCTGCTCACTCGCCTGGAGCGCACCTATCTGCGCCGGGGTGGCGACCTGAAGGCAGTGGTCGTGGATCTGGTCGAGTCGCCCGAGTTCTGGGACCGCTCGGTGGTGAAGGCCAAGGTCAAGTCTCCCTTCGAGCTGGCCGCAAGTGCGGTGCGCATCCTCAACGCCCGGCTCGAGCCCCGCTCGGGCGTGGTGGGCTTCTTCGAGCCCATGGGCCAGGAGCTCTACTCCTGCCGTCCCCCCACCGGGTTTCCCGACCGGGCCGATTACTGGATCAACACCGGCAACCTGCTCAACCGCATGAACTTCTGCCTGCAGCTGGCCTCGGGACGGGTGGGCGGAGCCCGGGTCGACCTGGCCGAGCTGCGTCCCACCCGAGCGCCCCGCACCGTCGAAGAGGCGCTGGGCGCCTACGCCCGCTGCGTGCTGCCCGGCCGGGACGTCAGGCCCACCGTCGAGCAGCTCATGCCGGCCGCTCTCGACCCCGACTTCGCCCGCCGCGTCACCGAGGCGGCCAATGCCCGCGGGGGGGCGAGCAAGGCCTATCCTCAGGCGCAACCCTCGGCCAAACAGAAGGTCGAGCTGACTCCTGAGAGCATTGCCAACGTGGTGGGCATCCTGCTCGGCTCACCCGAGTTCCAGCGCCGCTGAGCCTCGTCGCACGGCCCAGGAGCTCGCGTCTGCAAGTGCAAAAGTGCGCACGTGAAGGAACAGGGCTCCTGACGTCGCAGTTCCTGGAATGACGATATCAAGACGGTTCTTTATTCATGGATTGATTGCTGCGGGCATGCTGGCGAGCTGCCCGCCCCTATCGGCGGCTGGCCCGGGCATCAGCGCCGACGAGGCGCTCAAGCGACTGATGGACGGCAATGCTCGCTACCTGGCCGAGCTGAAGGATGGTCCTTCCCGGCGCAACGCTGACTCGCGCGCGAAGGTCGCCGAAAGCCAGTACCCCCACTCGATCATCCTGGGCTGTGCCGATTCGAGGGTGGCCCCCGAGGTGTTCTTCGATGCCGGAATCGGAGACCTGTTCGTGGTAAGGGTGGCGGGGAACACCATCAGTGCGGCCAACTATGGCGTTATGGGCAGCCTGGAGTATGCTGTCGCGGTCCTCAAGGTGCCTCTGCTCATGGTCATGGGACACGAGAACTGCGGCGCGGTGGATGCCGCCATCAAGACGATTCATGCAGACACCGAGCTGCCCGGCAGCATCGAGAGCCTGGTGGAGGCCATCCGACCGGCCGCGCGCGAGGCCAAGGGCCAGGCAGGGGATGGCCTGCACAACGCCATCGTGGCCAATGTCAAGTTGACCACAACTCGCTTGACCAAACAGTCAGGCATTCTGGAGGAGGCCGTCTCGAAGGGTCAGCTCAAGATTGTAGGGTCGGTCTACGACCTGAAGTCCGGTGCGGTCAAGCTGGTCTGACGGGTCAACCGCGCCAGCGAACGTCCGCTCGGTATCGACCAGATCTGTTCGAGCCCGTCCACGAGGTGGAGAAGTTCCAGGCCCTCTGGACAAAGGCTCAGCACGAGCGCAGGTGCTGCAGCCGCTCATTGATCGGGGGGTGGGTGCCGTGCTGCGGGCTCCCTTCCGTGGCCTTGAGCAGAGCCGACTCCGCCTTTTCCACGGGAATCCCCTCGGCTCGCAGAATGCCGACCGCGTAGCAGTCGGCCGCCTTTTCGTGCTCCCGAGACATGGCCTCGTAGTCCCTGGCGAAGGGCTCGCGCATGAAGGGAACGGCCATGATCCAGCCCACCTGGTCGAGGTAGGAAGTTCGGGTCACCCCGTGGCGCAGCTCCACATGACCGAGCTCGTGGCCTCCAACGAACAAGAGCTCTTGATCATCGAGCTTGCGGGCCAGGTTGCGCTCGATCAACAGGGCGCCGTTGGAGCAGGCCTGGGCATTTA
Source organism: uncultured Burkholderiales bacterium (assembly GCA_964471395.1). Classification (GTDB taxonomy): domain Bacteria; phylum Vulcanimicrobiota; class Xenobia; order Xenobiales; family QWHO01; genus QWHO01. The sequence continues at coordinate 26,457 of CAYYHB010000039.1, read as the reverse complement.
CCCGCTGGTTGTTCTCCAGATGAACCTGATAAGGGATTTCGCTGCGCCTGGCGTGGGGAAGCAGGGTCTGCCCCACCCGGGCCACGCGCTGCTCCTGCTCGGCATCCCGAGCCGGACGGCCCGAGGTGGCCATTCGCTGGCACTGCGAGCCCAGCTCCAGCTCCTGCTCGAGGGTTACCTGCGTCGGGTCGGCGACGACAGGATGGTTGGCGTGAAGAGTTGTGCCGGCAACATGCAAGCTCATGCCCACAGCCACGCAACCGGCCAGGAACAGGCCGCCGGCGTATCGCGTCCAGAAGGATTCCCCTCCCTGGCGCTCACGGGACGCTTCCCCTGTACCGAGACCACCCGTCTCAGGCCTCGCCGAGCAAGGCCCGCCCTCCCCGCTCAGGGCATTCGGCCCTGGTACGCTGGTGCGCTGGACCTCGTCGCGCGAGCCCACCGCTCGCGTTGAAACGACGCCAGCCCAGCGCGCTCCGCCATATCCATGGATCTGCATGTCTACCAGACTAGACCGTCGACCCGAACAAGTCCTGAAAAGCAAGAAAACCCGAGCCTGCAGCAGGCCGGGTTCTCCCAGGCAAGGGGTGGAGCCTTACTTGAAGCGGTAGGTGATGCGACCACGCGTGAGGTCGTAGGGGGAAAGCTCCACAGTCACCTTGTCGCCAGGAAGGATGCGGATGAAATGGCGCCGGATCTTTCCGGACACGTGGGCCAGTACGCGGTGCCCATTGGGCAGCTCCACGCCGAAGCGGGCGTTGGGAAAAGCTTCCACAACCGTGCCTTCGACTTCGATGGCTTCTTCCTTATCGGACATGCGGCTTTACCTCCTTTCTTGCGTCGGTTCCAAACAGAAGACCCCGGCCCCGCGGCCGCGGTCGTTTGTTCGCCGACATTATGAACGAACAGCCCTGAAAATGCAACCCCCCGCAGTTTTTGGCGTTTTTTCAGAGCTTGGGCCTATCCTCAGGCTATGCATGTGCTGCCCACAGCTGCCACCACTCCGCCCGAGCGCTCGCGCGGCCTGTTTAGCTCAACCAGGGACAAGCTGACCGACATCATCGGGGGAGTGACCGACGATCGGATCCAGATCGATCTCTCCGGCCCGGAGTATCAGAACATCGAGCCCCGCCAGGCCGACCAGATGCTGGGCTTTTTCACCGAGAAACTCAAGGAGCAGGGCTTCCCCTGGCGGCTGCGAGCGGCCGAGCTGCAAGAGGACGGGCAGCTCAAGATGCGCCAGAAGATCAGCCTGCACGACGCCATTCACGCGCTGGAGAAGGGTGAGGCCATCTTCCTCGAGCCCATGCGCAAGCTCAACATGTCCATCAACGCCGACAGCCTGACAGCCATGGCCATGGCCGGGGGCGCGGTGGGCGGAGCGGCCGCCGAGGGGATCAAGCAGACCGCCACCGGCGCCAAGGACGCCAAGCTGGGCGCCAGCAACGGCATCGAGGTCAAGTTTGGAGCCCCCATCGCCGTCTCCAACCACGCCGAGCTCAAGCTCGTCTACCAGATGTACAACCCCGAAGAGAAGATGAGTGAGACCAACCCCGTGGCCAAGGCGGCTCACCAGCTCTCCTCCTTCACCACCAAGCGCATGGGCTCGAACTATCCCTGGCGCTTCTACAAGAAAGCCGACACCAACTTGCTCGTGCGGGTGGCCAAAGCCAGCCTGAAGGCCGGGGTCAACGGGGCCCTCTTCGGGGGGGTCACGGGCGCCATCATCGGAGGTCTGGCGGGCGGGATCTTCGGCAACTGGCAGCTCTGGGAGCCCTTCGCCAAGCTGGGGGCCGTGGCCGCCGGCGGCTGGTCCACTCTCAACGCCGGCCGCATGGCTGCCAAGGGCGACCCTCTCAACGTGGTCGAGGCCCTCGAGCGCATCACCCACGGTCAGCCCGTGGTGCTCCAGGAAACCCAGATCCACACCGCCACCGTGCCCTTCTTCGGGAGCATCAACTGGTTCAGCGACCGGGACGTGGGCTCCACGGTGAACACGGTGCAGTCGCTCGACCGCCTCTACTGGGTGCTCAACCCCGACAAGAAGGTCGAGGAGAAGAAAGAAGAGCCCAGGCCGCAGCCCAAGAAAGAGGTCCAGGTCATCGTACAGCCGGGCGGCACCCTGCACATGCACGTGGGCGACGACATCCAGGTCGGCGACCAGCTGCAGGTGGGTGATCGGGTCCACGTCGAGCGCCACCGCCACGACCATACCCACCTCGAAGGGGAGGTCAAGGTAGAGCAGCACACCCACCTCGAGGGCAGCAGCATCGCCGTGGCCGAGGAGCACACCCACTATGAAGGTGGCATCAAGGTCGAGAACCACGATCATCACAACGCCACCCTCAACCACAGCCCTGTGACCATCGAAGGCTCGCGCGACGAGCACGTCCATCTGGGCGCCCTGACCGGCAAGAAGTGACTTGGAGCGTTACCGGGACGAGCTGCGCCGGGGACTGATCAACGTCTCGCTCAAGTGGGGCGAGGGCTACGACCGTAACGGCAAGCCCTACGCCTGGATGGTGGATACCCGGGAGCTGTTGCTCCAGGGGCCCTATCTTCACTACGCCGCCCGACTGCTCTGGGAGCGGCTCAAGCCCCACCGACCCGAGGTGGTCGCCGGCATGACCCTGGCTGCCAACCCGCTGGTCATCGCGCTCATGTACGAGAGTCGTCAGGACGGGCAACCGGTGGATGGGGCCATCATTCGACGCGCTCCCAAGCAGGATGGCTTGCGCAAGCTGGTGGAGGGCCCCCTCATCCGGGCCGGGGCCCGGGTGGCCATTCTGGACGATCTGGTCAACGCCGGCCACACCCAGAAGCAGGCCATGCAGGCCATCGCTCCCTTCGATTGCCGGGTGGTGGCCGTGGGGGTGCTCATCGACTACCTTCTGGAGGGCGCCCTGTGGCTGCGCGAGCAACAGATCCCCCTGGAGGCGCTCTTCACCCTGCCCGAGCTGGGGGTGACCCTGGCGGGCGAGCTGCCTGAAGTGCGAGTGGCCTGGACCTTCGACGGTCTCAACTCGGGCCGCTACAACGCTCCAAAGTCCACGCCGGCGGTCACGCCCGAGGCCCTCTACGTCGGCAGCGACCAGGGCTTCGTGCTAGCCCTCTCTCACCAGGGCAAGGAGCTATGGCGTTATGCGGTGCGCGACCAGGAACGGGGCGTCCATTCCTCGCCCCTCGTTCTCGACGGACGCGTCTACTTCGGAGCCTACGACGGCTACCTCTACTGCGTGGAAGAGGGCCGGCTGGTCTGGGAGACCCGCCCGGGACAGTGGATCGGGTCCTCGCCCGCGCACCATGACGGGTCGATCTACGTGGGCATCGAGTACGGCGAGGCGGGCGGAAGCTTGCTGGCGGTGGAGGCGGCCACCGGCCGACAGCGCTGGGAGCTCAAAGCCGGTCACTATATGCACTCCTCCCCTTTCGTGGATGAGCCGCGGGGTCAGGTGATCGTGGGCGCCAACGACGGCCTGGTGCGGGCGGCCGATCTGGCCAGCGGCAAGCTGCGCTGGGAATTCGAGACGGGCGGCCCGATCAAGGGCCAGCCCGTGGTAGATCCGGACGGCACCGTCTTCGTGGCTTCCTTCGACGGGCAACTCTACGCGCTCTCGGCCGGCGGCGGTCAGGAGCTGTGGAGGCGCCGGCTCTCCGTGCAACTCTACAACACTCCCCTGGTCTACGAGAGCCTGGTCATCGCGGGCGGCAGCTCAGGGCGACTGCTGGCCCTGGATCGGGCCACCGGCGAGGTGCGCTGGGTGGCCCCGACCGGGGGCTCGCTGGTGGGCGGGGCGGCCCTGGTGGGACCCGATCTGCTGGCGGCGGCCGGCACGGACGGCCAGGTATTTCTGTACGCCGCCTCCACTGGCCAACTTCGCGGGAGCTACCCCACCGGCAGTCAGGTCATGGGCACCCCGGCCAGAGTCGAAGGCGGCTTCGTCCTGGCCACCTTCAACGCCCTCCACGCTTTCAGCCTGTGATGCCACCCTCCAGCCAGCTGCTGTCGGCCTCGGGCGTCAGGGCGGCGTGCGACTCGCCCAGCCGGAGCAAGAGCTCGCGCACGTCCTCGAGGGCCTCGGCGTGGTCTTGCACCGAGCCGGTTCCCTGAGCGAGCAGGGCTGCCAGGGTCGATTCCAGGCTCTTGACGTGGACCTCGAACTCCGAGGCCACCCGCTCCAGCTCCTCATCCTCGCCGACCGCCTGCTGGTTGGCCTTGCTCCAGGCCGCCAGCCGACGCGAGGCGTCCCGCACCACCTGGTGGCACTGGGTCAGCAGGGGACGGATCACGGTCAGCTCCTGCTCGGTCTCCAGGGCCCGGGTGAACCGGTCGAAGAGGCTACCCGACTTGACCGTGGCCGTCTCTCCCTCGCTGTCGGTATCGTCCGGCCAGACCAGGCGCGAGCCACAACCGGTGCAGTTGCGTACCTTCTGGTTCTTCAGCCCGCACTGAAAGCAGGTCACCAGATCTTTCTCTTCCTGGAGCAAGCGAATGGTCTCGCGGCACCACAGCCAGCGATCGAAAGCCTCCTCCAACTCGCGCAGGGCAGCGGCCAGTGCGGTCCGGTCGTCGGCCTCGGCGGCATCGCGCAGCTTCTCAAACGAGGCCAGAGGGGCGCTGACGGCAGCCTGCAGCGCATCGTGCTCGAGCGCCTTGAGGCTGGACAGCTCACCCTCCAGCTCCGTGGCGTCCAGGTAGCACTGCTCCAGCTTGCCCAGCAAGTAGGGACGTGGAACGCTGCCGGCATACCAGCCTTTGACCGCTTCGCGCAGCTCCTCCAGCAGCGGGTCGGCGGCAAAGGAGCGGCTCTGGGGCCCCTTCTCGATCCAGGCCTTCTTCTTGTTCAAAAGCTCCTGGCCCAGCCGGAACAGCTCCATCAGCTTGCGCTCGGAAGGCTCGGCCCGGGCGCTGTCGAGGGTCACCTCGAAGCGCTCGAGCACGGGGCGAACAGTGCCTTCCCAGGTCTGCTCTCCGCGCTGGGAGAGCAGCACGGTATCGTGAAAACGCTGGCAGTCGGCCCGCTGCTCCTCGAGGAAACCTTGCAGTCTGGCAAAGTGAGCTTCCAGGCGCTCGGGGGTGGCCCCGCCTCGCGCCGCTCGGGCAAAGGCGTCCAGCACCGCCACCTCGGAGAAGCCCTCCTGGCGGCGCACCTGGGCCACGGCGTTGAAGCTCGAGTTGAGGTCGATGGCGGCGTTCTGAAGCAGCTTGACGGCCTCGGTCAGGCTCTCGCGACGACCGGCCGGATCCTCCAGAAAATGGACCAGCGCCCCGGCCGCCTGCTCGAAGGTGGTCAGAGCGCCCTGAATGCGCTGGGCCACCGCCTGGTTGTGCGGGTAGCTCTCGCGAAAGACCTGGCCTTCGGCCTCGTAACTCTTGTGCAGCTTGACCAGCTCGGCCACGCGCGCCCCCAGGAGCTCGTGGTCGCCCAGCCCGTCGCAAATGGCGCGCACCGCTTTGAGAGCGTCGTCCAGAGCAGGAATGGGAACATCCTGGGGCAACAGGCGGCGCTCGCGCTCGAGCTGCTCGGAAAGGGTCGCGATCTGGAAGGAGAGCTCTTGCAGCCGCTTGCCCGAGGCCACCAGCGGATCGCGTTTGGGATTGGCCAGCCCGGCCGACAGCTCACCCAGCAGAGCTTCGCGCTGATCCAGCTGGGTCAACAGCTGGTCGGCCAGGGCCACCAGGCGCTCGTGCCCCAGCACCACCTCTCGGGTCAAGCGGGCCAGGTTGCGCGAACGCTGGTGCCGATCCTGAGCGGCGGCCACCAGCTCAAGGCACTCAGAGCCGGCCAGGGTGCCTTCCAGCACCATCACCAGGCCCTCCACCAGGGCTGAAATCTCGCGCGCATAGCGTGGTGTCATGCAACCTCCCCCAGCTCGGACAAACGTTCTTTGACGCCCGACAGGGACTCGTGCCGCTGCAGGCGGCGCCAGGAGTCGGGCTGGAGAAGGTCCGACAAGACCTCCTCGATCCCCTGCCTCACCGGCGGATCAACCGGAACTGCCGGGACGAAACAAAGCTCAGGCGCTCGAGCGACGTAGTGCTCGTAGACGGCGCGAAAATCCACCCTGGGACAGGGCAGCCCGTGCTGCAGGCAGTTGCGGAAGAACTGCTCGATCTGGCGCGTGTAGAGATTGTAGAGAAAGCTGAGCTCACTGAGCCGGAACAGGTTGTTTCGGGTGTAGAGCGCGTAGAGCACGGCCCCCAGCGAGTAACAATCGCCCATCTCCCCGCTCTCGATGTGAAACAGGCGCTCGGGAGCGGCATACTCCGGGTCGCCATGAGCGAACCAGAAGTCGGGGGTGGGACCTTCCTGGCCCGTGCGGGCCATGCCCAGGTCGGCGATACGCGGTCTCAGCTCGTGGTCGAGCAGGATGTTGGAGGGAGCCAGATCGCGGTGGAGCACCCCGGCCCGGTGCAGACAATCGAGCCCGTCGGCCAGGGCGGCTGCGATGTCCAGCAGCTGGCGGCCCGAGTAGCCTCCCCGGGCCACCAGGTCGGCCAGGGAACCACCCGTGACCAGCTCCATGGCGAAATAGAGCGTGCCATCGGGCAGCTCGGCCAGGGGAGCCTTGAGGGCCATCACCGCCGGGTGCTCGACGGCCGCCAGAGCGGCCGCTTCCGAGCGGAAGCGAGCGCTCTGCTGGGGGGTCTGGCGGTCGGGCCGCATGACCTTGACCGCCAGACCCCCATCGGCTTCGTACACCTCGCCATAGCTGCCCCGGCCCAGCAGTCGCCGGACCTGAAAGGGGCCGATCGCTGAGTTCATCGTGGCCCGCAGTTCCACCCGAAACGGTTCACAACCTGTTCATCATCAGTTAACAGATTCTTCATCTAACAACGAATCTACAAAAGGGCCTCCTCATCCCCCGGGCGCTATCCTGAGGCAGTCAGGTGCGCTGGGAGGAAAAGATGCTCTACCAAACCAACAGCTGGGGCGGCTCTTCGATCGCTTCCCCCTTCATGAACGGCAATCAGTTTGGCGGTCCGATGAACGCCAATCCCTACACGAGTCTGGCCTCCATCATGATGCTCTTCGCCCTCTTCGAGGCCATGTCGCGCCAGGGCGGCCAGCAGCAACCGGGCAACGGCAACTGCTGTTGGAGCGATCCGCGCGGCTTCAACTCGGCCATGAACTTCGATCCTTGCTACACTTCCAGCGGCTGCGTGCCCGATCTCAGCTGCTGGGGCGGCGGCGGACATAACGATTGCCACGGTTCCTCTTCGACCCACTGCGGTCCCAACGCCTCAGCCAGCGCCTCCGCGTCCGCCTCTGCTTCGGCTTCGGCTTCGGCTGCCGTTTCGGTCAGCCACAACGACAATCAGAGCGCCTCTGCCTCGGCAGCCGCGGCCGCCAGTGTCAGCGTGGAGCAGCAACAGCAGCAACAGGTGCAGTCCAGCGGCGGAGACGGCGGCGGTGATGGTGGCGGCGGTGGCGGCGGTGGCGGGGGAACCCCTGTCATCCTGGACCTGAACGGGGACGGTAAGCTCGATACCACAGGTAAAGGCGGCGCCAAGATCAACTTCGATCTGAACGCCGACGGCAAGCAAGACACGCTGGAGTGGATGAGCAAGGGCTCTCAGGACGGCCTGCTGGTGCACGACTTCAACGGCGACGGGGTCATCAACGATGGGCGCGAGCTGATGCGCCGCACCGGCGAAAACGGCGAGCAGGACAAATACAAGAATGGCTGGGATAAAGTCGCCCAGCTCTATGACAAGAACCGCGACGGCGTGGTCAACGGCGAGGAGCTGAACGGCTTGCAGATGTGGGTGGACTCGAACGGCGACGCCAAGACCGACAAGGGCGAGCTGAAGTCGCTGGCTGAGCTGGGCATCAGCTCGATCGACCTGCCCAAACGAGAAGGGGAGATGGATTCGACCTTCGTGCGCAATGGACGCACCCAGCTCGCACGCGACTACGACTTCGAGCTGGCCAACCCGATCGCCTGAGCCTCAGGGAGCTTCAGCCAGGGGCCGCTTGAGAGAGAGGCGGAAGGGGTGGCCGGCGCGCGTGACGGCCACCCCATCGGCGTCGATGCGCACCACCCGGCATCCGAGCACGTACTCCCCCGGGCGGGCGGTGAGCCGCTCGCCTCGGGCCGACAGCACCGCCTGGAATTGACCGCCGCTCTTCTCGATGGCGATCAGCTGAAAGCCAGGGGGAGCCGGCTTGCTGATGCGCCCCCCGGCATCGGGGTCGGTGGCGATGCTGGAGGTGGCCTGATGCCTGGGCCGGCCGCCTGGAGCCAGGAACGGGTCGCGGGCCGGTTTGATATAGTTGACGGCGGGCAGAGTGACCCGGGTGACGGTCGGCTGAGCGGGTGGCTTCACCCTGCGAACGAAGGGGTCGCGCGTGGCCGGTGGAGCCACAACCACCCGAGCCTCCTCGCGAGAGGCGGGGGCGGTGGGAGGAGGCGCAGGGCCGGATGTCGTCTGGGGCGATGGGCTGGAGCAAGCCACGGCTCCCCAGGCCAGTCCGGTCAGCAGCCAGACACTCAAGCTCCTTCGCATCTTGAGCCTATGTTCTTGAACCATCTTCAATTCCCTCCCGCTTGGCCACCCGCACGCCTCCCACCAGAACGGCCTCCTCCTGCTCATGGATGGCGGCCCGCCCCTTCGGATTGAGCATGTCCTCGATCTCCTGAACGATCTTGAGCGTCTGCATCCCCTCGGCTACCAGGCGCTGAGCCTCGGCGTGGCTGGGCGCGGCGGCGATGCGCTCGGCCTGCACACCCAGGCTGACCTGCACGGTCGGGTGAGCCGAGAAACGCCCCATGGCCAGACGCAGAGCCTTCTCGCCAGCCGGTTGCAGCAACCCCTCGCCCAGCTGATCGAGAAACTCCTGACAGACCGGCAGGGCCAGCTTGAGGGGCGAGTTCGGGTCCAGGGTGCCCTCCACGGTCCACTCGGTGACGCGCAGACGCTCCTCGGCACCGATCTCCTGGCTGGGGCCGTAGGCCATCAGAACTGCCAGTCCCAGCTCGTCCGGCCGGGTGCTCTGGAGGTTCTGCAAGACGCTGCGCCCGATCAGACGTCGGGCTTCGTCACTGGTTGCCCCCTCCATCAACTCGCCGGCCCACCCTGCCGCGGGATGATGCTCGAGCAGCTTGAGCATTACCGGGAGGCTCGCCTCTCCGCCCGAATCGGCCAGCAGGGCTCCCACCCTGCCCACGGCCTGATCGCGCTCGCTGTTGACCGGCTGGCGCTCGAGCTGGCCCAGCTCCCAGCGCAGCAGGCGGCGCTTCTCCTCGGGCGGGCAGTCGAGTCCGGCGAACAACTCGCCCAGACGCTCGCTTCGATCACCCGAGGGATTCTCCAGCCACACCTGATAGGCTCGGCTGCGCGCGCCTTCGGTTTCCAGCGCCTCGCCCCAGGCCAGCGCCAGGCGCGCCCAGGGGGATCCGATCTTCTCGAGTGCGGGTTTTGCGGCGTCCGCCCCGCCGAGCTGGCGCAGGTACTCGGCCTGCTGGGTGAGCTGGTCGGGGTCGGTGGTGCGGTCCATCTGATGGCGCACCAGCTCGACCCGCTCCTCGTTGCTGACCTTCGAGCTCGTCCGCACGGCAACAAGCGCGTCGTAGAGCACGTTCTGCGACTCTCCCAGCACCAGCGGAACCAGGGCCGCGCGCAAAACCTGGTTCTTCGTCGCGGCCAGCCACTCGTCCAGTTGCTCGGCTCTGGCCAGCGTTTCTGGCAGGCGCCGCAAAGCGTGATCGACCTCTTCCAGAGCCGCATCGCCCTTCAGCTCGTAGAGCCAGCTGACGCAGGTCAGGATCTGCTCTCTGGTGCCCACTTCGGTCAGCGCGCGGCTGACCAGCGCCGCCCGGTCTTCATTGGGCAGTTTGCTGTCGTAACGATTGGCCTGCCACAGGCCGCGCAGCAGCTCGACCGGGTCGACATCAAGATCTCCCTTCAGGGCAGCCTCGGTCAGCACTCTGCGGCTGGAGGGGTGCGAAACGGCCTGGCGCCAGTCGATGAGGCGCTCGACCTCGGCCTTGCGGGTCGGCAACCGGGAGAGCAGCTCGAGCACACGGGCCTCGCCCTGCTCTCCTTTCAGCTCGTAGGTCCAGGAAGCGTGCACCGCCAGGGCCTGGTCCCGAGCCTCTCCGGGGGCCAGGGCGACCAGTTGATCGGCGCTCCAATCCACCAGGCGGGCTCGCTCGACATTATCCACGCCGTGCGAGGCCGTCTTCCAGAATTCCCGCATTCGCTCCAGGCGAGCCTCGGGGGTCAGCTCGACCGGCCCGCTCAGCACCGCGGACACGGCCGCGCTGCGAGCCTCCTCCAGGGTCAAGGCCCCCAGCCAGCCGGAGAGCTCTTCGCCCAGCGGCTTCGTGGCGGGGTCGGAGGCCAGGTATTCCGCGATGCCCTCCGAGACCCCCAGCTGCGCCTTCCAGGCCAGTAAAGCCAGCACAGCAGCGGGGGCACCCTCCTCGCCCCGACGCCCGGCCAGCTGGTCCAGATTGCGCTCCACCAGCCGCCTGGCATCATCGCGAGGGAGCTTGGCCACCATCCCTCTCAGCAACTCGATGCGAGCGGAGGGGGTATCGGCCACCGCCGGCTGGCCCATCACCTGGCGCAGCATCAGCGAACGGGCCTCAGGATCCTCCAGAGTTACTAGCCAGTCCCGTTCCAGCGCGCCCAGCATCCCCTTCACCCGGGGCAGAGCCGCCTCGCCTGTGAGCTCCACCAGCCAGGCGCCCAGCGTGCGCAGGGCCTCCTGGCTGTCGGGCTGCCCCTGCAGACGGTCGAACTCGGCCTCAACCAGCCGGGCTCGCTCCTCGTTGGGCACCTCCGAGCCGGCTCCCCTCCAGAAGTTGCGCATGCGCTCGATGGTGCTCTCGCCCTCGCCCTCCAGGGCGATCTCAGCCGCCAGAGCCCGCCCCCGGTCGCTGGTCAGGGCCCCCAGCCAGCTGTTCAGCTCGGGGCTTTGCAGGAAGTCCTGCACCACATCAAGGGCTCCGGCACCCTCCAGCTCGAGCAGCCAGCTAGCAAGCTTGCGGCGCGAGGGCGCGTCGCTGGCGGCCGGGAAGTTGGCTCGCACCAGAGCCGCTCGCTGGGCGTTGTCCACCGTGTGCGGGAGCCGCTTCCAGAGCTGGCTGAGCACTTCCACCCGACGTTCCCCGGTGGCGTCCGGAGGATTGGTCTGAAGGAGCAGAGTGGCGATCACACCGTGGCCGGCCGACACGACCTGGCACCATTCCCGGGCCAGTTGACCGGCCACCGGAGGCAGCATGGGCATCAGCTCGGAGCCATCGCTCGCTGGATCGAGCTCTTGGAGCCATCCGGCCAGGATGCGGTTGTCTTCCAGACTGTTGGAGTCGCTCAGCTGGGCGCGCACGAGGTGGGCGCGCTGGTCGTTGGGGAGGGTGCGGTTGGCCTTCCAAAAGGCACTCAGAAGCACGACCGGTTTGTCGTCCCGGGGGTGATCCAAAAAGAAGTCCTGCACCGCGCGCCGACCGTCGGGCGTGGTGACGGCGGCGCTCCAGACAGCTGGCTCGGCGAGCCCCAGCTTCTCGAACACGGGCATCAAGTCGGATTGCGCCTGCCGGGCATACTGGCCCACCAGAACCGCATCGGCCCCGGCTCGGCCCAGCTCGCTGCGGAGGACCTCGGGACGCTCTTTCTCCGGCAGAGCTTCCAGCACGGCCTGAAAGGCCTCAAGTCGGGTCTTCTCGTCATGCACTGGCTCACGGCTCAAGAGGGCGTGCCAGACCGTGAGGCGTTCCTTGTCGGGGAGAGCGGCCTCCCAGGTCTCGCCGGCCTGGATCGAGCCGGCCAGCTCGGGGGTGCGGCGGGCCTCCTCGGCCAGCTCCAGGATCGGCCTGTCGGCCGCCAGCAGGCGCACCTCCTCGGCTGTCAGCGGCGGCGTGCCCTGACCGGCCTTGCGGGCCAGGGCCCAGGGCAGCTCGCGAGCCAGCTCTCCCATGGAGGGAGGTGGCTGGCGGTGAGCCAGCTCCCAGGCCCGGGCAGCGGTCGCCGCATCCGGCGCGGCTTCGCGCCAGGCGCGATAGGCGCTCAGGGTCTCGGGGGTGGCCTGGTCCACCGGCAGCCAGGCTTCACCGTCTCGTCCCACGTTGCCGCGCGAGCCCACCAGGTAGGCTGAGGCGGGCTCGCCCCGGTCATCGAGAAAGACGTAGCCCTGATCCTCGAGCCGGGCCAGCGGGCTCTGAAGCGTGAAGTCACGCAGCTCGCCCACCACTTCGCGGCTCAACGCCACGCTGCGCTCGCCCTTACGGGCCCGCAGCTCGGGCAGGCTCCTGGCAGGCTCGGTGAGGGCGTTGTAGGCTCCGTAAGCGCCAACCTGACCGGGTTGGGCCTCGAACAGCCAGCCGTGGGCGGACAGATCCTGCAAGGCCAGGCCCAGCTCAGGCTCGACCAGCTTCTCGGCCGGCAGCTCTCCGCTGAAAACGCGCACCTCCTGAAGGTCTTCAGAAGAACGCAGCGGCAACGGTAGGTCGCTGTCCGGAGGCTTGACGAGCAAGCGCTCGCTCTGACCGCGCTCAAGGCGGTCTACGACCTCATCGAGCGCGATCGACTCACGCGCTTCTTGCCAGGGCAAGCGCCAGCGCTTCTCCTGGTAAAACTCAGCGACGACAGGAGCGGTCAAAGATTTTGGACGAATCTCCACCCGGTCAGCTTAGCTGCAAGCCTGGAAAAAACGCTGAACGAGCTTAGCTGTTCCGAACAGGAAGCCATGATCCGCCCACCCGCACGCGACCGTGCTCGAGCTGGACCCCCGGGGAGTGGCTCTGACAGACGCGATACACCTCGCGAAGATGAGGCCAGAGTGAGCCGATCTCCTGCAAGGTCTCGAGCGGGGCGGCCCGCCCGGTCAGGTCGGACAGGGAATACAGCTGGCTCAGAGTTTCCAGGCAGGCCGTGGCGACCTGCTGCATCCGGCTCGGATCCTGAATCTGCTGAACGGTGTCGGGGAACCGGGTGGGGAAGCTATTCTCGCTCCAGAGCGTGTTGCCATGATAGCTCAAGATCGCGGCCGCGCTCACGGTGCGTTGCTCGGGGGTGGCTTCAAGCTGGCCGGTCCGAAAGCAAGCATAGAGAGCCCGCGAGGCCTGGTGCTGTCCCAGAGGGCTCTCGTCGTCGAGTCGGCTGGCAACCCCCAGGCCAAAGCGCATCACTTCGATCTGGTCCGGATCGCTGGCCTGCACCTTTTCCGCCAGGTGACGGCGCACGGCCAGGCCGCCGTCGGTCAGAGCGCCGCAGAACTCTCCGAAAGCCAGGTGCGCCTGCTCGGTGGTTTCACGACGCAGGGCGCGGGCGGCCGACTCGACCAGGTGATTGCGGTCGCGAGGGTTGGTCAGGGTGGGCAGAAACTGGTCCACCACCTCCAGCATGGCGGGCGCGGCCGGGTGGGTGCTGGCCCGCAGAAAGGGCAGCACGTAAGGCGTGTGGTCCTGACTGGCCATCTGCTCGGGCTTGAGGTCGGCCAGCCAGTTGGCAGCCAGCCAGGCCGCGATCATCGTGGCCGGTCCCGTGGCTGCCTTCTCGAGCCCCTTGCCCCAGGTGCGAGCGGCCCGCTCGGCCAGCTCGGGACCCAGCTGACCTCGCATGCTGTCGACCGAGCTCTGGACCAGCACATCCAGGGGCTCACCGGTGGACAGGGCAGGGGCGGCCGAGGCCCGCACCGGGGCCTGAAAGACGGGTGGGCGCCAGCTGACCTGCATGAGGTCAGCCTAACCTGACAGGCTGAAAGGGGCCTGAACGCGAAGCTCGCGGCCGTGCGCACCCTGCTCCTCTGCCTGCTGATGGCGACCGCGGTCAGGAGCAGGGTTCCTCCTGAAGCCTGGCTCGAGCAAGCTTGCCGTCCCCACTTCGTGAGAAAAATTCTCCAACAACTGGAATGATTTTCCATGCCAGCCATGGAATGTATGTTCGGAAATTTCCTGTGCAAGGAGCAGAGACCGTGCCCACTGTCGCCCTCGACCCGGAAACCGAAGCCCGCCTGAAAGAGCTGCCCAGTCGCCAGACCTCCATCTGGCTGGGTGACCGACGTCTCAGCCGGGCGCGCCTCAAGCGCGGCCCCCTGGCTGTGGCGGTGTGGGTGGACGCGGCCACCGGAGCGGTGCGCTCGCTCAAGCCGGTGGAGGCCACTGGGCCGGCCGAGCGGTCCTTGCTGGACTCGCTGGTGCAGGCCATCCTGACCGACCAGACTCCGGCCCGCCCGGTGCGGGTGGCTGTTCCGGCAGAGTTCGTGGTCAAGCTTAAGGCCGCCCTCGAGCCCATCGAAGTCCGGGTGGACGCCCTCCAGGAGCCCGAGTTGCTCGACCTGGCTTTCCGCGATCTGGAGGCCTACCTGGGCGGTTCCCGGCGCAGCTACCTCAAGCAGCCCGGCATCACCCCGGGTCAGGTCCGCAAGCTGTTCGGGTCAGCCGCCGAGCTTTATGAGCTGGCCCCCTGGCTCGACTTCAGCGACCGAATGCTGTTCGAGCTCGATGGCCTGTCTGTCTCGCCGGTCTTCTGCTCGGTGATGGGCTCGCAGGGCATCGAGACCGGGCTCTCGCTCTTGCTCGACCGCAAGAGCGTGCAGGCCGTGACCGATGGCAAGCAGCCGGGCGCCTGCATTGGCCTCACTTTCTCCGACCTGGAGAGCTACCCGAGGCTCTTGCTGCGAGAGGCCACCACCCACGGCTGGCCACTGGCCCAGGAGGGCTCGCGCCAGCTGGCCCCGCTGGTGCTGCGGGCCGACCGGCCGCTGGCTCCCTTTCCCACCGCCGCCGAGATCCGGCTGCTGGTGGACGTGGTGGACACGTTCGCGGCCCTTTATCAGGAGCCGGCCTTCCCCGACAGGCTGACTCCGGGGACTGGACTGACCGTGAGCATCCAGGGGCGCCGGCCGGTGGCGGTGAGCTTCTCAGACCTGTTTTAGAGGCGAGGCCTGAAAGGCCGTGCCGCTCAATATATTGACTGTACGTCGAAGCTGCTTCCCACGAAGAGTCCGCTACCGTGTTCTCCCGAGCGCAAAAGAATCCCTTACAGGGTTCTCCGCCTGCGCGATGCCCAGAACTTGTGGACGTCCTCCGCGGGCCACGAGGGGTCTGCGGCCGTGCTCCTCCAGACGCAGGCCTTTCTGCAAATCCTGCATCGCTTGACTCCAACCAGGGCCCGAAGGTGAGAGCCCCGAAGCAGGCCCTCCGCCGTGCAGTGCCCAGCTTGCTCATACCAGGATCAAAGCGACGCCACGGTATGCCCTCGCTGCAATACCCCGCTCGCCGCCGCCTACTACGCCCGCCAGGCCCTGCCCGAGGGCACGCCCCTGCAGGGCGGCGTCTACCGGGTGGGCGAGAAGATCGGCATGGGGGCGACCAGCATCGTCTACTCTGGCGTCGAGGTCCGCCTCAACCATCCCATCGCCATCAAGGAGTTCTTCCCGCTCACCGCTCGTCGCGAAGGTATGAAGGTGGTTCCTACCAACTCCGGGACCGGCCCGCGCCGCAAGTACAACCTCGAGCGCGAGGAATTCCTGGAGGAAGGCCGCCTGCTCTCGCGCTTCAACCACCCCGGCATCACGGGCGTGCACAACCTGTTCGAGGAGAACGAGACAGCCTACCTGGTGATGGAGCTCCTGCACGGGGCTACCCTGTACGAGCTGGCCACCGAGCGGGGGGGCAAGCTCGAGCAAGACGAGGTCATGCGCTGCGTGCTGCAGATCCCACCCGCACTCGAGACGATGCACCTTTACGGGCTGGTCCATGCCGATCTCAAGCCCGACAACCTCATGATCACCGAGGACGGTCGGGTGGTGCTGCTCGATTTCGGAGCCACCTACCGTTATCTGACCGGCACCGGCAAGACGCAGGAGTTCACTCCCGCCTACGCCGCCCCCGAGCAGCTTCCCGAGCTGGCGGGCCAGTTGGGCCCGTTTACCGACATCTACGGTCTGGCCGCCACGCTCTATCAGCTGCTGGCGGGGAGGCGGCCCACCCCGGCCCGTTCCCGAATCTCGGGCGAACGCCTGGAGAGCCTGAAGGAGCTGCGCCCCGACGTGCATCCCCGCCTGGCCGCGGTGCTGGAGCGCTCGCTGGAGCTTGATCCCGGCCGACGCCCGCAGGACATCAAGACCTTCGTCAAACTGCTGGGGGGCTCTTCGGAGTTCGTCGAGACCCGGGCGGCCTACACGGTGGAAGAAGCCGGTTGCCTGCGAGCCCACCGTGCTCCCCTGGTGGCCCTGGATACCTCAGCCGATGGGCGCTTTCTGGCCTCGGGTAGCGAGGACGGCGCCGTCTGGCTATGGGATACCTTGCAAAACACCTCCTATCAGGCCCTGACCCAACCCGGGCTGACCGGCCTCAAGCTGGGACCGGATGCCAGCTGGCTGATGCTGTCAGCGGCCGACGGAAGCGTGCGGCTGTGGGATCTGGTGCGCGAGCGAGATCTGAAGGTGCTCAAGCGAGGACTGCCCCGGGTGGAGGTTCTGGCACGAACCCCCGACGGCGGCTGGCTGGGCGCTGGCTGCGTGGACGGCCGGGCCAGCCTGTGGAAAAGTCCGGGAAACACGTTCGTGCTGCTCAATGGTCACACCAAACCGGTCTTCGCCATGTCCATCGCCCCCAACGGCGCGATGGCGGCGACCGGGTCGGGCGACCTGACCGTCCGGATATGGGAAGCCGATACCGGCACCACCCTGCGCATCATGTCGGGCCATCAGAAACAGGTGCAGGACCTGGCCTTCTCACCCGATGGGGCGCTGCTCGCCTCCAGCTCACTGGACCGCACCATTCGGGTGTGGGACCCCTTCTCTGGTGGGGAGATTCGCTGCTTCGACGGTCCTGTGCCCCTGTGCACTGCCTTCTCGCCCGATGGGGAGGTGCTGGTGGCGGGCTCGCTCAACGGCTCGCTCCAGTTCTACCACCTGGCCTCGGGTCGGCGTCTGATCGAGGTGAAAGCCCACGCCGGCGGGGTGCGCGGGCTGGTGCTCCTGCCCGATGGACGCCTGGCCACAGGGTCGGTGGATTCCACCGTCCGCCTCTGGGAGGTCCAGGGCTGACCGGTCAGGAAACAAGGCGCGTGCCGAAGTACGTTTACAACGTCGAGACCAAGGACGGACAACTGAAGACCGGCAAGCTCTATGCCGAGAGTGAGGAAGATGCTCGCAGCATCTTGATGCTGCGCGGTTTTCGCATCCGCAGCGTGTACGAGGTGGAAGAGCAGCAGCAGCCCAAGGGCAAGAAGTAACGCTCAAGTCTGGCGAGATTTGTAATCGAGGTAGTCGCGCTGCGCCAGCTCGCGAAAGACGGCCCGATCCACCTTGCGATGGGCCTGGAACTCCTCCTGGGTGACCTGACCCAGGGCCAGTGCCTTGATACCCGGGTCGCGCCACGACTTGGGCTCGCGCCCGGTGATCTGAAAGACCTGCCTCTCCAGCTTGCGCCAGAAGTTCGCCTTCGAGAGCGTCTGGTTCCACATGCCGTTCACGATGCAGTAGTAGTCGTCCCAGGGCATGGCGTGGTGCCTGGCATGGTCGGCCCGGGTCTGGAGCACCCGGGCCTTCTGCAGGGTCCGGGCCAGCTGGGGAGCCTGCGGATGGTGGGTCCAGCGGTGGGAGACCTGACCCAGGGTCGTGCCCAGCAGCATCGAGGTCACCCCGGCCGTCACCGCGCAGTGGGGACTGAAAAGGCCCATGGCCAGGATGGGCAGAGCGGTGAAGGTTCCCACCTGGGCCAGGTTGCTCAGGGTGGAGCGCTCCAGCACGCTGTGGCGCTCGTGGTGGTGCATCTGAAACTTCTCGGCCAGCTCACCCAGCACGGGCGTGTTGCGGGTGGGATAGTTGTCCACCGCCCAGTGGAAGATGCCGCTGCCGAAGTCGGCCGCCGCCCACCCGGCCAGGGCGCTCCCGGCCACCAGGGCGGCGGCGGCCACTTTGGCCGTCACCCCCGGCAGGGAAGCCACCTGGGAGGCGATGTTGGAGACGTTCCAGGCCACCCCGCCGGCCACCGCTCCGGCCACCAGCTTGTGGGCCAGGGGGGTGCGGGGCTCCCCGCCGATCAGGGCCCGGTCGGCCGGCTCCTCGTCCGCCGGGGCGGCGCTGCGTGGGGCGATGAGGTTGGGTCGGTGGGTGGCGTGGGCTACGATCATGGCTTCTCCTGCTCGTCTCACGTCTAGCGTAGCGAGCCAGGGAGGATCCCTTCAAGTTCCAGAGAGGATCCAGCCGGGGGGCGTGCTAACACCGCAACCATGAAAACCTTGCTCGTTGCCACCGACTTCAGCCTGCCCGCCGACCGCGCCCTCAAGCTCGCTCAAGAGCTGGCCGCTGCCCACGAGGCGAGCATCCACATTCTGCACGTCGTCGAGCCGATCGGCGCTCCTGAGGACATCGAGCCCGACGATGAGGCCTTCTTGCGCGACCTGGAGAACAAGGCTCGCCAGCAGCTCGAAACCCGCCAGCAGGGCATCAGCGAGGTGTCCGTGCGCTGCTCGGTGGTGCTGGGCCATCGCAGCGAGGTGATCCGACGCCTGGCCGACGAGCTGGACGCCTGGATGGTGGTCCTGGGAACGCACGCCGGCAAGGAGGGGGGCATCAGCCGCCAGGTGGTCTACCGCCTGGACCGACCCGTCCTGCTCGTCCCCTGAGGAGGCTCCTCCTCGTCTGGCTCCTGCTGACGCTGCCGGTCCGGGGCGATCCCTTCCTGGAGGCCGATCAGGCCTTCAACCGGGGCGATCTGGCAGGGGCCGAAAGGCTCTATCAGGCCGGCGGCGAGCAAGCCCGAGCCTCGACCGACATCGTCGGAGTTGCCCGCGCGCTGGACGGGTTGGCCGCGGTCTCCCTGACGCGAGGCCAGGACGAGCGGGCCCGAGCATTCACTAGAGAGTCTGAGGGCCTGCGCCGCGCTCTACCCGCAGGCGCCCCCAACCCGCCCTTCCTGCAAGCCGAGGGAGAATTCGAGCGGGGTCTGATCCCCCCCTGGGGCACCGGCCACTATGAAAGCGGCAACTTCAACTTTGGCATCTGGTGGAACAGCACCAACTGTCGCTCCTATGCCAAGCTCGATAGCGCCGTAACGCACTCCGGACAGGCCTCGCTGCGTTTGACCAGCTTCAGCCCCTCGGCAGCCAACGTGTTCGGCACCACCTCCCAGCGCATCCGGGGCATCGCGCCCAACACCCTCTACGAGGTCTCGGTCTGGGCCCGGGCCGAGAACCTTTCGCCCGGGGCGGTGCAGCTCATCATGGATGCGGGCTGGCACCTGCGCCCGCTCACCCTGCCGCCCGGCACTTACGACTGGAAACAGTTCACGGCCCGCTTCAACTCGCAAGACCTGGCCTTCATCGACCTGCGCGTCCTGCTGCAGAGCACGGGCACGGTCTGGCTCGACGACCTGAGCTTGCGCCGCCTGGACAGCGCCGAGGTGGTCGGCGACCCGCTGCTGGCGGCCGAGGATCTGTTCCGACGCGGCCAGGTGCGTCAGGCCCTGGCCCTCTATCGCGAGCAGGAGAAGGCCCTGGCCTCGCAGCCGGAAAGGCTTCCTCCTGTGTGGCTAAGAATGGCCGGCGTGCTGGCGGCCATGGGCGAGTACGGGCCAGCCCTCGAGCTCTATGAGAAGGTGCGCTCGCCCACCCACTATCGGGTCTACCTGGCGGTAGGCGATATCTATCTGAACCTGGACCAGCCCGACAAGGCCCTGGAGCAGTTTCAGTATGTCCATCGCAAGGTCAGCAAACCACTCGACCAGGCCATGCTCGCCGAGGCCAGCGACCGGATGGCGGTGGCCTACCTGCGGATGGGCAATCTGCCCGAGGCGATCGCTTTCCAGAGCCAGGCCCTGCAAATCATGACCCATATCAACGACCCGCACGGACGCTCTCACAACCTCTGCCACCTGGGCCAGATCTACCTCCAGGGGGGCCAGGTCGAGGCCGCGCGAGAATGCTTCGAGAGCGCCCTCCCCCTGACCCGGGCCACGGGCGACCGACGCCTGGAGAGCGACGTACTGACCCAGCGGGCCATCTTGCAGGGAGGGCCGGCCGCGCTGCAAGACCTGGCCGAAGCGATCCGGCTGCGGCGCGAGATCTACGACCGTTATGGACTGATCGCCTCGCTCTACTGGCAGGGCCACTTCCAGGCCCGACTGGGCGACCGCAAGTCGGCCCTGGCCTCGCTGGAGGAGGCAGCCGACCTGCTCGAGAGCGTCAAGGACAGCGTGGGCACCCGCAACACCATGCTCAAGAGCAGTCAGGACCTTTACGAGGAGTTGATCCGGCTCTACCACGAGGAAGGTCGACCCGAGGACGCCCTGCAGGCCCTGGCCCGCAGCCGCAGCGACAACCTGCGCCACCTGTTCAAGAAGCAGGGCTCGCCCGTGGCGAGCTCGAGGCGCCAGGCGCTTCAGACCAGCCAGGCCCTGCAGGGCGAGCGCGAGGCCGTGGAGCGAAGCCTCCAGCAAGAGCTCACACGCACGCCCGTATCCCAGGATCCGGCCGCGGTGGAATCGGCCCGCGGCGAGCGGGAGAAGCGCCTGGTGGAGTATCGCGAGTTCGTGCGCGACCTGTTCCAGACCCAACCCGAGCTGGCAGGGCTCATCAGCGTCAATCCCAAGCAGCTGCGGCTCAAGCAGGGCACGCTGGGCCCCGACGAGGCGATCGTGGAGTACCTCTGTGGGCAAAAGCAGCTTTACGTCTTCTGCGTCACCGCCAACGATCTGGAGGCTCGCATCGTGGACCTGCCGCGCGAGGAGCTCTCTCGCCGGGTGGGCGAGCTGCGCACCAGCGTGCTCCGCGGCGACGAGCAGAAGCTGCGCCAGGAATCCAACCGGCTCTACCGCGATCTGCTCGGACCGGTGGAGGCCAGGCTGCAGGGCGTGAAGACCCTCTCCATCCTGCCCAATGGGCCGCTGCACTATCTCCCCTTCCAGTTGCTCGCTCCCGACCTGTCCGGCCCGGACTGGCTGGTGGACCGGATGGCCTGCGTGAACCTGTGCGAGGAGAGCTTCCTGGTTCCCCCGGCCCCCTCGGCCACGCCTCGCCGACTCTTGTTGCTGGGCAACCCGGACGGCAGCCTGCCCCGCTCGGAAAACGAGGTCAGGCGCATCGCTGAGCTGTTTCCTGGCTCGACCGTCTACGTTGGCCCGGCGGCCCGCAAGGAGCTGGTGGGAGCTGCCGCCCGCGGCTACGAGGGCCTCCACATCGCCTCGCACGGGATGTTGGATCAGCGCGACGCGGCTCGCTCCTACATCTTGCTGGCGCCCGACCGGCTGACCGTGCGCGAGATCTGGGGCCTGGACCTGAAGGGACTGGGGCTGGTGACCCTGTCAGCCTGCCAGACCGGCCTGGGCGAGAATGGCGCCGGCGACGACCTGATCAGCCTTGAGAACGCCTTCTTCTTCGCCGGGGCCGAGTCGGTGGTGGCCTCGCTCTGGAAGGTGGACGACGACGCCACTGCCCGGCTCATGACCGAGTTCTACGCCAATCTGAAGACGATGAGCCGGGCTCGGGCTCTACAGGAGGCCCAGAAGACCATCAAGCAAACCTCTCCCGGGCCCTACTTCTGGGCGCCGTTCATCCTGATCGGGCCTTCCTCCTGAATACGCGCCGGTCGCCAATCAGCACGAAGGGCGCCCAATATTACGGGTGGCTGGTGGCCGGCTGGCGCAGCAGCTTGAGCTGAGCCTGCTGCATCGCCAGGGCCAGGTTCTGACCCCTCGACGACCGCCTTGATGAGGCGGGGTCATAGAGCTCGGGGTCGTAGCTCGGACCGAGCGCCCGAGGCGATGCACGACCCGGGTCTGACCTTGATCTGCTGGTCTTGCTCGATGCGATGAGCCTGGCCGATCGAAACGAGCTTTCCGACCTCGGCTATGATCTCATGCTCGAAAAGAGTCTTCCTTTCCCGGTCAACCCGACCGTCATGACGGAGCAGGGAAGCGCGTGGAGGCGGCCCGACGGGATGAGCTACGGACCTGGCGTTGGCGCCGGAGTCGGAGGCTTGGGCTCTGGCGCCGGCGGTGAGCCGCCCCGGGTAAGAACCTGCTCGACCCTGGCCTTGAGCTCCGGATCGAGGATGTTCTTCTTCTTGACCTTCTCGTAAGCTTCTTTGAGCTTCTGGAAGTTGGCTCCCGGCTTGCCCAGCTGCAGCTCGCCCTCGGCCGAAGCGGTGAGGGTGCGCACGAGATTCTTGACCTCGGCCTTCTTGGCCTCGTCATCGGTGTCGCTCACCGAATCGAGGATGTCACCGATGGTATCCACCACGAAGTCAGGGCTGATGTCGGGGCTCGGGCCCGGGCCTGGCCAGTCGGGGCCCCAGGGGACGAAGCCGCCGCCGTCATCGCCCCCACCGATGTTCCGGTCCCAATCGGGCAGGCTGCCATCGGGCGAGTAGGGCGGCAGGGGGCGCTCGCCGGTCACGCTCAGGGGATTGTAGGGCGTATTGCGCGTATTGCGGATGTCCACAATGCGGTTGTTCTCCAGATCGTGCACCACCATGTCAATGTGGTCGTTGTACTCGCCCCACTGGTTGTCTTGAATGATGGCCCCCTGGGTGGGGCCGCCGCCCGGCCTGGTGATGTCGTTCTCGCCCAGCTGGAAATCACCGTCCAGGCGCATCTGCACGGTGCGCATGTGGCCGGGCTGATAGACGATGTAGGCGCCCTTCTCGAGCAACGTCTGGCGGGCCGAGCCATTGAGCAGGTGGCTCGAGTCGTGCACGATGTCACCGGTCACCATGTGCATGATGCGGCGCACGCCCACGCTGCCACCGTATGAGCCGGCGTCGGGATGGCGGCGACCGACCATGTAGCTCATGCCTTCGTCGAAGATCAGACCCACCGGACTGCGCCGGCCATTCTGGTTGGCGCTGCCGACGGTCCAGCGCCCCTCCTCGTCGTTGGCTCCGAAACGGAAAAGGTGGGGTGGGAACTTGATGTTGGCGGGCGTAGGGTCGTTCTCGCCCCGGCTCAGCGTGTTGAAGGAGCCGGTGAGAGAGACCTCCTTGAGGAAACGAGCCATGTGCTCGGGATGGTTGACGAAACCGCCCGCGATGTAGCCCGACTCGAGCCAGCAGGTGCCGTTGCCGCCCTGATCCACGTTGGTGGGGTCGGCGGCGTGGAAGAGGAAATTCTCGGCCAGCTGGGCCCGCATGTTCTGGTCGAAGTACTGGCCGGCGGCATCCGGCGTGCCGGCCAGCTGGTCGAGCTGGCCGTAGGTATCCACCAGCTGCTGACGGATCATCTGGGCCGTCTCGGCCCGGTCCTTGCCGGCCAGAATGCGGGCGTAGCCACGGGCGGCCATGCGCCGCTCCATCTCCCGGGACATGTTCTCCAGCCGCTTCATGCGCTCGTCGTCGAGCTTGCCGCGCATCGTGTCAAGGAACTTCTGGCGCGCCTGGGACACGGCGTCTGTTTTGGCAGGCGGGGTCTGCGTCGTGGGGCTGACCGGGCTCACCTGACCCGTGGGGCCGACCTGACCCGTGGGGCCGACCTGACCGGTGGGGCTGGTTTCGGCCTGGGCCAGGCGCTGCTGAGCCTCGCGGCTCTTCACTTCCAGGTCCTGATTGAGCGCCTCGCGCTGGCGGCCGGGCTTGATCCCCTTCGAGTCGGCAGCGGAATCGGATTTCAATGCCTCGAGTTGACCGACCAGTCGGCGGGCCTCGGGAGCCGAGTTGCCGGCCGGTTGGTAGGCGGCGGCCTGGGATTCATAAAGGTTCAGGCCCTGCCGATCCTCCTCGATCCTCCGGCGCTCGACCTTCGGATCGACTTTGCCCCAGGCGGCCAGAAGGGCACTGGTGTGGCCGGACGTGCGCTCCTCCTCGCCCCCCCACTCCAGGGCCTCGGCAGAAGTGCTTGAAGAGCCCTGGGTGCTGCTGCTGTCGTAGGTACCGTTCCCACTCGAGCTTGACGAGTTGGATGAGCTCGAGGAGCTGGAGCTACTGGAGGAGTTGGAGGAGCTACCCTGCGTGGCCCGCGAGGCGGCTGCCCCCAGGCTCCCTGTTCCCGCGGAGCTGGAGCTCGTCGAGCTAGAGGAGCCCGACGAGCTACTGGCACTGGAGACAGGAGCCACGCTGGGCGAGCTTTTCTGGGACGTCTGGCTCACAACCGTCCTCCTGGTGGGAATCTCTTGAACCCACTGTAGTGGGACGGACGGCCTTCACGCTCAGACTTTATGTTGAAAGCTTGTTAATGGTGTGAAAATTTTCTCACGCTCGATCGAGACAAACGAGCAGAAAACGGCTTGACGACTACTATGGGGCGGGGTTACAAATTCTGCTCAACTACTGAGCTTGCTGGTAGTCGTGGTTGTCGGTACCATAAGCGTGGGCAGGACGGTCTTCTTCATGCCGGCGCGGCTCCGAGCCAGCTGAAGACTCTCCGGCCCGGGGCTATAGTCCCGCGCGATGACCTGTGCAGCCTTTGACGGCGCCGTTCGACAGTTCCGCGCGTTTCGCGCTGTGCGGCGCTTTACTCGGGAGCCTCCTCCAGACTGTTGCTGTTGAGCAGCCTCTCCTCCAGATTGCCGCGCACCTCCTCATAACGGTGCCGCTCGGGAGCGCTGGCCTGATACCAGGCCCAGGCTTCGGAAGCCTCCACGAGCTGAGCGTAGAGGAAATTCAAGTCTAGTTGAACCGCTTCCACCCATTGATTGTGACGTGAGCGAAGCTCTTCGAGCTGGGCATTCTGCTCGGAGATCCGGCGCTGGGCCGAAGCCAGGGCCCGGGCCAGCTCAAAGTTCTTCTTGGCAAGCTTCTTGTTCTCGTCCGCCAGAGCGCCAGAGTCCGGCGCGACCGGCTCGAACGCCTGCGGCGCCTCGAAAGTCCCCATGTCCACCCTCCTGGCCCTCCCGGTGTCCTTCCGACCCGGGTCGAGCGCTCCTGACTATACTACTTGCTTCAATCTGACTCCTTCTCTCAAGACCGCTGAAGAGCAGTTTCAGGCTCCCTCAGCCGTTGTAGGACGCCTCACGCAGCAAGGACAGTCATGCTAGGTTAATCGGCTGAAAGAGCTCTGAAAGTCAGCGAGCGTCGGAGACGTTATCCATCAGCGTGGCGAAGAGGGCGTGGGGATCGAAGCGTTCGAGGGCTGCCAGGTAGCGGCCCTCCTCACGCGCCAGGCCGGCTCGCCGCACGGTTCGGAAGGCGTGTTGGTAAGCTTCCAGGGCGGCCTGGGGGCGAGCGAAGCGATAAAGCTCGCCCAGCTCGTAGTAGGCCTCGGCCAGCCAGGCCGGGCTGGGCATGTCGGTGAGCTGCTCGACCGACTGCTTGAGCAGCTTCTCGGCCTCGCGCTCGCGCCCTGATTTGCGCGCCACCTGGCCCATCAAGAGGTTCAGAAAGGCGACCTCTCGGTCCATGCCCAGCTGAGCCATCAAGCTGCGGGCCCGCTCACAGGCTTCCTGGGCCTCTTCCAGCTTGCCATAGCGGGTGTAAGCCTGGCAAAGGTCCATCTGCACCCGGCCCAGGTTGAGGGCGTCGCGCACCTTCTCGAACAGTTTCAAGCTGGCCTCGAGGTGCTGCACGGCCGAAGCCATCAGGCCCAGCGCCGCCTCGCAGCGCCCCAGGTTGCGCAAAGCAAAACCCAGTGCGTAGTCGTTTTTGAAGCGGGTGGAGGTCTTCAGGTCGCGGCGGAAATAGGAAGCCGCCTTCTCATACTCCTCGCGCACGAAGTGGACGTGCCCCAGCTTGCCGTAGATGGTGGCGAGCTCGGCCTCGGCCCCCAGCTTCTCGCACATGCCGGCGCTGCGCTTGAGACAAAAGAGCGACTCTTCCAGCCGATTGAACACCAGATAGGTACGCCCGATGCTCTCGTAGGTGCGCGCCAGCCCGTAACGGCAACCGGCCTTCTGGAACAGGTCGTAAGCGGCCAGATGGTAGAGCAAGGCGGTGCGATGGCGGCCCCGCAGGCTGTTGACCACGCCCAGATAGCGCTGGGCGTTGGCCTCTTCCAGACTGCTCTCGCCCTTGAGGGAGGCGATGGCCTTCTCGAAGGACTCCTCGGCGGCCTGAAGCTGGGAGCGGCGAAGGTGACACAGGCCCGACTGGATGATGAGCCCGGCCAGCAGCTCGCGCTCTTCCGGGGTCTTCGGTTTGAGGCCGGCCATGGTTTCGTCCACCAGGCTCTGGGCCTCGTCGGCCGAGCCGGTGCGCCCGGCCAGGGCTGCCAGGCGGCAGAGAATCTGCCCTCTCAGCACGCCTTTGGCGGGCGCCAGGTTGAGCGCCCGCTGCAGGCTGGCAAAGGCGGCCTCGGGGTCGCCCCGGCTGGCCATCACCTCGCCGAGCAGGAAATGAGCCCGAGCGGTCACTTCCTGAGGCTGATCGGCCAGGTCGAGCACGGTGCGGGCGTCCAACTCGGCCTGATCCCAACGGCCCAGGATCAGGGCTGCCTCCGAGCAGAGATTGCGGGCCCGGGCCTGGCGCTCGCGGTCGCCCTCCTTGATGGCCCGGTTCAGGGCCTTGCGAAAAGCCGAAAGAGCGCGCACCGTTTCCAGCGCACGCAGATGTTTGGCTCCGGTTTTCAACAGGT
>CAYYHB010000038.1:0-30876 GCA_964471395.1 uncultured Burkholderiales bacterium | reverse complement strand
TCTTCGCCCTGGCCCTCCTGATTCTGGGCAACGGATTCTTCAAGCCCAACATCTCCACGATCGTGGGCTCGCTCTATCCCGAGGGCAGCTCCAAGCGAGATGGCGGATTCACCCTGTTCTACATGGGCATCAATCTGGGCGCGGCCATCGCTCCCTTGTTATGCGGCTACGTGGGCGAGGTTTATGGCTGGCACATGGGGTTCGGACTGGCCACCATCGGCATGCTGATCGGCCTGGCCGTGTTCGTGGCTCCCACCGGCCTGACCCAGGCCCTGATCGTGGCCGGAGCCCTGGCCACGGCCACGGGGCTCTTCCGCATCTCCGACAACGACTTTCAGCTCATGGTCAACACCATCACGGCCTTCGCTCTCCTGGCTGCCGCCGGAGTGGCCACGATGGCCCTCGGTCGGGGTGGGCTCCCTGCCCAGGCGGGTCGCCCTCGCAACCCTCAGGCTTCCTCCAACCGTTCTATCCTGGGTCTGCGCAACGATACAACCGTTTTCCTGGGTGTTCTGCTGGCGCTGCCGGTGGTCACCTTACTGCTCCAGCGCAACGAAATCGCCACCTATCTGCTCAACTGCTTCGGACTTGCGGCTTTCGTGTGGCTGGCAGCTCAGGCGATGACTAGCCGCAAGGTAGAACGTGACCGCCTGCTGGTTGTGCTGATCATGATGTTTTTTTCGATGCTCTTCTGGGCGTTCTTCGAGCAAGCCGGCAGCTCAATCAATAACTTTACCGACCGCAACGTCGATCGGGTGCTGGAAGAGGAACGCGAGGTCACCCAGGCTGATGTGGGAAAATCCCTTGAGATTCTGCCGACCCAGGAGCTTTTGGGATTCCCCGATGGGCGACCCGGGTCCACGGGACAGGTATTGAATCTCACGGAACTAGAGAAGATCCGCACGACGCTGAAGGAAGAAAAGAAGCAGACCATTGTCTGGACGGTCACCTCGGCCCACATCGGGATGGATATTGGAGGCTCGGAGATCAAGGCCTCCATGTTCCAGGCCGCCAATCCCATCTTCATCTTGATCTTCGGGCTTGTCTTCACGGCTCTTTGGGACTTCCTCGGCAAAGCAGGACGCGAGCCCAGTGTGCCCTTTAAATTCTCGCTGGCTCTGTTACAGCTGGGACTGGGCTTCCTGGTCCTCTGGTATGGAGCCAAGCACTGCGACGAGCGGGGCATGGTGGCCATGAACCTGCTGGTTCTTGGCTATCTCCTGCATACTACGGGCGAGTTGTGCCTCTCCCCGGTCGGACTCTCGATGGTGACCAGGCTCTCGCCGGCCCGTATCGTCAGCACGGTCATGGGCGCCTGGTTCCTGGCCACCTCACTGTCACACATCCTGGCGGGCGTGATCGCGAAATTAACGGCCGTCAGCCACGGCGAGGGGAAAGAGCAGGTCATCCCGCCCCCCATTGAAACCGTCCACATCTATGGGGATGTCTTCGGCAAGGTCGGGATTGCCGCTCTCGTGGCCGGAGTCCTCTGTATGATGCTGGTGCCGTTCTTGAAAGCGTGGATTCACGCAGACGTGATCAGCGAGCCAGAGCCTGAAGAGCAACGAGAGGAGCCGACCGGCCTGACCCCTTCCTAAAAGGTCGTCCAGAACAATTCTGTTGAACGGTCGCCGCCACCCTAGAGATCGTGCAGGCCGTCGAGAACCCAGCCGCCCTGCATGCCCAGGTTGGCCCCTTTCAAGCTGTGATCGTAGTGGAGTTTGCTGTCCTTGGCTGTCACCGTATAGCCCACGGCCGCCCCAAAAAGCTCCGAGCCGAGATCGAAGTTCATGTCGGTGTGCTGTCCGGCCGTCACGAACGTCACTTTGCTGTTGCTCGACACGAACAGGTCTGACTTGGTCCGGGGCGTGCCATCGGGGTTGGTCAAAGGAAGGCCCGTGAGGGGGTCAACGGGCGGCAGCCCAGTGATCGGGTCGATATCCGGCTTCTCATCCGTGAAGTAGACCTGCAGCGAGCGAGCGTAGCCGCCGTCGTTGATGTAGGAGTTGTTCTTGACGCTCAGGTCTTGGCCGATGAAGACCACGACCGGGCCATTGCTGTCATCGATGACGATCTCGCTCGAATCCAGGTCGACCGTATCGAAGAAGTAGCGACCCGACTTCAGGGTCAGCTTCTCTCCCGGCTCGACTTTGAGATTGTTGTAGGCGCCCGGCTTGATCTCTTTCCAGGTATAAGTCTTGCCGGTTTTCTTGTCGGTGTAGCTGCTTGTGGGTACGCTCGCTGCGGAGACATCCTTGCCCACCACGGGCGCCAGGGGGGACTTGTACTTGATCAGTAATTTAGGAGCTGTGTTGATCTTGGCTCCAATCGGTGGACCGAGGAAAGAAGTATCAGTGATCTGAGCGGTGACGTCGCCAGCATAGCGGGTGATGGCAGCCCCCGTGAGCGGGTCAACGTCGTCAGGCAAAATCTCAATATGACCGTCCACCTTGGCATTCAGCGTCAGGGATAGCTGGTCATTAGAGACCACGACGGCCTTCTTGGCCTCGAGCTTGGAGGAGTCATAGCTGCCCTTGGTCCGGTCGTAGGCGTCCACTTCGCTGGTCATGAGGGTTGTCTGGCGCTCGGCCAGCGCAGCGTAGTCGAAGGTGGCGGTCTGCTGCACAGCCGTGCCTGCAACAGCGGCGTAATTCTTGACGGCTGTTTTGGTGCTCAGGTCCACGCCCGTCGTCTTCATGTAAACCAGGCCGCTGGGAAGGTTTACCCCCGCACCCGGAACCAGCCGGGTCGTTCCGCCATACGTGTTGTTGTAGACCGTACAGGTGTACTGCAGGTTCGGGTCCTGGGGCAGGGTATCGGTGACGTTCTCCGGCCACTTGGGGCCCGGCCAGCCGGGATTGGCTCGCAACTCTGCCAGGATCCGCTGGGTAGCCGCATAGGCCGCGTACCGGGCACGGGAGGATTCGGTTTCCCGTCGACCGTCGTTGAGGTTTTTCAGCACCCCCTGGCCCACTGTCAGCATCATCATCATGATCAGTGTCGTGATCCAGATGATGGTGATGAGCAGCGTACCTCTCCTCTCAAGATCTGGTCTCATACATCCTCCCTCAGTTCTTGGGGTGCACCCTGGACTCGACGATGAACTCGTAGCGTCCACTCTCGTCGCTCGCCGTCATCTGGAGCAGTAACGGCGTGGTATCGGTTACGGTAAAATCGGTTATCCGTCGGGCTACGACCTTTGGGGGTTGGCCGAATCCCTGCCAGGCGGGAATCTTGTCCCATGGGGGCGGCACGGCGGGGTAAGGAGGCACGGTGGTGGTGGGAACCGGGCGTTCCTTCCAGACCAGACATGGCTCACCTTTGATGGTGTCCGAATAGAAAGCCACCATGCGAAACCACTGGGCCTTGCCGTTGACGATGCTGGTTTTTCCGTCAAATTGGCGGGGGGTGATGAAGATGACCCCGGCAGGCGGCCCCGGATCGACCACAATCGAGCCATAGTTACTTTCCCCTAGCTCCACCGCAACGCGTGAGCAACCAGCCAGCAGCGACTGCTGCAGCTCAATGGACTTCTGGGAATGATTGTAGTAGCGAGCCGCCGCCGCCAGCAGTTGTTGGACGCAAAGCATCAGAAGGCCCGTCAGCGCCATCGCGACCATCACCTCAAGCAGGCTGTGCCCCTTGACTCTCCTCAAGGAGGAGTCCCCGCCAGCAAGGTCTCCACCTGCACCTGCCGTTTGTTCCCGTTCGGGTCTTTCCAGGTGACCCTCACCCGCACGCTGCGCAGAGCCGGGGGTATTGGAGGCGAGGCAGGCGGCGGAAAAACGTCAATAAAGGTCGTGTAGTCGGTCTGACTGACGACCCCGTTCACTTTCGCCGTCAGACTCACCACAGTTCCGACCTTGTCCTCGGTCTGTCCTTCGATTCCTTTGAGAATGCACTCCTCAAGCGTCTGGCTAGCCAGAAACAGCCCCAACATCTCATAACGAGCTTTGCTGACCGCTTTGGAATGGCTGATCCAGACGGTTACGGAATAAACAACGATCATCGCTACCATGAAGGAGCCGAGGACGGCTTCCAGCATGTTGTAAGCTCTTCTTCTGGCAGGCCGAATGACCACGTTCAGACTATAGCACAAAGCGGGTATGTTTCCAACTTGTAAACCGGGCCCTGAAACGAACTCAGGCAGGGTCTTCCGGCGACCGCACCAGAACCTGACTGGCCACTTCGCGACTGAGTGCCACGGGCTGGTCCGCCAATCGAATCAAAAGAGGCCCCTGAAAGGGCCCAACCTGCTGCACCAACAACTCGCGGCCCGGGTGCAGACCCACCTCCTGGAGGTAGCGCAAGACTTCCATCGACTCTTCGATCACCCGGTCGACCACTGCCCGATCCCCCTCGCGACACTCCGAGAGCGGTGTGGCGGCGGAAAGGTGCAACTTACCGTCTCGATTCGGAATAGGATGACCATGGGGGCAGGTAGTTGGGTACTGAAGAAAGACCTCCAGAGCATCCGCCACCTCATCGCTGAGAATATGCTCGAGACGGCATGACTGCTCGTGGGCCACGTCCCAGGGAAGCTTGAGGCAGTCCGTCAGCAACCTCTCGGCCAGCCGGTGCTTGCGAATGACGCCCAGGGCCAGTTGCTCGCCAGCCGGAGTCAGCATGAGGCCCTTGCCGTTCTTCTGCACCAGGCCTCGCTCGGCCAGCTTCTTGATCATTTCGGTGCTGGAAGCAGCGCTAACCCCGAGGCGGCTTGCCAGGCGGGCGATGCCGGCCCGTTCCCCCTCGAGGTTGAGACGATAGATGGTCAGAAGATACATCTCAACCGATTCCGACACTGCCCGACCCTCTTCCACAGCCGGCAGGTTGGCTCCTATGACACGTTCAAGACAGCTATCGAATGGCCCGCGTGTACGTTTCCTTCGTCAACCTCGATCCGCCCGCCCCGCGCCTGTCCTTTCTTGAGAGCTTCCTGTCGAAGGATGAGTTGGCCAGAGCCGACCGCTTCCACTTCCCCCAGCACCGTCGACGCTTCGTGGCCGCCCGAGGCCAGTTGCGCGAGCTGCTCGGCCAGGAAGTCGGTTTGTCGCCTCAAGACTTGAGTTTTCGCTACGGCCCCCACGGCAAACCAGAGCTCGAGCAAACGCACGAGCTCTCCTTCAACCTGTCGCACTCGCACGAGGCTGCCCTCCTGGCCACCTGTCAGGGAGCCGCGCTGGGAGTGGACCTGGAATGGATCGAGCGTCGAGTGGAGTATCTGCTGGTTGGGCGGCGTTTCTTCTCCGACCAGGAGGTTCGCAAGCTGAACGCCTGTCCCCCGGAGCGTCAGCGAGAGGCTTTCTTCGCCTGCTGGACGCGTAAGGAAGCATACATCAAGGCGCTGGGCGATGGGCTCACCCGCCCGCTCGACAGCTTCGCCGTGGGGATGCTCGAAGGTGAGCCCGCGACCTTGTTATGGAGCAAGTTTCCCGGTGAGGTCGAGCGCTGGTCGCTTCACAACCTGACCCTGCCCGGCTCGTATCGAGGCGCTCTCGTGGTCGAGGGGAAGGGTTGGGAGGTCGTTACTCGCGGCCTTGACCAGTAAGGTTGGCCACCACGTACCACAGCAATCCTCCGATCATCACCGCGTAGGGCCAGCCCCAGAAGTTACAGCCCGCCTGCAGCACGGCCGCCATGAAGTCGCCCGCGGGGGGCTTGTTGACCGCCCAGACCTGGAGGAGAACCAAAAAGGAAGCTCCCGACCCCAGAGCAGCGTGAAACAGCTCTCCTGGCGTGGGCCGCCTGGGCACAGCCACCAGCAGGATCGGCACCAGGAATGTGGCGGCGCAACCGAGCGCGACCATGCGTATGAAGAGCAAGAGGCTCCAATAAGCTAAAAAGAGTAGATTTTCAGGGCAACGGGGAGCCAGATAGAACAAAAACAGGGTGGCAAACAGCCAGACCAGGCTGGCGCCGCTCATCAAGCGCAAGCCATAGCCTCGCCAGCCGACAAAATCCCAGCGTCGCAGCATGGCCATGCGTCGGTTGAGGTAGCCCTGGGGCAGCGGCTCGACCTGACCACGCAACGCCTGACGCAGCTCATCCAGGCTGCGCGGCTCGCGGGCTCTGGCCCATGGGGAATCGGTAGCCATCCAGGTCAGCGCTTCCACGCCCCCCAGGTAGCCCAGAAAGCCGCCCAGTTGGAAAAGCATGAGCGCCCCTGCACCATTGTCGCCACCTGCCAGCATCAGACAGACGATCAGATCGATCGCCAGGGCCAGAAGACTCCAGAGCAAGAGGCCGGGAACGCGGGGGGCCAGAGTGAGCGTCATCGGTCAGAGGAAATTCCCGGAGCGCCCGGCCCTTCCCTGCCCGGAATTTAGCGACGACAGGAGCGGTCCAAGAATCTTTACAGGGGTCTGGTATAATTCTGTGTAACAAATCCTCCCTGGCCCGGTCGAAGCTCGCAAAGGAGAGGTCCGCCTGATCTGTGTACGCTCCGGTTGACGAGAACTTTCCCTCCCGACGGCAGCTCCTGATGGCGCTGGGGGTGGCAATGCTGACCGGCCTGCTCGGCTTTGGACTCTCCTACAGCTGGTTTCTGGCCATTCGGCCACTGAAACTGCCCACCCCCGTCGACCGCAAGGCGGCCGAGGGAGGGGTGCCGCGCTTCGCCCAACGGTCCGGCGGTGGCACTCGTTGGGAGGCCCCTCCGACCTTTCTGATCGTCTCCGGGACGGGCTACCGGCGGCCCGAGAAGAAATTGCAGCTCGTCCCCAAGGAGGTCGAGGAGTTGAAGGCCCGGATCACCCCACCCACGACCGCACCAGCGGCCGCCAAGCCAAAGGTGGCGCGGGTCGAGCTTCCTTCCAGCGCATATCCTACCGGCTCGTCCAGTCACGGCTACCGGCCTACCGGCCGCCCCACGCCTCTCTCCGAGACCACACCTGCCTTCACGAGCTCGACCGGGCGAACCTTCCCTCCCGCGGGGAGCCGGCCCCCCGCCGGCAGCCTGCAGGATGGTTGGACCAGGGCCCAGGGCTCGGTGGTGCAGTTGCAGGGCTTTGGCGATGCCGTTTGCTATGGCCTGGTGGTCGATTCGGACGGACTGGTCATCACCCGGTCCAGCCCCATGCTGGTGAGTGGTATGCGCGCCATGGTCAACGGCCTCAGCGTGCCGGTTCTGGACGTGGTGGGCTACGTTCCCGAGTATGAGCTGGCCGTCCTGCGCTTGCCTGGCGGTCAACGACCCGCCGCCCTGGCACCCGAGGCGCCCAGCCCCGGAGAGGAGCTGGCTCTGGCACCCGGGGCCGGTCTGGCCCTCAATCTGCAGACGGCCATCATGCTCGAACCCACGCCCTCTGTGGGAGAAGGCACCTTTCGATTGCAGGGGGCGGTCTACCCCACCAACACGGGCAGTCCCCTGGTCAACAGCCGGGGCGAGGTGATCGGGCTCTGTCTCGGCAAGCCGACCGCCTACCCGGGTCAAAACTACACGATCGGGGTGGATAACGCGGTGCTGTGGTCGGTGTTGCAGCAAGCGAAGACCAACCAGCTCGACCGTTCGCCAGGCTCGCCGGACACGCTCAGTCATGCCGTTCGAGCCCAGATGCTATCCCAGCTGCCGCGCTCCGAGGCCTGGTCGCCACCCTCGCGGGCCAATGCCCGAGCGGTACCCGGCGAATCCATGGGCATGTACAACGTGGGTATGACCCGAGACGATCTCGAGCGGGCCTTCGGGGTCGGCAAAGTACCCTCGTTCCCAGGCGGATTTCGGAAAGTTCAGGTGGACCCCTATCCCCTCGAATTCACCCTGCTTGACGACCGGGTCGTGGCCATCGCGACCACAGACCGGTTTTACGCCACGTCGCGGGGAGTTGGAGTGGGCATGGAGCCAGCCCGAGCCACCTCCGATCCCGCCTTCGAGTCAGCCGTCTACGGCTACGGCCCGGCTGGCCGGCGCCATCTGGTGGGTAAGGGCATCGAGCTGCGCCTGAACCCCAGCGGAACGGCCGAGGAGATGCTGGTCGTTTCGGAGCCACTGCGATGAAACGTCGGGGCAACGTCTTGCTGATGGCCATCTTCATCTCGGTGTTCCTCTTCTTCCTGTCGGTGGCTCTGGTCACGGCCAACCGCCAGGACATCATGCTTTCTCTCACTGTGGACCATCGCTTGCGGGCTCAGCTGGCCGCTCGAGCGGGCTCGGAGGTCTGCCTGGTCAAGCTGCGCGAGTCGGCCGAGGCGGCCACCGAGGTGGCCAACTACTCTGAGGATCTGGCCTCAGGCGCCAGAGTGCGCGTCAGCCTGGAAAGCTACGACGGGCGATACGGGGGCACCGGGGACAAGCTGCTCAAAGAGTTGAAGGCCACGGGCTCGTCCGGGTTTCTGGGCGCAGATCGCAGCTTCATCCTGGAAGAGCTTTCGCTGGGTCTGGAAGGCGTCAGCGGGCTGCCCTTCCTCTTTGCCAGGGATGCCGGCGGCATCCTCTATGCCCTGGGCCCTTCGTTCAAGTGGGCCAGTCTGGGGGCCCTTCCTCGGATGGACAGCTGGCTGGCGGCGCGAGGAGGGCCGCTCTTCGTGATGGCCCCAAAGGGCTCTGCCCAGCAGCCCCCCACGGTTTATGACTTCACGCTTACTCCCGGCCCGTCCGGCACGATGATCCCCGTGATCGGCCAGGGCCAGCCCCTCACCACCACCGAGCACGAGCACCTGCTCTACATGACCTTCGACGGCCAGGCCGTCAAGTGGAACGACATCGCCGATCCCACCACCCTGCAAGACGGGGTGGACCTGCCTGCCACCATCGACGGCAAGCCGGATGGAACGCCCAACTGGGTGACCGTGACGGCGGGACCCAACACGGTGACTTACACGGATTCGCTGTTCCAGGGACCAATCACGGAGTGGTGGGGCCTGGATGGCCCCGCGATCGCAGCCGAGGAAGGCGTCATCTACTGCCACGCGACCCACTATCTTTATCGCGGCATTCGATTCCAGAACCGGGTGCAGGTGGTGGCCGGCGAGATCGTCAACAACCCCGAGCGCCGCGATGCCGAACTCTACCGCGAGCCCTGTGTGCTGGCCTTCGATCAGAGCAAGTGGATCCAGGTGGTGGATCTGATGAAGGTCAACGACCCCCTCAGCGAGCCGGTGATCAGCCAGGGCCCCCGTCCCAACAAGGCAACCCTGGCGGTGGCTCAGGCGAAGGTCTACGCATTCCAGTCCGACAACCCCAGCCAGCTGCTGGTGGGCTCGAGATCGGACTGGAGTGCCTCCACTCGCAGCCAGGGCATCTCTCAGGGAATCGCCGTCTTCGGTGACCGGATCCGGCTGTATGAGAACGGCGGAATGTTCTCCGACCAGGCCGGGTCTCGCACTGTTCTGACCGGCCTCAACCCGGATCTGACCTACCAACGGGGCGAAGTCAAAGGGGAGATTCTCGAGCAGGGCAACTTGCGGAACGTCGTCTGCGAGCAGGGCCTCTCGATGGAGCTCGACCTCTTGCCCGGAGTCAACAACTCTACTTCCTTCCAGAAAGACTTCTACACCTTCGCTCGCCTCAAGAAGACCCTGGCCGAGCCCACCGGTCTCACCCTGGATGAGCTGCTGGGAGAAGACAAACCGGTCGCTTCCACCAACTTTCTGAGCGTGCTCGTGCGCTACAACACCGAGACCGGCTGGCAGGTCTGGCCCATGGGCCTGCAGGGCCACCAGAGCCTGGCCGCCCACAACGAGCGCATGGGCCTGAACGTGGGCACAAACAATACCCTGGAGGCCAGCCAGCTGGCTCTGGCCGTCTACTCCGGCAAGGAAGAGCGGCGCTCACACTACGTGCCGATTCTGATCAACCGGTGATCAGGAAACGTGGCTTCACCCTGGCCGAGTGCATGATCGCGCTGCTGTTTCTATCCATCGCCCTGTTTGGCTACGTGAGCCTGCACATCCGGCTGATCCACAGCGGGCTCAAGCTCGAGCAACGAGAGTTCCGCCACGGCCTGGCCAGCAAGAAAATCGGCCGGGCCCTCTTCGGCGAGTTCCCGGTGCCTCCCAAGGTCGTCTACCGCCCCTTCGACTACCTCCAGGGCGTGGAGATCACCAAAGTGCCACCCACGCCCCCGCCCTTTGCCGTGCCCGATGGAGTGGAGTATTTTCAGGCCCTGGAAGAGTGGAAGGACCGCAATGGAACCCAATCCATCCTGCTGGACTCGTGCCGCGCACAGCGACACTTTGCGGGCTGGTGAGAATGCCAAGACGGCAAGGCACGACCCTGATCGAGCTGATGGTGGTCTCGTTCCTGTTCTTGCTGATCATGTCGTTGATCCTGGGCTTCTACGTGTATGCCAGCGGGGTGACCCGCCATCGAGACAAAAAGTCGGCCACCTACCGACGGGTAGCCATCACTCTCGACAAGGTCGAGACCGAGCTGCAGAACGCCCGCATCTACGTCGTTCGAGAAGATCAGATCGTGTACACGCTGGCGCGCATCAAGAACCGGGTCACCGACTGGGATACCCTGGGCTCTCTCCTGCTGGCCACCACCCCCCAGCCCGGGCAGAAGAGCGAGATCATGGTGCGGCGCAATAACCGGGTGGAGCAGCACCTGGCCTGGCTCGAGCCAGGGGAGAAACTCGTCTTTCTGGTCGGGCCTCAGTACGTCGATGTCTACTATAACGGCAAACCAAAGAGCGATGGCGAGCCCGAGTTCCAGATCCTGCGCAGGGTCCTGGTGGAGAAATACTGATGCCCGAGTTTCTTTACATCGTCAAGGACCGCGAAGGCAACAGGGTGTCCGGCGAGGTGCACGCAGCCACGGTCGAGCGCGCCGCCAGGCGTCTTCAGGAGCGGGGATACACGGTGATTCGGGTGGACCTGGTCAAGCCCAAGCACTGGATCTGGTATCTCATCCAGCCCGTGAAGCCTTCTCTGCTGGTATTGTTTGTTCGCCAGATGGCCACCATGATTGCAGCCGGAGTCACCATTCGGCGCGTGCTCAACTCGCTCATGCCGCAGCACGGTGGCCCCATGTTCCGCAAGGCCGTCGAGCGCCTGCAGGTTGACGTCAACTCTGGCTACTCGCTCTCTCAGGCCATGATGCGTAGTCCTGAGTTCTTCAGTTACTTTGTTGTGGGCTCGGTGCGCATCGGCGAGCACACCGGCCGTCTGGCCGAGACGCTGGATAACTGCGCGGGCCATCTCGAGAAGGAGTTCGAGTATGGACTGCGGCTCAAGCAGGCGCTGATTTACCCCGTGGTGCTCTTGAGCGCTTGCGGAGTGCTGGTGGGGTTCATCTTCACCTATATGATCCCCAAGTTCGTGGGCCTGTTCGTGGACCTTCAGGTCGAGCTGCCCTGGGCCACCCAGAAGCTCATGGACATCACCGGCTTCCTGGAGACCTACGGCACCGTTGTTGTCTGCACGCTCATCGGCCCGGTGCTCTCGCTGAGCTGGCTCTTTTTCCACTGGAGCCGCACCCGCCGTGGGCGCCTGACGCTGGAAAAAATCATGCTGCGCGTCCCCTGGTATGGTCTGCAAATCCGGCGCCGCATGCTGGCCCAGTATTTCCGCTCTTTTGGCACTCTGATCGACTCGGGAGTGACAGCCGATACCTCGCTGGCATTGATGGGCAAGAGCCTCAATCGCGTGATTTTGCAGAACACAGCCGTGGCCCAGCTCGACGCCATCCGCAAGGGCAAAAGGCTGACCGCCGGCCTGAGGTTGGCCGACAAGGGGAGGCTGTTTCCTCCCATGGCCCTGGAGATGATCTATGTGGGCGAGGAGACAGGCACCCTTCCCAAAATGCTCGAGCGCCTTTCGAACTACTACGATGAGGAGATGGTGCGCGGCCTGGACGCCATCTCGCGTCTCGTCGAGCCGGTGGTGCTGTGCGTCATCGGCTCAATGGTAGCATTCGTGCTGCTGGCAGCCTTCATGCCCATCTATCAGCTTGCTTCCAGCTTCTAAGTTCATCGCACAGTCACAGTCTGCTGTGGTCGATACGCCCTCACAGTGCGATAAGTTCTCAGCAAGTTTATTTTATCGAGAGGCCTGCTCCAGCAGATCGACAATGCGGGGATTACTCCCCGAACGGGCCAGGGCCAGAGCGGTGTTGCCGGCCAGGTCCTTGACCCCGACCCTGGCCCCCCTTTTGATCAGGAGGGCCACCAACTCGGGGTTTCCGGCTTGAACCGCTGCCATCAAAGGCGTTCGACCGGCTTCGTCTCGGTGAGATGGGTTTGCCCCTGCCTCGAGCAGGGCCTCGACCAGCGAAGTCGACCCGGTGCTGCAAGCGAACTGAAGCGCGACGGCCCCCTCTCTGTCTTTCAGCTCGACCCGAGCACCTGCGTCCAACAGGGTTTGTGTGACATCCTCGCGGGCCTGCAGGCAAGCGTCCATCAGAGGCGACTTACCCTGTTCGTCCTGGGCGTTGGCATCGGCTCGCGCATCGAGCAGCATCTTGACGACCGGCAGATGGCCACCCCGGGTCGCATGAGCCAGGGGAGTCATCTGTTTGTAGTCGCGCGCGTCCACCGGGGCTCCAGCCTGCAGCAGGGCTCGCACGTGCTCGGATTGCCCGCGCAGAGAGGCGACCGCGAGCGGAGTCAACTGGCCCATGTCGGCCAGATCGACCCGGGCTCCCGCTTTCAGAAGCTCCTTCACGATGGCCACGTCCTCAAGTTGCACCGAGTAGAGCAAAGGAGTCGAGCCGCTCTCGCTCTGAGCATTGGGGTCGGCCCCTTCGGCGAGCAAGAGCTTCACGGCTTCAAGCTGGTTTTTTTGAATGGCCCAGAAGAGCGGGGTCATCCCCTTGCTATCGCGCTCCTCCAGGCTCGCGCCTCGCCTTAAGCAAGACTGCATGATTTCGGTCTGGCCAGAAGCGGCAGCCCGATGAAGCTCCATGGGAGCAGGCGGACCCTGGCAGCCGACCAGCCAGCAGCCTACAACAAGCAGGATGAGCCGCATCACGAAAGGTTTTGACGCCCGACCAGCAGGTCCTGTCCGATCAGCTGGCCTTGAGGCGACGACGGAACCACAGGCGACGCCGGCCGCGACGGGTGGAGTTGAACTCCAGCGGAAGGGTATCCAGGCAGCGTTTCAGGGTGCGATCATCGCTGCTGCCGGCAGTTGGCACCAGCTCGAGCCCCAGACGATGCTGTCCGGCCTCGCGGGTCTGCCAGACGGGGCGCACCTGGAAGATCAGCGGAGGAGAGCCCTGAACCCGAAAGGTGATCTGGGTGGGCGGCTCTTCGAAAGCGGACGGGCTCGAGATACCGATCCCTGTCTCGCTCAGATCCACAAGCTGGCAGCGGCGAAAGACGCCGTGACCGGCTCGCAGATAAACGCAACCTTCGAGGCGATGACGGTAGCTGTTGCGGTGGGCTTCACGGTGGTGGCTCGTTTCCATTCGTTGCGCTCCTCGGGGAGAAGTCTCTTGCTTCAAGACTACTCAGGAAGGCGACCGGTTCCGAGCCCAGCCCTCTAAACAAGATGTAAAAATTATGAACACCAGGTAAACAGGATAGACAAACCTGTCACAACTCTGGCCTAGAGGTTACGGGAATGTTGACAGCGGTAACATATTAGAAAAACTTAATTGCTGCTCGAGGACGCGACCAAGCCTGAGAACATGCCGATCTGCCCCAAGTCGACCCACGATTTGCAGCGAAAGCGGCATTCCATCCCCATCCAGGGCCACCGGAACGGTCAGAGCGGGGTTTCCTGTCAAATTGAATGGATAGGTGAAGGGCGTCCAACCGAAAAGTGTGCGGCTGCCAGTCGGCCGCTGCAACTCGATGGCGAAGGCTCCCGTAGGCATGGTTGGCGTCAGCAGGATGTCCACCTGCTCGAAGACTCGCCGCACCCGATGATAGAAGGCAGTCCGCTCCTGACTGACCTGGGCGGCCCGGCGGGCCGGAATCTCCAGGCCGCGCTGCACAATCTGGCGGAGCTCGGGATCGAGCCGGTCGTCGGGGGACAATCGTCCGGCATAGGTCAGCGCCCAGAGGTCGAGCTCGAGGGGCTCGGGGTCAGGCCAGTCGAGCTGCAGGCGGATAACATCTCCCAGGGCGCGCACGGCTGGCTCGAGCCGATCGAGCACCTGGCTGGAAACGCTTGCGTAACCAAGATCAGGGCTCCATCCTACGCGGAGACTCACCGGGCGGTCCAGGTCCTGGAGATAGTCGACCGGCGACTGAGTCAAAGAGAGCGGGTCGCGCTCGTCGTAGCCGGCCAGGATGCCAAGAAAGAAGGCGCAGTCGGTTACGTTGCGGGCGATGGGGCCGATGTGGCTGAGGGTATAGAAGGCATCCGGCACCGGGTAGCGGGGCACCAACCCGCGAGTGGGCTTGTGTCCCACCACCCCGCAGTAGCTGGCGGGAATCCGAATGGAGCCGGCGCCGTCGGTCCCTTCAGCCAGAGGAGCCAGACCGGCCGCGACGGCGCAGGCTGCCCCTCCGCTCGAGCCGCCGCTGGTGCGAGCCAGGTTCCAGGGGTTGCGACAGGGCGGGGCCAGCTGATTGTCGGTCATTGCCTTGAACCCAAACTCGGGCGTGTTGGTCTTTCCCAGCACCAGCCCCCCGGCCCTGCGCACCCGCTCCACCACCACCGCATCCTTGTCGGCCAGCTCGTTCCGGTGCAGAAGTGAGCCGCTGCTGCATGGCATTCCGGCCACCGGTGTGAGGTCTTTGAAGGCCACTCCAAGCCCGTGCAGAGGTCCAGGGTACGGACCGTCCAGCGCCTCGGAAGCGACGTGCAGGTAGCAGGAAAGCTGAGGGTTGTAGCGCTGGATGCGCGAGAGGTAATGGTCGCGCAGCTCGCCCGGGGAGAGCTCCCCACAGGCCAGCAGCCCGACCA
This sequence comes from uncultured Burkholderiales bacterium, assembly GCA_964471395.1. GTDB lineage: Bacteria > Vulcanimicrobiota > Xenobia > Xenobiales > QWHO01 > QWHO01. The sequence continues at coordinate 16,083 of CAYYHB010000038.1, read as the reverse complement.
GCTCGAGCGCTGTCAGACGGTGCACGGGCAGGCATTTCTGGTCGGGCAGGGCGAAGCCTGCCGTCGACCATGCTCGATCTGACCGTTCAGGACGCCCGGCGCCTTCTGATGCACGGACAGGGCCTGCTCTCCCCGCCTCGGCGGCGGGCCAGCCAGGCCGAGCTCGAGCGACTGATCGACCAGCTTGGTTTCGTGCAGGTAGACTCGATCAACGTGGTCGAGCGGGCTCATCACCTGACCCTGTGGTCGCGCCTGCACGGCTACCAGCGCTCCTGGCTCGACAACCTGCTGACTGAGCGCCGGCTGTTCGAGCATTGGACGCACGACGCCTCGCTCATCCCCACCAGGCACCTGCCCCACTGGCACCACCGCTACCAGCGCTACCTCGAGCGGGTGCGCACGCACCGCTGGTGGGAGGAGCGCCTGGGCCCGGACTGGCAGGCAGGCAGTCAGGCTATCCTCGGGCGCATCGAGCGAGAGGGGCCACTGCGCTCGCGTGACTTCGAGGGCGGCTCCGAGCCCGGCGGCTGGTGGAGCTGGAAAGCGCCCAAAGCCTACTTGGAGTACCTCTGGCGCACCGGCCAGCTGGCTATCCGGGCCCGCGAGAACTTCCAGAAGGTCTACGATCTCAGCCATCGGGTGCTGCCTCCCACCAGCCCTTCGAGCCCCGAGGAGCACCTCGACTGGGCCTGCCGGTCCGCGCTGGAGCGACTTGGCCTGGCCACTCCTGCCGAAATTGCCGGCTACTGGGCTTGCCTTGACCTGCCTCGAGCCCGAAGCTGGTGCCTTCGGCACGCTCGCAAGGTGAGGATGCAGGGACGCGAGTACTACGCCCTGGAAGACCTCCCCGAAAGGCTGCGCGAGCCGGGCGAGCCGCCCTCGGGCATGCGCCTCCTCTCCCCCTTCGACCCGGTCCTGCGCGACCGCAAGCGGGCTCAGCGGCTGTTCGGCTTCGACTACCGCTTCGAGGCCTTCGTGCCCGCCCCCAAACGAGTCTACGGATACTATGTGCTGCCGGTGCTCGAGCGAGACCGCTTCGTGGCCCGGCTCGACCCCAAGCTGCACCGGGCTCGCAGAACCCTGGAAATTCAGGGCCTCTGGTGGGAGGCCGAGGTCAAGCCTACCGTTCCGCGGCGACGGGCCCTGGAGCAGGCCGTGGAGAGACTGGGGGCCTTTCTGGGGGCGGAGCGGATTGACTGGCCCGCAGGTTGAGCGGTGAGGTTTGGGGAAGATCCTCCCGTGCCTTCAACCGCCATCGTCTCTGAGCAGCTGCGACTGCGCATCGACTCGAGCAAGTACGCCGAGCCGGGCCAGAGCCTGGAGGTTCGCATCACCGGCTCGGCCCGGGACGCGGTCGAGTTCGAGAAGGTGCTGCTGCGACTTATTGTGATGGAGACCGTGCCGGGGCGTCACGGTCCCAGGGTCGAGGACTACCCGGTGGTCGAGCTGGTGGTGGACCAGAACGACGTCAGCCTGCAGCGCGGCCAGACGCTGAGCTACAGTTGCCAGATCGACATTCCAACCCAGACGCCCCCCTCGGTGGGCTCGGCCCAGCATTCCCTGACCTACGAGTTGCGAGCCGAGGTTCTGAGCGGGTTTGACCTGGCCGTGGGAGCGGCCCGGCGTGGCCTCACCGTCCAGTGCTGCCGGGCTCGTTCGGGAGGCCTTCCTCCCGGCGGGCACGAGCAGCGCACGCTGGCGCGTACGTTCAAGAGCGACCTGCTCTTTGGTATCTTTCCGGTGGGATCGCAGATCAGCTGCGGGGTCGAGCTGGACATCCCGGTCTACGATCAGGTCCCCGGCCTGATGCTGGGAGATCGGGTCACTGGCACCCTGCGGGTGGCCGCCCGCAAGGCGGTTTCCGAAGCGCATCTGTGGTATGGAGTGCTGGTTCGTGGAGGAGGCAAGACCGAACGCCAGGATCTGGGGGGTCCGGTGGCGGTCATCCTGGACGAGAGCCAGAGCGGGTCAATCAACTTTGCCCTGCCGGATCGAGCACCTACGAGCTTTCAGGGCCGCCGGCTCGATTATGAATGGTACTTGCGAGTGGAGGTGGGGGATTCCTCGGGCTCCAGCCACCATCGCGAAGAATTTGCTCTCACCGTGTTTCCGCGGGTGCAACCCCGCCAGCAGAGCACGAAGCGCAGCTCGCTGACCGCTCCAGCCATGGCCCGAACCTCTACCCCGACTGGAGTGCAGGGCCTGGCACCGGGCTCGGTCCAGGGTCTTAGCCTGGCGTCAGGGGCCCAGGGACTGACCCTGGGCTCTGGCTCGCGCGGCCTGACCAGCCCCTCCGGGGTGCAGGGACTGACCAGCGGGGCCGCAGTCCAGGGCCTCACCAGCCGTGCCGGGGTGCTCGGACTCACCAGTGGTGCCGCGGGGCAGGGCCTGAAACTGGGCGCCGGTTCGCAGGCTCTGGGCCTGACTGCCGCTCCTCAGGGCCTGACCCTGAGCTCGGGCCCGCGCCACCTGGCCCACGAAACGGTGGCGTCCACCCCCCCGGCCGCCCCCGAGGGCCTGGCCCTGGAGCCGCTGGAGGATCAACCGGAAGGTCTGCAATTCGAGCCCATCGTCACTCTTGCGCCGCCGCCTGAAGTCGAGCGCCCTCGCTTCGAGCCTCTCCAGGCGTCCCCGCCCGTCAAGCCCCCGACCAGGCAGGTCCAGCCTCCCCGCCCGATCGTCCAGAGCGCCATGGCTGCCCAGCCGGCCCATGAGGGACCGGGGCTCTCACCCGAGGTGGTCCAGTATCTGGCCAAGATCGTGCAGAGCTCGCCCTTCTTCGCCAACCTCTTGCCCGATGAGCTGGTTCGAGCGCTCTCCACTCCCGAGGCTCTCAAAGGCCAGCTCACGCCCGAGTTGCGCGAGCTCTTACGTCAGAAGCTGGCTCAGAACCCCCAGGTGGCCCGGGTTCTCCCTCCCCACCTGGTGGGCGCGGTGGTGGCCGCCAAAGGGGCCGACGAGGCCCAGGCGGTGATGGGCGAGGCCCTGACCTCCCGGCTGCTCCAGATGCTGCACGATCAGCCTCGGGTGGGAGTGGCCCTCAAGTATGTGATCACCAATTTCCCGGGCTTTCGCAAGCGCCTTCCCTCGTCGGTGATCGACGTCTTGCCCGAGGGACCGGGCAAGATCGACCTGGCCGCCCTGGCGACGTTGCTCAACGAATTCCCCGAGCTGAGAAAGCACATCCCGGCGGGAGTTCAAGCCATGCTGGGCTCGGCCAAAAAGAAGAAATAGCTACGGCCCTGGATTCGCAGACGAAGGCCAACCCCGCCGCCGCACGAATCCAGCGGCAGAGGTGCACTTACGGATCGACGACCATAGCCGCGCCCCAGGCTCCCCCGATGCCGCCGGCCAGGCCCAGGATGACAGCGGCCAGGGGCGAGCCGGTGCTGACCCCGGCGAAGGCTCCCGCGGCGGCGCCCACGATAGCTCCCGCCGCGCTGGCCTTGTTGGTCACGTCAGTCCCACCCAGATTGCCGATGTCATAGGCCAGTCCGGCAAAGCGTCCCAGGGCGAAACCGGCGGCTCCGCCCGCGACGGCTCCGGCAACTCCTCCGGCCATCCCACCGGCCACCCCGGCCACTACGCCTGCCAATCCGGCGATCATTCCGGCCGCGGCCACGGTGTTGACCTTCATCGCCTCCGGGCTGGTAGGGTCATAGCCCGGCGGCGGGGGCTCGACCAGCGATCCGGCCTGGTAGCCGTCCACGAATCCGCCTACCGAGGCGGTCGGGGCATTGAGAGCCCGGCTGGGAGCAAAGGAGCTGGTGTTGGAAGTGGCGGTGATAACCATGACGAAACCCTCTCTTCATCGAATGTCTCTCTTTTTGTGCGCCGCCATCATGCTCTAAAGTTGAGGTTACAATTGCCAACTTCTGGTTACAAAATCGCCAGGAAGCCCCCGGTCCTCTGAGAACCATTCCGAATCATGGAACCGATCTCCGAGCGCCTGCGCCGAGCACTCTGGGCCGTCATCGTGCTGGGCAGCCTGCACGTTAGCGCCAGCCTGGCCTGGGCGGCTGTCCAGCCACCGCCGGCTCGCAATTACTGGCAGCCGCGCCCGGTTCATCTGAACGGGTCCCCAGGACCGCTCACCTCGGTCGACTCCGACCACGACTTTGGAAGGTTGTCCCAGGGCAGCCAGGTCAGCCACCGGTATACCGTCACCAACTCTTCCGGTCAGCCGTTGAGCATCGAGGGGGTCCAGAGCTCGTGCGGCTGCACCGCCGCCGTGGTAGCCGAGAAGCATCTGGCTCCCGGGCAATCAAGCGCTGTCGAGGTTCATTTCACCAGCGGTAAGCTGATCGGCCCCTTCCACAAGACCGTCCGTGTCCACACCCGGCCCCAGGGAACTCTCATCCTCTCTCTGCGGGGCTCGATCCAGCCTGACTATCTGGCTGACCCCTCGGCCCTCAATTTCGGCACGATCAAGATGGGCGCTCAGACTTCACGCCAGGTGCTCCTCTACCCCACCCGAAGTGAAGCCCGCTGGACCTACCGTGTCAGCACTCCCCCCGACCCTTTCCTGGAGATCAGTCCACCGGTTCCAGTGCCCGGCGGCTATCAGCTGACGGTGACCGCCCGGGGCACCCGCCCCGGCCCGATGACCGGAGTGATCTCGCTCAGCGGAGGAGCCACCAACCCCGTGATCTTTCTCCGTTACTCAGGTCAGGTGGTGCCGTGAGGGACGTGTTGCTGGGCGCGCTGGCCCTGGTGATACTGGCCACCAGCCTGTCGCTGGCCCAGGTGCAGTTGCTCGGACCCCAGGTGCCGCTCCTGACCCCCTACCGGGCCCCGGTTCGGGTCAAGGAAGTGGAGGTCGCCACCGCCCTGGAGCTCTTCGCCCGCGGTGAGGCCGTGTTCGTGGACGCCCGCGAGAGCGAGCGCTATGCCGCCGGGCACATTCCAGGAGCTGTGAATGTGAGCCCGGAGGCGAGCCCGAAGGCGACGGCCCTGCTCCCCTACGGACAGCTCCTGGTGGTTTACTGCGACGGGCCGGAATGTGGCGCAGCCGCACGTCTTGCCGAAACTCTGAGCCGAGGAAGAGCAGGCCCCACGGCGGTCCTTGCGGACGGCTGGCCGGCCTGGCTCGAAGTCGGAGGGCCTACCCTGCCGTGACCATTCTGCGCGTGCTGCTCGGGCTTTTCTTTCTGGCCGTTGGGCTGCCCAAGGCGGCCGGCCCCGAGCTCTTTGCCGCCCAGGTGGCCGCCTATCAGCTGGTTCCCTCGTCCCTGGTGACCCTGGTGGCCCTGGTCATCCCCCGGCTCGAAGTCCTGATCGGAGTCTGCCTGGCCTCCGGTTTCCTGGCGCGCAGTGGGGCCCTGCTGGCCGGCGCTCTGTCGCTTGCCTTCGCGATGGTGACGGCGCTGACGCTGGTGCGAGGCCTGCAGATCGATTGCGGCTGCCTGCCCGTGGCGCTGCCCATCACCTGGGCCCATCCCCTGGCGGACCTGGGTCTGGCCGGCCTGGCCTTTCTCGTCTTGAGCCAGCGGAGGATACCCCCGGGCAAGGTCGCGAAGCGCCGCTGATGATGAAAGTCGTCGCCATGCTCCTGGCCGGCGGGGCGGGCACCCGCCTCACGACGCTCTCGGAAGAGCGCGCCAAACCGGCCGTCCCATTCGCCGGCAAGTTCCGCATCATCGACTTCACCCTGTCCAACTGCGTGAACAGCCGCATCCACACCGTGGGGGTGCTGACGCAATATCGCCCCCACAGCCTCAACGACCACATTGGCATCGGCAAGCCCTGGGACCTCGACCGGGCCCGCGGGGGAGTGCGCTTGCTGCCGCCCTATCAGGAGAAGAAGGGCCAGCGCTGGTATGGGGGCACGGCCGACGCCGTGCTCCAGAACCTCAACTTCCTCGAAACCCAGGGCGCCGACCTGGTGGTCATCTTGTCGGGCGACCACATCTACAAGATGGACTATCGCCCCATGATCGCGCAGCACATTGACAAGGATGCCGACCTCACCGTGGCCGTGATGCAGGTGCCGTTGGAGGAGACCGACCGCTTCGGTATCATGAGCACCGACAAAGACGACCGCATCGTGGAGTTCTTCGAGAAGCCCAAGGATAAAGACAAAGGCAACCTGGCTTCGATGGGAATCTACGTCTTCTCGGCCGAGATCTTGAAGGAGCGCCTGTTGGAGGCACACCCCAAGCATCCGGACCTTGATTTTGGCAAACACATCATTCCCGGCATGATCGCGGCCGGCAACCGGGTCTACAGCTTCCGCTACAGCGGGGGCTACTGGGTGGACGTGGGCACCATCGACAGCTACTGGGCCACCAACCTGGAGTTGACCAGGCCCAATCCGACGCTGGACCTGTACGCCGATAAATGGCCCATCCTGACCAAGTCAGAAGAGCGACCCGCCGTCAAGATTGGCCCCCAGGGCAAAGTGCTCAGCAGCCTGGTCTCCAACGGCTGCGTGATCCGCGGACTGGTCGAGAACAGTGTCCTCAGTCCGGGCGTCTACGTCAGTCCGGGAGCGGTCATCAAGGACAGCGTGGTGATGAACGACACCTGGATAGGGCCGGGGGCGCGCCTGGACAAAGTGGTGGTGGACAAGGACGTCTACGTGGGAGCCGGGGCCGTGGTTGGCACCGGCAATGAGAGCGTGGCCAATGCCCAGATGCCCGACAAGCTGTTTGCGGGCATCACGGTGGTGGGCAAGAGCGCCTCCATTCCCGAGCGGGCCGTCATCGGACGCAATGTTCTAATCAATAGCTCGCGAGGCGAGCAGCATTTCCCCGCTAACGGCCGGGTGGCCGACGGCAAGACGGTGTGAGGACGATATGCCCAACGCGGTAGCCATGATCCTGGCGGGCGGCTCGAGCCGCAGCCTCAGCGTATTGACCGAGGTCCGGGCCGAGCCGGCCATCCCCTTCGGGGGCAAGTTCCGGGTCATCGACTTCGTGCTCTCCAACTGCGTCAACTCCGACATCTACAATGTGGCTGTGCTGACCCAGTATCGACCGCGCAGCCTCAACGACCACGTGGGCACCGGCAAGCCCTGGGATCTCGACCTGGGCTCGGGTGGCGTGCACCTCTTGCAGCCTTATCAGGGCGGTCCCTACGGGGACTGGCAAAAGGGCACCGCCGACGCGGTGCGCCGCAATCTCGACTTTCTCAAGACTCAGGACGAGGAGCTGGTGCTGGTGCTGGCGGGCGACCACATCTACCTCATGGACTATCGCCCCCTGCTGCGCCAGCACTTGAACGAGAAGGCCGACGTGACGGTGGCGGTGCGCCGGGTAAGCCGGCATGAGACCCACCGTTTTGGCATCGTCACCCTGGAGGGCGACCGCATCGTGCGCTTCGAGGAGAAGCCCCGCCGTACCAGCGAGACAATGGCCAGCATGGGGATCTATGTCTTCACCAAGAGCCTTCTCATCGAGCTTTTGGAGAAGAACGACTTCATCGACTTTGGCCGTGACGTGTTGCCGTCTCTTACCAAGCACAAGCTGCACGTGGCCGCCCACCATTACACTGGCTACTGGGCCGACGTGGGCACCGCCCAGGCTTACTGGGAAGCCAACATGAGCCTGCTGGGCGAGAATCCGGCCCTGGACCTCTACGACGCCGAGTGGGTGGTGCACACCCGTAGCGAGGACCGCGCTCCCGTCAAACTCGGGCCCCGAGCCCAGGTGGACGGCACGCTTCTCTCCAACGGCTGCCGGGTTGAGGGCGTAGTGGAGCGCAGCGTGCTCTCTCCCGGCGTCTACGTGGCCGAGGGAGCGGTGGTTCGTGACAGCATCATCTTCAATGACGCCGTCATCGAGGCGGGCGCGGTGGTGGACCGGGCCATTCTGGACAAGAGAGTGCTTGTGGGCTCCCAGGCACTGGTGGGAACGGGCGAGGAGAACACCGCCAACCAGGAGATGCCCGAGATGCTCAATACTGGTCTGACCCTGATTGGCAAAGATAGCCGCATTCCCGCTAACGCCGTGCTCGGACGCAACGTGGTCGTTCACGCCAACACCGACGAGCGCGTTCTGGGCAAGAAGAAGTGCAAGGTTCCCAGCGGAGCCTGCCTGGGCAATAAGGAGGTCTGACCGTGGACTGGATCGAGGAAGGCGCAGCCGCGCCTGATTTCACGCTGGCTTCCGACACGGGCCAGAAGGTTTCCCTAAGAGCGCTGCGAGGCCAACCGGTGGTGCTTTACTTCTACCCCGCCGACGACACTCCAGGCTGCACAAAGGAGGCCTGCAATTTCCGCGATCGCCAGGCGGATCTTTCCCGCCTGGGAGCGGTTGTGCTGGGGATCAGCCCGGACGATGATAAGAGCCACGGCAAGTTCCGAGACAAGTATGGGCTGAACTTTCCCCTGCTTGTCGACAGCGACCACCAGCTCGCCGAACGATACGGCGCGTGGCGCGAGAAAAACATGTACGGCAAGAAATCTATGGGAATCCAGCGCTCCACCTTCCTGATCGGCCCCGACGGTATGGTGCGCAAAGTATGGAAGCGCGTCTCGGTGGACGGCCACGACCAGCAGGTGCTGGAGGCGCTGGAGGCCCTTCAGGCAATCCGTTGAGCGGCACCGTGGCCTGGTTCAGCGGCAATCGCCGGTTGCTGGCAGTCGGGGCCGCCCTGCTCTTGCTGGGCGGGATCATGCTGGTCGGAATGGCACGGTCGCAAGAGCTGGATCCCAATGACCCGGTGCGGATCTTGCTACTGCTGTTCTTCGCCCTGGTCACGGTGACCGGGCTCATGCTCGTTCTCTTGCCCGATCGCCTGCGGGTCACCCAGGAACGCTTGCAGCTCTACACTTCTGGTTTGATCCCCGGCCGGGCTTACCGACATGGAGCGTTCCGCGGCCTGGCGGTGGATTATCCCGCCAACCAGATCGATCTTGAGTTCGCTTCCGGGCGTCGCATTCCGTTCTTTAACCACCCTGACCCCTTTGTGGTCTACCAGCGAGCCCGCGAGATGTCGGCGGTGCTCAAGTTCTTCGTACGCAGCGGAGAAACCAAGCTCTTCAAGGACGGCCAGCCCCCAAACAGGCCCAACTACTTCCTCCAGTTTGAGGAGCTCGATCCCAAGCTGATTCGGGGACGCTACCCTCTGCCCGAAGCCGAGAGGTTGGACGAGGAGTATCGCTACAAGCTGGTCATGGCCCGGCCGCTGCCCGGCGGTCAACGCGGGTTGATCGTCACTCTGGGGCCGGAAGGATTGAGGATACAACCTGAAGGCCAGCCGCTGCTGGTGGACGTTCCTCTCAACGACGTCCTGATCGTAGAAGCCACCCGAAACGGCTACCTGGGTATCTTGACCCGCGACCAGGGGCTCCTGAAACTGGAAGGGATCGGTTCGCCTCAGGACCGTTATCTGGTGCTGCACCTGGCTGCAGCCATGCGACAGTTGATCAAGGAGGAGAAAGATGACCAGACTGAGTGAAGGGCGCTGCGAGGCGTGCGATGCCGGGGCCCCGCCCGTCCTGGCCGAGGAACGCGAGCGCTGGATGAAGGAGATACCGCAGTGGAGCGTGGTGGACTCCGACGCGGTGCCCAAGTTGGAGCGAGTATTCAAGTTCAAGAACTTCGTCGAGGCTCTCGACTTCACCAATCGGGTCGGAGCCCTGGCAGAAGAGCACAACCACCACCCAGCCCTGCTGACCGAGTGGGGGCGCGTAACCGTGCGCTGGTGGACCCACAAGATCAAGAACCTGCACCGGAACGACTTCGTGATGGCGGCTCGATGCGATCAGCTGACTCTACAGACTTGAAGGGATTTCTTGACCTCGAGGAGTAATTTTCCTCAATGCTCCGTCTCCTGGCGATCACTCTGCTGTGGCTCACGCTCCAGGGATACGCCCTGGCTGACGATTCCGTTTCCCACGAGATTCAGGACGGCGAATCGTTAGAAGGGCTGGCTCGTTACTATGGGCTGACTGTGGACAGCCTGGCCCGAGCCAATCCCACCGCTGATCTGAAGGCTCTCGAACCAGGTCTGGTCCTGCAGATTCCCCGCGCCGACAGTTGGCCTCGGCACCAGGTCGAGCCAGGCCAGACCCTCTGGTCCATCAGCAAGCTATACGGGGTTCGTCTGGAGAGTCTGCGACAGGCCAACTCTCGGGAGAACGACCGGCTCCTGGTCGGAGAGAAGCTGCTCATTCCCCGCCATGGTTTGCCAGCTCTCCCCTCGGGTGGTTGGCTCGAGGTGACCCTTCCCGACGGTCGCAGAGCGTGGGCCCCGGTCGAGTCGTTGCTGGCTCCGGCGGGGCGCCCACTCACCCCACCCGAGTTGGTCGATCTGGCCCGGCGTCTTGTCGGCACCCCCTATCGCTGGGGCGGGGTCAGTCCCAACGGAGTCGATTGCTCGGGCTTCGTCCAGGAGGTCTTCCGGTTGGGGGGCTACGATCTGCGCCGCACCGCCGACCTTCAGTTCGCCGACTCCAGCGAAGTGCCGCGCGAAGAGATGCAAACAGGAGATCTGCTGTTCTTCAGTACCTATGAGCCGGGTCCATCTCACGTCGGCATCTGTACCGCACCCGGGCGCTTCCTGCATGCCAGCTCCAGCCGGGGAGTCGTGGAGTCGAGCCTGGATGAAAGCTACTTTGCCGAGCGCTTTCTGGGCGTCCGGCGCATCCGCGAGTGGCAAACTCCCCGGGTAGAAGACCCGCAGGCTCAACGCGCGGACTGATTCTCAGCGACACCAGGAACAGTGTCTCAGCCGAAAGGGCTGAGGCTCGCGACTGTAGAAGGCCCTGGCACCGATCTCTGGAGGCGTCTCGTGTACTGTCCGGCGTGCCGGAAAAATAGCGGGAATTTCTTGCGCGACTGCCCCGAATGCGGAGGCCGGCTGATGCCGGGGAGGCTCGGTGAAGCCGCTCCCCCCGGGAATGGCAAGCGGCGCATTTCCCTGCGCGCACCGGAGAAGCAGAGAGTCGAAGAGAAGTGCGACAGTACTTTCCGTGAGAGCGCCAACCCGATGGCGGTGCGGGAGGTGGGCGGTCTGGCACCGTCCGAGGGTCTGCCCGGTTATGAGCTGCTGGAACTGCTTGAGTTCACACGCCGCGAGGTGGAGGACGCAGCAGAGAGCATGCAGCAACAACTGGCCGAGCACTCTGACGCCGACCCTTCGGCAAAGATTCGTGTCATGCAGAAACTGCGCGCCGCCCGACGAGACCTGGAGAAGCGCGTCATCGTGCGAATCGACATCGCCCGGCTGCAGTTCGAAGAGCTGGCCCAGAAGGAAGCTCGCCCGGTCGTGGAAGGGATCAGCAAGCGCTGCGTGGTGATGGATCAAGAGATCAAACAGCTGCTCGACCAACTCTCTACCCTGCTCGAGACGTAAACGGAGGGCCCTCGCCAGCCCTGGTCGAAGCGGTTCTCCCGCGCATTCGCGCTGCACTCCCTCGCGAGCAGGAGGACCCATGTCCGAAGCCGGCACCAAGAACGCTCAGGAAGAGCAGCTCCAAAAGCTGCAAGAAGAGAACCTCTTGCTCCGAGAGCAGCTTTCCGCCTATTCCAGCGGAAACATCGATCTCAAACTGATCGAATCCAACCAGTTTCTGAAGGCCGAGTGCGAGCGACTGCAGGGCGAGTCGAGAGCTGTGGGCGAGAAGAACGTGGACCTCGTGCTCCAGCTCGAAGACCTGGAAGACAACCTGCGAGCCAGCCAGGGACGCGAGAGCCAGCTGAACGGTGAGTTGGAAGCACACAAGAAGAAGCTCGAAGAGGCCCAGAAGGCCCAGGACGAGCGCCAGCAGACGTTTCAGACCCGGCTGCTGGAAGCCAGCACCGAGCTGGCCGACCTGCAGTCTCGAGTGACCGAGCTGGAGGCGGACCTGCGCAGCCGCGAGGGAGCCCTGGACGCTGAGAAGGCCCGAGCGACCAGCCTGGAAGAAGGGAAAATCAGCCTCAGCGCGCGAGTACAGGAGTTGGAGGCCGCCCAGGCCGAGCTCAAGGCCCAGCTAGAGGTCGCTCAGCGCCGTCTTAAGGAGCTTGAGAGCGAGAAGACCCGGGCTGACGATCTGGACAAGAAGGCCCACGAGCTCGCTGCCCAGCTCCATGAGAGCGAAGAGCACCTGCAGGGCTTGCGCGACTCGAGCAAGGCCGAGGGCGAGAAGCTGCGCAAGACTAAAGACGAGCTGGAAAGCGCCCGGGCCGAATCGGCCCGGCTCCAGAGCGAGCTCTCTTTGAGCCAGCAGGAGACCGAGCGTCTCAAAACCGAGTTGGCCGCGCAGGGACGAGATCTGACCCAGAGCCAGGCCCGGGTGCAGACGCTCGAGAGCAACATCTCCGAGCTCAAGCAAGTCGTTCTCGAGGGCGGCAGCCGGGCGGAGTCGCCCCAGGCCGAGACTCCCTCAGTGGCCGGCGAGAGCTTCAGCGGCTCGCCCCAGGAGGTGTTGACAGCGGCCATGACCGAGGTTCTCGGCAGCACGGGCCAGGTACTGGTCAACCGCGTCTACTACCGCTGCGGCATCGAGCCCGAGTCCACCGATGCAGATGAGTTGGACCTGGTCGTGAAGAGCCTGGATGATACCGCCGCCCGACTGGTACAAAGTCCCGAGCAGCGTAGCCGCCTCACTGCCTTGCTTGAGGAGTTCCGTCAGTCGCTCTCGAGCGGGACCGCGCGGGTTACGCTCAGCGCCCGCCCGACCGAGACCGAGAAATCGGAAGAATCCCGCCCGGCCGTCCGCTTGCCCGAGCCCGAGGTGACAGCCCCCAAACCAGAGCCAAAGCCCGAGCCAGCCAGGACTCCTCCAGCCCCTGAGCCTGAGCCCGAACCCGAAGTCACTGTCCAGGCTTCTACACCGGAGCCGAAGCCAGTACCCGAGGTGAGCCTCCGGGCGCCCGAGCCCGAGCCACAGCGTGAGGCGGCGGAATCGGCAGACAGCTTCCTATCCCGGCTCGAAGCTGCCGAACCGACTGAGAAGCCTGCAGAAAAGGAAGAGCCCGTCTACCTTTCTGCCACCGATCTGCTGGCCAAGCTCGAATTGGAGGACAACCAGGATAGCGAAGCCGCCGCCAAAGTGCTTGAGACGGCCAGCCACGACGTTCACACTCACGAGGCCGAAGTTGAAGAGGAGTCAGAAGTAACTCATGCGGTGGAGGTCCTTGACTTCCCACCCGATCCCAACCCTCTGGAGGTGACCCAAGACGCCACCTTGCTTGCCGAGGTCGAGAAGGGCATGACCATGCTCAAGCATCTGAACATGGATGAGTCGTTCGAGTTCTTCTCCAAGCTCCATCAAGACCACCCCAACGTGGCCCAGGTGGAGGCCGGGCTGTTCTACAACTACGCCAGCTTCTCGTGCTGGATGGAAGCTTATGAAATCGGGCGCCGCATGCTGCCGGTGATGATCCGCACCAAGGACAACGCTCAGTTCGTCACCACCATGACCACCGTGCTCAACGAGCGCATCGGTCAGTCGCGCAGCATGGCCGAGAAAAAGAGGTGCCTGCTGGAGCTAGCCGAGCTCCATCTAACTGACTCCGAGCAGGCGGTCGACTATCTGCGGCGCGCCAAGCGTATTCCCAATCCTATCCGCGGAGAGGGGCGCATCGACTACTACCTCACCTGCCTGCTGGCCGGAACGCCCGAAGACCGCTCCACTTACGTGCGCAATTACATGGGCAGCGTGGCCGACTCGGAACGGGTGTTCACGCACCTCGACGAAATCTACAAAGAGAACCGCCATCGAGCCCAGGCCCCCGTGGCCCGAGCTATCGTGGCCCTGGGCAAGGGCTCGGCCGAGCGGGCCCAGGCGGCCGAGGTCGAGGCTGGAGCCCCGCTCGCTCCGGTAGAGCCCGACCCTGACCTGCTCGAGCAGAACTGGAGCAAGGCCGAGCCCGGAATTCTCAAGCTCTTCCTGGACAACCTGATCACCAGGGCCAAGGTGAGCGCTCGCTTCCCCGCTCCGCGCTTTCACGAGTGGCTCGACCAGAGTAAACCCGCTCCCGATGGCTGGAAACCGAAGGTGCAGGCCAATGAGGATAACGATGCCATTTTCAAGTTGGGTCGCCTGACCGTCCACCGCTATGAGGGCCCTGATCGCTTCATGGTCCGGGCCGCCCCCGAGCCGGAGGTGACGCTGATCGTCAACCAGCAGGCCGAGTCGCTGCCCGAGGGACAGTTGCGCTTCTTCCTCCTCAGCGCGCTGTTCCAGGTCAAGCGTCGCCACCTGCACCTCTACCGGGCCGCTGAGGCGTTGGACGACGAGGGGCGGGTGCGCCTCTTGCTTGCCTGTCGCGATCACGTGCTGCAGTCCGGAGTGGACATCACCGATGCCCTCACCCGCAAGATCGATGGCTTCAGTGCCGCCACACCCGACTTCTCCAAGTCATTGCAGACTTTGCTCGAGCAGCTCTACGAGCACACTCTGAGCGACGAATTCGACCAGCTGCGTGAGTTCATGTTCGATCCGGCGCCCTTCCGCGAACAGCTCGAGGGCGCTGCCGACCGCTTCGCGACGCGGTTGGTGGGGCTCTGCCAGGCATCCTATGCCGCTGCCTATGAAAGCCTGACCGACCACGATCTGCTCGAAAAGGCTCGCCGGGACGGCTTCCGAGTGCTCTACCGTAAGCCACCCGAGACCCATCGCGAGGCCCGCCTGCGCTTGCAGCGCATCTGGCTCGGTCCCCTGCTGCGGGCCCACCAGTAGACTCAGAGTTGTAACAAGCCGGTAATCCTCTCCGACCGGCCGCGCGGTTATCCTCGCAACCAGTTCAACCAACTGGTGGAGGATCCCATGCTGGTAACCCCTGTCGCGCCGCCCCAGGCACTATGGTCACGCCGTCCCACCCTCTCAGCCCCCGAAGTAGGCATCCGGGAGTCGGCCGACCAGGTCCAGCTGAGCGCCACCTTCCCGCGCCAGGAGGCTGCTGCCCGCACCTCCCCCACCACGCGGTCCCCCGTGGCCGCCCCGCAGGCTTTGCTGGCCTCAGTACCCACCACCCTGACCGAGGAGATGCCCACTGCCCTCAAGGGGGCTCCCCGGACCAGGTTCTCTCTGCAGATCGACGACTACCACGGAACCCTGGTGCTCGATCCCTACCGCTGGCTGGAAGACTCCAACTCGGCCGAGGTGCAGGCCTGGGTGAGCTCGCAGAACAACTACACCAAGGGCATTCTGGAGGCGGTCCCGGGTCGCGAGGCAATCGCCAGCCGCCTGCAGCAGCTGATCACCATCGGCGGCCTCTCTTCGCCCAGCGTGCACGGAGAGCGACTCTTCTTCCAGAAGCGCGACGGCAATCAGAACCAGCCCGTGGTCTATGTGCGCGACGAGAAGGGCGAGCGACCCGCGCTCGATCCCAACCAGTGGAGCCAGGATGGCACCGAGGCCCTGGACTGGAATTACCCCAGCAAAGACGGCCGTTACGTTGCTTATGGACGCTCCTCGGGCGGCGACGAGCGCAGCACGCTGCGCATCCTGGACGTGGAGACGGGTCAGCTCTTGCCCGACGAGATCCCCAACACCCGGGCCTGTAGCCTGGCCTGGCTGCCCGACGGCAGTGGTTTCTATTACACCCGCTACCCCACTCCGGGCAGCGTGCCTCCGGGCGAGGAGAACTACCACCGCCAGGTCTATTTTCACCAGCTGGGCACCGACAGCGCCAGCGATCCGTGCATCTTCGGCGAGGGACTCGAGAAGGAGCACTGGCCGAACCTTCAGCTCTCCCCCGACGGTGATCACCTGCTCATCACCACCTCCAAGGGCTGGACGGCCACCGACGTGCACGTCCTCGACCGGCGCACCAACGAGCTGAAGACCATCGTCAGCGGCGAAGCCGCCACCTTCGAGGGCATGGTGGCCGATGGCCAGCTTTACCTCAAGACCGACTCCGGGGCCCCGCGCTACAAGCTCCTCAAAGTCGACCTCGAGCACCCCGAGAAGGAGAAGTGGGCCGAAGTGCTGCCCCAGACCGAGGGCACGCTGGAAGGCTTTGACATCGTCAACGGCCAGTTGATCGCAAGCTACCTCGAGAACGCGAGCTCGAAGCTGTATCGCTCCGACCTCAACGGGCGCAGCCAGAGCGAGCTGCCCCTGCCCACGCTGGGCACCGTGGCGGGGCTGTCCAGCTCGGAGGACGGCAAGCTCTACTACAGCTTCAGCTCTTTCAACATGCCCCC
>CAYYHB010000037.1:0-31407 GCA_964471395.1 uncultured Burkholderiales bacterium | reverse complement strand
GCCCTCACCCAGGCCAAAGCCGACCTCCAGGACGATCTGGTGGGCCCCCTCCAGACCCGGTTGAGCCGGCGCCTGGTGGAGCTGACCTCGGCGCGCTACCAGGGGGTGCTGCTCAAGGGCGACTTTCAGCCCCAGTCGGTGGTGGCCGCCTACACTACCCACCGGCCCGAGGTGGCCGAGCTGTCCTTTGGCACCCGCGAGCAGCTCTCGTTCCTGGCCCGGGTCTGCCTGGCCGAGCTCTTGTCTGAGCGCGGCGAGTCGCAGGTTCTGCTGCTCGACGACAGCCTGGTGCACACCGACGACGAGCGCATGGAGCGGGCCTGCTCGCTGCTCAAGGAGGTTTCAGGAAGGCTCCAGGTGCTGCTCTTCACCTGCCACCCCGAGCGCTTCCGGTCCCTGGAGACGGTCAGCCGGGTGCACCGGCTTTGAGCAACGACACTCCCTGTCACGGGCAGGAGCTAAGCTCGGGACATGAGCATCGAAACCATGCTTCACCTGGGGTCTGAGGGCGGCAGCTTGAAGATCCTGCGCCAGGGCCGAAAGTATGCCCTGAAGCGCAACGAGGCTGCTGTCTACGACCTTCTCAACGAGGAAGACCTGGTCGGCCTGCCTCCGCCCGTCACCACCTCGGCCTGGGGGAGCTGGAGGGACGTGGCCGAGCATCTGAGCGAGAGATACCCATCATGGTGGACATTGGTGCCACTCTCGATCCACCCCGACCGGGCCCGGGCCATCCTGCTTCTGCGTCTCCCCCACGAGAGGATGAACGGGTTCTGCTCGGACGACGAACCGAGAATTCTGAGACAAATTCGCCAGGAGCGCAACGACTGGGTCAACGGGCTCTGGTGGCGCTCAGGAGCGACCGCTCTGGCTCAAGACATGAGGGCCAGAAAGCCGCTGCCCCCACGCGAGTCACTGACTCCCGCTCAGGAGCATCAGTGCCGCATCCTCAAGGGCGCGCTGCTCAACTTGTTGAAGAACGAGCCGGGGTGGCAGGCAGCAGCCCGTGGCTCTACCTACTCGCCCATCTACACCAGGATTACGCGCGTCTACCTGTCCGACGAGCCCGGTCTCATCGCCGCCAGCGAGATCCTCGACCCGGTTTCTCCGGGAATCCTCTGCCTCACAGACTCGGAATACAACACGCTCATGCGGCTCTGCCCTGACCCCGAATTCAAGTTTCGCAGGCTCCATCGCTCGCATATCGAGGTCAATCCGAGACGGTTGAACCTGTCGCGTGCCAGGAAGCTTCATCCTTTGAAAGCCGGTGAGTGCTACTGGCTCCACAGGCAGGGCACCATCGACGGGCCCCTGTGCGGGGAAGGCTTCGATGCCCTCTGGAAGTGGGACCAGAGCAAGGCCACCTTGCTCGACCGCGATTACGGCAGATGGGTTTCCTGAGGCCAGATTGCGCCCCAGGCCGGTCCTGGCCTCTCCCAGAATGGCTGCAGTCGAGCGAATCCTCCAGCGACCCGGCGGCCATCCGGCTCAAGGCCCGCCGTAGTCGGCGGTCGGTGCTGGTTCCCGGCTCGGCGGTCCGCTCAGCGTGGCCATCGGTCGGGCAGGGCCTGGCCTCCAATGTTGACGGATCGCCAAGCGGGCAAGGTCCACTCGCTTGAAGAGCACACATGCTCGAAAGGAATTCAACCCCTGCCCGGCGCAGCCAGACCGCACGGGCAGCGCACCGTTCATTGCGAGCCCCATCGGCCCGTAATGAACCAAGCATCAGAAAGGAGCCCGCCGTGAGCACAGAGACAATCGAGGACCTGCTCGGAGAAATCCTGTTGGACTGCTACGGAGAGGATGAGCAGCTTTGCGCCTTTCTCTGTGCCTTCTCGGAGGAAGTGCCGGTTCCGGCCGAGGCGAGCATCATCGGCCAGCGGGTCGAGGTGCTGGGGTTCGACTACGACGGAAACCCTCTGCGCGGGCTGACCGCCTCCTGTCGCTCGGGCGACGGAAGTGTCCATACGGTTTCCCTGGCCGATCTGTCCTTTCCGCCTGCGGCGCCAGGGGCGCCATATCACGCGGCCTACCGCTCCTGGTTGGGCCAGTGACCTCTGGCGACAAGGCGCAGGAGCTCGAGGGATTCATTCGAGACTGGCACAACGACGAGAGGTCGCACGCCCTGGCACGCGAGATAGGGGCGTTCTTCCTCGACCTTCTGGCTCACCTGAAGGAGAGCGGCAGCTCCGAGCGGACCCTCCGACAACACCGGTCGAACCTCTGGCTGATCGGAAAATTCGAGTGCGACTACGGCGATCTGCGGCCTTTCGAGCCGCAGTGCTTCCCTGGCACCCCCTGCTGGAAGTCCGAGTTCCGGCGGAAGGTCAGCCACTCGGAATCGGCCTGGCGGTCTTACTGCTCGACCTGGCGACAACTGGAGCGCTACGCCAAACTGATGGCCGAAGCAGAGCGATCGCAGTCCAGTCGAAGGTGAGCACTTCGAGGGCTCGGCTGTCGAGCGTCGAGAAGAGGAGCGGCCATCAGTCGGTCTCTGTCTCCACCACAAAGCTCTTGGCCCTGACGATTCTCTCGACCTCTGCCCCAGAACGAAGGCACTTTGCGACCCCGGGCAACAGTCGAGTCAGCTTCTCAAGATGCTCGTCCCAGGTCCTGGCTGGTTTCCTTTTCAGTGACTGCAGATATCGGCTTGCCTCCAAGACATCCGAACCATAGAGGTCATAGAGGTTGACCAAAAACTCGTCTGGATGCTTTGCCTCGAGTTGAAATGGAGCCAGAGAATCCGGGGGGAAGTCCTTCAGATTCGCAGTAACGATGACTCCCGCTCCGCCCCGAATGGCAGCGGCGAGTACGTGCCGATCATCCGGGTCCGGTAGAATGAGACCGGAAACAAGGTCCTCATATCCCTGGACCTCTGCGTCGAGAACGGCTTCGTGGAGCGAACTGAGCAACGAATCGACTTTCTCGGGAGCAACGGCGTGCTTGTGCACCAAGGTGCGCCGGACCTCTGCCAGGATGTCCGTACTCCAGAGGGCGCGGTAAAACCCCCGGTAGGCGAGCTCAATGAGAAGGTCTCGAACATCAGGGGGAACCAGGACGCAAGCATCCAGAAGCGCGACGAAAGCCACCGAGGTTTACTCGGAGTCAAAGCCCAGATCTTCCAGGCCCAGCTCCTGGCTCTGGTCCACCAGCGACTGCATCGATGCTCCGTGCTTCTTCTCGTGCTCTCTGCGAAAGGCCAAAAGATCCTTGAGCTGAATGCGACGATGACTGCCGATCTGCTCAAACGCCAACTGATGCTGGTCGAGAAGGTCTACGATGAAGGGTCGGCTTACGTTCAAGAACTCAGCGGCTTGCTGCGTCGTCAACTTCATGGTGCAGGGAACGATGGATACAGCCTGACCCTCGGCCATGACCGCCAGGACCGACTTCACAAGCTCGAGCACCATGCGGGGCACCTCGATGGTTTCGTTCTCGGCGCAAAGAGAAAGTTGCTCATGGTGCCGGGCCAGCGCCTCCATAGCCGCACGCGCTTTGAGCTTGTCTTCCTCTGAGGGCGCAAAGGGCTCTGTGAGCATCGAACGCGTCATGATTGGAGGATTCGCCGGCAGTCAGGACAGCCCTCTGCGACCAGTGTAACAGTGCTCCCCGCAGCGACGCTACCCCACACCGTTGTCGGCACAGGCTCGGCAACTCTCCAACTCCTCATGGCTCATCACGACCTGGGCGGGCGAGTCTCCCAGGTCGGGGGCACCGGTGGCCGGGCTATTCTCGCTTCGATCCTGAACTGGCAGAACGACCAGGGCCAGCGCGTCCGCCAGGAGCTGACTCTGGCCACCGTGGGCGTCGATCGCAAGGTGGTCTTGAACCCTCCCGAGCTGGCCGACTGGCTGCTTGAGCCTCAGGCCGAACTCACCCCCGAGGCCACGCCGCAGGGCCTGTCCGAGGATCTCTGGGAGCTGGCCGAAAGGGCCATCGAAACCCGGCTGGCCGTGCGCAGCAACCAGGATCTGCATCCCGAGTCAATCAGGCCGGTCGCGGCGGGATGGGCGGTCTGACCGGCCGCGGACTCACTCGACCATCCGGCTGACCTCCTCGAACGAGCCCTCCAGGTCTTTCTCCTCAGCATAGTCGGTGGTGACCCGGTCGATGTCGTATCCCACCGGACCCCTCTCGGGGTAGAGGCGCTGGATATCCCAGGCGTTGATCCAGGCGCGCACGAAAATGCGCATGGGGGTCACGCCCAGAGCCTCCGGCCAGGGCACCTCCCCGGGCTTCCAGTCGTAAGCTTTGCCGTGCAGCTCCTGGATGGTCTGGTAGCTCTTGCGCAGCACATCCTGGCTCAGCGCCTCCAACCAGCGGGCCCGCTCGATACGCTGCATACCCTTCGTGGCGAGCTCGCCTCGGGGCTCGGGGCGGGCGTCGAGGTAGGCGGGAATGTCCCCCAGATCGCCGCGTCCGTGCAAGAGCTCGGCAGCGAAATCGTCGGTAATCGCCGCAACCGTGAGCAACCCGGGCCGCTGGTCCGCGCCTTCCTCGCCCAGCCAACGGCCCAGCTCGGCGTAGGAGAGCCCGCGGGCCAGACGGGTATAACGTCCGATCAGCTCCACCTCATCGATCAAGAGCACCCAGCCCTTCAAGCCGGCAGCCCGAACCAGGCGGGGAATGAAGCTCATGGTCTGCAGGGCCAGCTCGCGAGCCTTGATGCTCTCGAGCTTGAACTGGCCGTCCACCTCCATCTGCCTGAGATACCTGCGAATCTCGGTGACGGTGAACTTGTCGCCTGACCAGAATCGCACGCACCGGTCGGCCAGCTCCTCATCGGCGTAACCGTAGGCGTAAAGGTGCAACGTGGCTCCAAAGCGCATGTTGAGCCAGCCACTGGCAAGGTAGCTCACCAGCGCCTGGAAGCCGTCCGCTCCAAGCTGGCCGCGAAGCAAGAGGCCTACTTCATCGAGGCCCCGCCCCAGCGTTCTGGGCACCCTCAGGTCGGCCACCGCAGCGGCCAGCACCTTGGCCGGGTCCTTCAGGGGGGTCTCTTTGCTGATCACCACTTTGCTCACGGCAAAACCGCGCTCCAGGGCCATCCGCTCAAAGTACATCAGAACGTGGGACTTGCCTGAGCCGAATCCCCCTCGGAACATCATGCCCGAATCCTGTCGGTCGGCTCCGACGGCTGGCTCGACCCCGTCGAGCATTCTCGAGAACTGGCTCTCCAGCTCGGGTTGACCTGAGCCCAGGGCCCACACGGCGTTCGTGCTTGGCACTCCCGAGCGGAGCGCTTCCACGGCTCGACGCGCTTGCAGTCTATCCATCACAGCCTCTCTTCCTTCAGGTAACCGAGCGAGGACAGCGGGTTGGCATACTCACGCACCCGAACGTCCGGCCAGACCCTCTCGTAGAGCGCCTTGTAGGTCTTGACTCCACGCTTCTCGTCGTCGAACAGGTCAGGGTTGGCGACCACCACGGTCAAGAGCCCCACCAGGTCGTCGGTTGCGTCAATGAACTGGCGCAGCACTTCGTAGGCGTCCATGACCGCCTGGGCCGAGTAGTGTTGCTTGCCGGCAGCATCGGCGCGGCGAGCCACGCTGAGCTGGCGGATATCGAGTAGCAGCACGACTCCGCGCAGCCCGGCCAGGCGCGCCCAGCTGCCCAGCGAGCTGAACATCGCCCGGGCATTGTAGCGGTCGATCTTGCGAAAGATCTGAAGCTCCTTGAGGGCCGAGATCAAACGCAGCTCCCCCGCCAACCAGTCGAGGATCAGCTTCTCCTGGTGCCCTCCCATGCCGTCCCTGTAGCTCAGCGAGAAGCACAACCAGCGCATCGCATAGCGAAAATCGCGAGCCAGATCGTAACTGCGGTTGAGCAGTGCCTCCAGAGCGCGGCGCAGCTCGGCGCGCAGGGGGCCAGGGGTCACGCCGTTTTGCGCTGCCAGAGTATCCACCGACAGGTCGGTTCCGGTCACCTCCACCCCGATGTCGGTGTAAGACTGCTTGAGAACGCGTCGGGCCAGGTCGGCCCAGGCGATCTGGCGAGCGGTGGCGTGGAAGACCTGGTCCATCCGGTGCACGCCCACGGTGGCAGCGTCCACTCGCGCCACCAGGTAGTCGAGGCCGCTCGCGTCACTTGAGACCCGGGTCAGGACCCTCCCGGCCAGGTCGTCCGAGCCCACCACGGCAAACTTCAGGGCAGCCCCGCCCTGACCGATGTAATCGTTGAGATACTCGCGCCGGATCAGGCCGGCCCACTCGTTGGCATCGACGTGCAGCGACTGCATCAGTTGAACTCGATTCCGTAGTAAGTGCGCTCGACGCCCTCGCGGGTGATGACCACCAGAAGGTTACTCCGGTTCTTGGAGGCAGTGGCACCAGCATTGAGGCGAAACTGTGAGCCGTCGCGGGTGGTCTTGACCCCACTCCCGTCGAGCAAATAGACATCGCGGGCGAACTCTTGCAGTCCGTAATCCTTTCGAGCCGAAGGCAACAAGGTCAAGAGGTCGTAGAGGTCGACTAACCTCTCCATAACATTGCGTTTGCCCCCGGTCCGGACATTGTAGGCCGCCAGCAGAGTCTCGAGGAAGCCCTGAGCATTCAGCTTGGGAGCCCGCTTCTGGTTGGCTCCCAGGCGCTCGATGAGGTAGCTCGGTCGGATCTCGCGCACCGACTTCTTGTCGACCCGGACTGCCCGATCCCGCGGCAAGACCCGCACGAGCGACGGGTAACAGGCCAGCACCGATTCCTGTCGATAGATCCCCACCCCCTGCTTGCGACCCTGCTCGAGCAGCTCTTGAGCGAAGGCCTCGGAGGCTAGGTACTGCTCTTCCTGCTGCTCACTCCAGCTCCAGGAGCGGCGCACCTCATCCAGGCCGGACTCGGTCTGCCTTCGAGTCTCCTCGAGCAACGCCAGCGTCTTGCGCAGCCCCTTCAGGTCTCCCGTCCGAATCATCTTGACCGCCGCCGCAGCCTGCCTCTGCAGCTTGCGGGTCGATTCAAGCAGCTCCTGCGCCCTCTTCTCAGCCACTTCCATGGTCTCTTCCAGGGACATCAATTGTGTCTGCAAGTTGCCTCCTCTTTGCGTTCCAGCTCCTCGAGAATCTTTGCGGCAGCCTGATTCTCCCACTCGGACCAGTCGTCTTTACCCACCGAGCAGACTGCTCTCCAGGCGATCAGATCCAGGTCGTTGGGCTCTGTGCCATGCAGCACGCGCTGCACATGCGGGCCCGTCACCGACCATGAGCTGACGGCCGCGCGCTCGTAGCCCGTCTGTCCCCAGCCGGACAGTCCAACCCAGTTGCGCAGCCCGAAGGGATATCGCACCAGCTCCGGATTCACGGCCGCCTGAGCCCAGACATTGCTGACCGTGATTCTGAGCTTCTCAGCCAGTTTGAGAACCGGAAGCGGTTGCCCTGCCTGCTCGAGCGCCTGGATGACGACAGGGGGCTCGGGAGAACTTCCAGGAGCGGTCGACTTTTCAGCGGTGGACAGATGCTCGGACCCGAGCAGATACTTCTCGGTCATCCAGAGGGTGGACAGGTCACCGCGCTCCTCGGCCACCTGGTGGACCAGTTGCCAGGCATGGCGGGGCCAGGGAGGTCGCCTCCCCAGGTCAACCTCTTTGGCCTCGGAGGCGATGGCCGACCAGCGCCAGCGCACAGCCTCTAGAAGACCCCTGGCGCCCCACTCTGGCAGGCCGACCAGGTCATCGAAAGCGTGCAAGACAATGCCCTCAGCCGGCTCAAGCTCAGCTCGGAGTCGCGCCCTGGTCAGGCCATCGAACTTTGAGCGCAGGTCGCCCAACAAAACCGCCAGGTGAACCGGCTTCTTATGCCGCTCGAGGGCCCTGCGCGCAGCCTCGACCAGGGTCCGCGGCTCGATCTCGGCCGGCACTGCGGGAGCTGGCTGGGCAGGCTGTGAGCGCTCCAAACCAAGCAACCGCGTTAGCTCGGCCCGCTGGGGCCCGTGCTTATCCGGGTACAGCCGGCTGAAGAGCTCGAGCAAGCGAGACTGGGCCTGCAACCGGTCCGCGGGGCCCAACCGGACCAGGGCGTTCTGCGCGAACAATAACCCCAGCGTCGGGACGTGGAGGCGCTCGACCTGCTCGCGACCAAGACCAAGCCAGCTCACCGGCAGTCCCCGGAAATCGAGGTCGGTCAGAGGAACGGGAGCCAGCGGCAAGGGCTTTCGCAGGTGGCGTCGCTCGGTTCTGGAGCGTAAGAAATCCTCCACCTCGGGCCGTCGCTCGTTACCCACCGGGAACAGGCCCAGCAAGAGCCGGGTCAGCTCCTTCCACGAACGCATGCCCACTCCCCGCAGCTCGAGCACCTGGCTCCCGTTCAGGCTCATGAGCCCGGCCAGAGAGGTGATCTCATTGGCCAGCAGGTTGTTTCGGAACGCTGGAGTCAGACCGAGTTGCTCGATGGGCAGGGCCAGCGGTTGAAGCGCTCCTCGCAACCAGCTCCGAAACTCGGCGCGATCGATCAGCTCCAGAGGCAGAGTCTCGAAACAGCTCGGACAGACATCCCCCTGATTGCCGTCTACCACCACCTGGGTGCGGCAGTTAGAGCAGAGCACCACGGGAAGAGGAACCTCGGTATCAGCTGTGGAGCGCTCCTGACACCACGGGCAACTATGTAGCGGCTGGCGCCCGGGCTTAAGTCGCTCAAAGCAAAACGGGCAGTGTGGAATGCCAGGAGCCACTGACGCCGCTGTCGCTGCCGGGCCCGGGACCGGGACCGGGCCTGGGGGGCGCCGACCGGTCAGTTCTGCCAGAGCCTCTAGAACTTCTGGCTCTTCCTCCTCGGCGTCCCGGTACGTTTCCTGGTAAGACCAGGCCTTCCCCGAGCTGCTCACGAGAAGGCTCAACTCATCTGGGGGTCCCTCAGAGTCGATCATCGCTCTCACTTGACGCTCGGATTCCTCGGCATCCGGGTAAGTCTCGCAATAGAGCTCCCACAGACTGCCCGCGGAGAGCTCAGGGCAGACCAGCAGCAGAGCATTGACGCGGTCGGAGGTGGTCTCCACCCCGTCATAGGAAACCAGGATCTCTTCGTCCTCCACCACTGCCGAGGTCGCCCCCATCTCGTCGTAGAGACAGGCCTCGATCCTCTCGGGAGGCACCCTGAACCCGAGTCGCTTGATGACGGCATCTTTGACCACATCGAGCAAGAGGGGACAGGGATGCTCAGCAGCGACCTCGGCCAGCACGGCCCCAAGTCTCTCGGCCGTCTCGGCTCCAAGCACTTCCTCTTTCGACTCGCCGGTGGTCGGAAACGCTTCTTGGTAGACCTTCCAGAGCTCATCGATGTCCAGATCGGGCAGCACGAAACGAATGGCGCCCAGACGCGACTCAAGAGTCTGCTGCTCCCCGGGATAGCTCACCAGGACTCCCCGGTCATCGATGACGGCCCGGGTCGCACCCAACCGCTCGAACAAGACCCTCTCGCTCTCGTCCATTCTCATCCCGGTGCGGTCGGTCAGCTCGTGCTGCACTCGAGCGAGGAAAACAGGAGCGGGGAACTCTCGGGCGATCTCGTCGACCGTCTCGGCTAACCAGCTGCGCTCTGCCAGCCCGCTCGAAAGCAGGAACAGGTCGTCACGCAAGAGGGGAACAAGCCGGGTTAGCCAGGACCGGTGGTCCACCAGCTCGAGAAGCGACTCAACCCCGATCAGTCCTCCGCTGTCAAGCAACTCGTGGTCGACCCGGGCCAGGATCTCGCCTACCACGGCATGAGCGAGAATTTGCTCGCGCTCCTCGGATGCCAGCGGCTCGAGCTCGAGCGAGTGATCCTGCAGCTTGCTCCACCGTTCCCCGAGAACCGACCCGAGAAAGTCCTCCAGACCGTCGGACTTCGTGAACGAGGTTGTTGCTTGACTCTCATCGTCACCCAGGCTCTCATTGTCACCACCCTCATTGTCACCCAGGCTGTGTCTGGCCAGTTCGAGGAGCGAGCGACTCGGATCATACAGGCGAGCGTCGGGAACATCGGCCAGGTAGCGGGCGATCAACTCGCCGGCCTGCTCCAAATTAGCGAGCCGCCCTGGCGGCTCGGCCCCTCCCAGAAGCAAGACCCTGCTGGCCAGGGTCAGAGCCGCCAGGGCGGTCACATCACACTGGTCGGCCTCTACGATGACGACCACATCGAAGAGGTCGGCTCCCGGGTGAAACGTTTCCATCGCCTGCGGCAAGGTCATGATCCAAACGGGAAGCACCCCACGGAACTCCTTGAGCTTGGCCCGCGACTCTACCCGCAAGTCGGTCACCCGCCCGCCGACAGCACTGGCGCATTTGCGTTCTAGCTCGGACCACTCCTGGATCGCCCGTTTATCCTCCACTCCGATTCGGCGAATCTGGGCCAACCAGGCCAGGGCTGCCAGCAGGTCGATACTGGTGCGCTGCAGGTCGGTATCGCCTGGCTGGCGGGAGGCCGATTGAGCCTGAAGCCAGGCTTGGCCAACTGGCCCGGGCGGGGATGGATCCCCGTGAGGGCCCTCGCGCTGAGCGATCATACGGGCCCAGGTGGGAGCCGAGGCTTGCAGCCGGTCGAGCAACCCCTGGCGCTCGTTCTGGATGGCCCTCAGGTCGTTCAGGTGAAGCAGGCGCTCAAAGGCCCGTTCATAAAGCTCGGTGGATCCGTCCAACCCCCTGGCGAGCTCTGCCCCAACCGGGTGCTGGGGACCGGCCGCGAGACGGTCTTTTGCCAGCGTAAGACGGGCCCTCAACTGAGACGCTCGGAGGCTGGCGATGCGAGTGGCGACCGCGGGCAAGATTTCCCCCCTGAGCGCGGCCGTCAGACCGGCCAGATCGTTGAGAGGGCCAACCAGCTCCCTTTGAAAGCCCAGCTCACTGAGACGGCTCATCAGCGGGGACCAGACTGTCTCATGCCACTCCAGGGCCGAACGCATTCTCGCCACATACTGAAGGGCCGAGGACACAACCTCACCACCCGGGGATGTCAACCCCAGCCCATCCACCACACGACGCCAGCGCTCCCGCAAGACCTCCAGCTCGAGCGCAAAGTCGACGCAGGCCTCGAGAGCCTTGAAATGCTCCAGAGTGCTGGGCGCGCCAGCAGCCACCCGGGCGACTCTCAGGCACAGCTTCCAGTCCGGATGAAGCAGTAGGAGCAGAGGACCTGGAGACCCTCGCTCGACCACATGAGCGCGCAGGGCTCGAATCGTGGGCTCCCAGAGAAGCGGCTCCGGCAGGCACGCTCCTTGAGATTCGACCTCCAGGGCCAGCCGCTCCAGGCGTCGGCATGATTCCTCCAGTGCCCCGATCCTCTGCTCCAGACTGAGCAAAGGGCCGCCTCCCTGCAAGCCACCGTCGATGCACCGAAGCAGCCAGGAGGGGCTGAGCTCGATTCGGGCCAGGCAGTCCCTCAGGTCAAGCTCGACCAGGGTCAGCTCATCAGGGGATTGTCGAGCCGACGAGGTCCACAGGTATCCGTCAGCCTGCTGGAGCGATGAATGCCTCTCGAGCTCAAAGCAGATCTCTCGAAACTCGTCCGGCCTCAACAGGCCAGCCAGATCGGGCAGTGGTCCGTCCAGGTCGGCCTGCTGACCCTTCAAAGCCAGATTGCTCGCGTAAAGCCCCCGTATCTCCTCTTCGGACAGGGGTAGGGGCCCTGGCTCCACCGGCCCGGGGATCCAGCTCGAGCCCGGCGGCGGGAGCTCGGATCGCAGTCGATCCCGCTCCTGCATCTTCCGGGCCGAAGTAGCGATCAGGTCCTGCTCGCAAGTGGTGGCGAGCCGATGCAACACGGCCTCCACTGCCTCTCTCAGGTCGCCCTCCTGAGTGCTCGACGAGAGACAAAGGGGACGGATCGGCTCCACGACCAGGTCCCGTATGCCCTGCAACGCCCGCTCTCGCGGGCCGGTGACGAGCACCGTCTTCCCATCGGCCAGAAAGTGTCCGATGAGGTCAGCGATGAGAGCCTTCCTCTCTACTCCGGAAGGCACCTTGCCGAGGACACAACCCGCTCGATGCGCCTCCTCAAGGCTGGCGCCCCCGGTAAATGAGACTTCTTCAACGTCGCCCAGTCCCGAGCCGGCCACCCAGACAAGCCCGCCGGGAAGGCTCGAATCGTCGCCCAGACGCCCGAGGTAACTCTCGATAGCCCTCAGAATGCTGCCGCCGCGCGGGGCCAGAAAGAGGATGGGGTCGCGCACAACCTGCGGCGAGGGACCCGCGACCCTGTCGACCAGCTTTCCATCTGCCCACAGCAGCGGCATCAACCGACTCAGGAAACCGCAGGTAGACTCTTGATCCATCAGGTTCAGGCGGCAACCTTCGAGTTGCACGGACAGCTCATGGACTCGACGAGCCGGGATTTCCGGGCAAGCAGCCAGCAAGTGCTGGCTCAGACCAACGCGCCGATCAGAGCTTCGAATGACGATCTCGGGGACGGCCGCATCATAGCAAAGCTCGACGGGATGTTGGAGAACCGGGTGCTTGATGACTCCTGCCGGGCTAATCCAGTGGTGCAGCATCCCATC
Source organism: uncultured Burkholderiales bacterium (assembly GCA_964471395.1). Lineage (GTDB taxonomy): Bacteria > Vulcanimicrobiota > Xenobia > Xenobiales > QWHO01 > QWHO01. The sequence continues at coordinate 18,952 of CAYYHB010000037.1, read as the reverse complement.
CCCGAGAAAAAGCTGCCACTTCTCGGGCTCACGCTCAAGCTGAAGGTGCAGCTCAAACAGCTCTTGGAAGAGTTCGAGAGTGAATCGAACGCGCTGGCTCCAGACACTTCTGGCGGCCAGCCACTCCTGCGCCCGCATACGCTCCGGGTCGCCCTCGAACGGGTCCGAGTTGATGTGGGGCGCCGCCTCGGGGTTCTCCCACCCTGGTCTGAGGCGATTGATCAAAAACTCGGGCGGTTCGGGGCAACAGGTCCCGGTCGGACGACGGACGGTCAGGATCGCGTCGGCGAGGCCCCCGATACCGACTCCTGGCCCCACCTGAATCTCTGGCAAGTTGAGCGCTGCCAGGTCATTCAGACGCCGGGTCCAGGAATACTGCCCGATCTGCAGCACCGGCGGATGGCGCAGTCGTTCCAGCTCGGCAAGATACTGGAAGATTTGCCTGGCCCTGGCAGTGGGCAGGTCGCTCACGAAATCCCAATTCCCCCTTTCCACAATGCCCAAGCGCCTTCGCAGAAGATTGCATCAACTCCTCGGATGAATGGCGCTCAACCCTGCAGAAACGCCCTCTCCGGACAATCTGATCCGGCGTAGCACATCAGTGCCCGAAGAGGATTTCCAAAAGGCCATCAAATCTCGTTCCGAATTGCTGGCGAATCGAAGCTCTACCCCATCGCCCTCACTTCCACCGCTCCGACAGGAGACTGAATGCACGAAGAAGACCGCCAGGCCATCCTGCTCCTCTGCGCTCCCCTGCCGGGCACGGACAGGCCCCTCACGCCGGCCGAGTACAACCACCTGGCCAGGTGGCTCCTGGAGGTCGGCAAGCGCCCCGGAGATCTCTTGCTCGACAGCTCACTGGCCTCAAAGCTGAGCCATCCCAAGCTCGCCTCCGAGCGGGTGACGCGCCTGCTCGAGCGCAAGCTCAGCCTGGGCCTGGAAGACTGGAGCGCGGCCGGGCTGTGGGCTCTGGCTCGCAGCGAGGGGGCCTATCCAATGCGCTGGAAGCGCTCTCTGGGGCGCGCCGCTCCTCCCCTGGTCTTCGGCGCCGGTCCGCTCGAGCTGCTCTCAGCCGAGCGCACGCTGGCGGTGGTGGGCTCGCGCGACTGTTCCGTGGCCGGCCTCGAGTTTGCCCGCGCGGTCGGCCGGCGCGCCGCCGAGGAGGGCTTCACCCTGGTCTCCGGGGGGGCCCGGGGGGTGGACCGCGAGGCCATGCAGGCGGCCTTCGAGGCGGGCGGAGCGGTGGTGGGCGTGCTGGCCGATTCGCTGCGCAAGGAGGCCCTCTCGCGCCGCTCGCGCGCCATGCTGGCCACCGGTCGGACGGCCCTGGTCACCCCCTTCGGACCCGACGCGCGCTTTACGGTGGGCAACGCCATGGGACGAAACCGTTTGATTTACACGCTCAGCGACGCCGTGGTGATCGCCGACAGCGACCTGAGCGGGGGCACCTGGACGGGGGCGCTGGAGAATCTCAAGCATGATTGGGTCCCCACCTTCGTGCGGGTCGGGACCGACGAGGGCAAGGGAAACGCCGAGCTGCGCTCGCAGGGAGCCAGAGGACTGACTCTGGAGGAGCTTGGCCCGAGCCTGAGCGCGCTCTTTTTGGCGCCGCGACCAGGGCCGAGCGGCGAGCAGCTCGAGCTCTACGCGGGCTCTTGACGGTCGCTACGAAAGAATCCTGAGGCCCGCCACGTTCTGCAATCTCCGGTCAAGCCGAAGCGAGGGGCAAGGAGCAGCCTCTACTCGGATCGCTCATGGCCTCCCACGAGACATCGAGAGGCTCAACGATGTCGCCCAGAATCGTCAGCGAGCTCCGCATAAACCGAACTCTCGCCCGGACTTGCGCGGAGCGGGATCGACAACAGCAACAGGCACTCCTCTCTTGGTAATGGTAAGCGGTTCGCCGGTTTGCTGCACCTGATCGAGCATCTCCAGACAGGTCGACTTGAACTTCGAGATCTGCACAGTCCTCATCTGACTTCGAGCCTACCATGGGCAGTACTCATGGTCACATGGTCGAGAGCAGGCTCGCTCAGCGTCTGGCCGCCGCTCGCCTCGACCGCTCGCGCAGCAACTTCACGTCCGCTTCGGTCAGCTTGCGCATCCCCACCCGTAAGAGCAGGCCGATGTAAGGCCGGGTCACCTGCTTCTCCCTGGCAAAGCTCAGGTCCATCATGTCGTCGAGACTGGTGGCCTCGGGTGCCCAGCGCTTGATGTCGGATAGCGGCAGCCTGAAGTGGAAGAACGGGATCTTTTCGCGGTCGAAGGTGGCCGGGCTCTTCTTGCCGATTTCCTGGAACTCGCCCGCCACCACGGCCTCGCCGGCAAAGTAACGCGCGTGATTGCCGCCCAGGTAGAAGACCAGGGTATCGCCCTTCTTGAGTAGCGACAGATGAGCCGCCGAGGGCGGGAACTCCCAGCACGAGTGGTCCATCATCAGCTTGTAGACGTCGGGCGCCTTGATGGTGTCGCCCTCAAGCGGCGGGATGTCGGAAGCGATGATGAGGAAGTTGGCCACGGTGCTGCCCTCCAGTGCTCGAGCGTGGTTCTGCGCGGCTCGACGGGTTTCCTGGAGCCCGGGTTGGAACAGCCGTGGGACTCGGACCAGACGCTCGCGGACACGATCGCCAGCAGGACAAGCAAGTCCAAACTAGTATAGTCTAAAATATGCTATTTCTAGACCGAGCCCAGGAGCTCAACTTCCTTGAGACCTGGTGGAGCCAGGGTCCGGGGATGGCCGTCCTCTACGGGCGCCGGCGAGTGGGGAAAACCGAGCTGCTGCGTCACTTTGCCCGGGGCAAGCCGGCCATCCTCCACGTTGCCACTCAGACCACTCGTGTGGAGCAGTTGCGCGAGTTGTCGCTGGCCATTGAAGAGGCGCTCCCGCAGGCGGCCGGAGTTTCTTTTACGGACTGGTCGGCGGTCTTTCGCTTCGTGGCGGCCCAGGCAACCGAGCCGCTGCTGATGGTGTTGGACGAGTTCCCCTATCTGGCCGAGTCCGATCCGTCGCTTGCTTCCGTCCTCCAGAGGGCTTGGGCTGCTTCCCTTCGCGAAAGCCAGGCGCGCCTGGTGCTGTGTGGCTCGTCGGTCTCGCTCATGGAGCGCTCGGTGCTGGCCGAGAAGAGCCCGCTCTATGGGCGGCGCAATGCCCAATATCGGCTTGAGCCTCTGGGCCTTCGGGAAGCCGGCGAATTCTTCCCCGGGCTCACTTTCGCTGAGCGCTTTCGCCGCTACGCGACGCTGGGCGGAGTTCCAGCTTACTGCCTGCAGTTCGATCCGACCCGAGATCTCTGGACCAGTGTGCGCGAGCGCATCCTGAGCAAGGGAGCGTTTCTTCGCGACGAAGGAACCTTCCTGCTGATGCAAGAGTTGCGCGAGCCAAGGGTCTACATGGCCATCCTGAGCGCCCTGGCGGAGGGTCGCACCCGGCTCGGCGACATTGCCAACCGGGCCCTCGGGCCCACCGGGCACAACCAGGCGACCTTCTACCTGCAGACCCTCCAGAATCTTCGCCTGGTCGAGCGCATCGTTCCCATCACGGAAACACAGCCCCACAAAAGCCGCCGTGGGATCTACCGGATCTGTGATCCCTTCTTGAGGTTCTGGTTTCGCTTTGTGCTTCCCGAGCAAACCAGGCTGGAGATGGGGCTCGCCGAGCACGTTCTCGAGCAGCGCATCCGGCCTGACTTCCAGAGCTTCTGCGCCCCCATTTTCGAGGATGCCTGCCGAAGCTTCGTGCTACGCGCGAAACTGCCGTTTGCTCCGGTCCAGGTAGGGTCCTGGTGGTCGTCTCAGGCCGAAGTGGACGTGGTGGCCTTCAATCAGGACCACAGTGAGGTTCTTCTGGGGGAGTGCAAGTGGTCGGACCGTCCGGTGGGAGAAAACGTCCTGGCCGACCTCGACGCGAAGGCGACCGAGTTGCTGAGGACGCTGTCTCCTCGGAACGTGTGGCGGGCGCTCTTTGCTCCCTCCTTCACCCCCAGCTTGAAGAGAAGGGCGGCCGAAGCCGACGTGCTGCTCTTCAGCCTCCAGGATCTGTACGAGCCTGACTGAGCTCGGACGGCGCCGATCAAGCGTCGGACAAATCGCCATCCCAGCAGGATCGCACGTGGGGATAGGCCAGAATCTTCTTGTCCTTTGTGATGAGAGGTGCCTTCAGCAGTCGGGCGGTGGCTACGATCAGCCGGTCGGCCGGGTCGTCATGGAACGGCTCGGGAAGCCGATAAGCCTCCAGGGCCAGGGAAGCGGTCAGGGGGACCAGTTCGATACTCGAGCGCCCGAGCGCCCGGTCGAACCAGGCCTCGGGCTCGATAACGAAGGAGATTCTCCCTTTGGAGCCCAGGAGCGCTAACTCCCAGGCTGAGATCGCGGCCACCCGGAGGGACCCTCTTGGAGCACTTTCGATCGCTTCGGCTGCGCTTGGACTCAGCCGCTCGGGCTCATTCAGAGCCCACCACCAGACGTGGGTATCAAGAACCAGCATCGAGCTCCCAGAGCCCCTCTACCGGAGCGACGATGTCACCAGTCGTTACTCCAAGCCCGGACAAGCTCCCCAGGATCGACCGCGGTGGCCCATCCCCGATCGGAAGAAGGCGGGCCACCGGTTTCCCTCGCTTGGTGATAACGATGGTCTCTTTGTGGTCGCGAACTCGATCCAGCAACTCCAGACAGTGGGCTTTGAACTCGCTCGCGGTGATCTCCATGGCCAAATCCTAGAAAGTAAGTGGTCATTTGTCAAGTGACCACTTATCAGGAAAGATGTCCTCCCCTCTTCGTCCCGAAGGCCACCCGGTGCCCTACCTGATCTCCCCCTTCCGCCTGGCGCGCTACTTCTACCATGACTGTGAGCGCTTTCTGCGCTACGAAGCCAGCCCCAGAGGAGAGAAGGGAGTACCGACCAGAGACTACCACCGCTCCCCGGTCACCCGCTCGCTGCTCGAGGCGGGTTTCGCCTGGGAGGAGGAGGTGGTCAGCCGCCACCTGCGCCAGAGGGCGGTCGTCCCACCCGGGAGCGGAGCGTTGCGCGACCGGGCCTGGGGGCCTCAGGAGACGCTCGAGCAGCTCGACCGCCTCCAGAGCGATCAGGCGCTCTACCAGGGGCAGCTGGCCATCCCGCCCTCGTTCTACCGACGCTACGGCCTCGACCCGAAGCTCTTGCGCTTCCCCGACTGCAAGCCCGATCTGCTGCTGAAGACCAAATCAGGCAAGCTCAGGGTGATCGACATCAAGGCAACCGACGAGCTCAAATCCAGCCATCGCATCCAGGTGGGGCTCTACGTGCTCATCCTGCGCGAGCTGATGAGCGAGCGGATCGATCTCGAAACCGGAGCTATCTGGCTCTCGCAGCAGGCCGAGCCGACCGACTTCGAGCTGCGCCACACCCTGCCGGTGCTCGAGACGTTTCTGCGCGACCGGCTGATGGGGATCTTCCGCAACGAGGTGGAGAAGGTGCCCTGGCACGTCCTCTATCGTTGCGAGTGGTGCGAGTATTTCCACCACTGCCGCAGCGAGGCCGAAGAGACGGGCTCGGTCTCGCTTTTGCCCTACCTCTCCCACGGAGCGCGCACGTTCTTGCGCGAGGAGGGGGTGAACACGCTGACCGAGTTCGCGGGTTTTCTGGAGCGTACCCCCGAGCGATTGGACCTGTGCGGGTCGCTGCGGGGGAGAGGGCACCGTCTGAAGCACCAGACCCGAGCCCTGCTCGACCGCTCGCTGCAAGAGCACGGAGGCGCCAGTCTGGCTCTGCCGGTACACGAGAAGGTGCGCATTCTCCTGACGCTGCAGAAAGAGCCCGTCTCCGGAGCCATCTACGCGGCCGGGCTGCTGCGCATCGAGGGTTGGCAGAACCGGGAGCCCTGGCAGCGTTGCGCCCGCTCCTTCGAGGACACGGCGGCAGTGCGTCGCGAGCTTGTGGCTAAGCTGCACCGCCAGCTTGAGCTGGTGGATACGTTCAACCGCGAGCACTCCGAGTTCAAGGAGCAGAAGACCCTGCAGTGCTATGTCTTTGACGCCTACGAGCGGGATCTTTTGGAGGACCTGCTCTTCGAGGCCCTGGAGGAGCCAGAGACGGCCGAGCGAGCCCTGCAGCTTCTCTTCCACTTCCAGAGCGAGGAGCTGGCGCGCTGGGACGAGCATCCGCGCACCGAGATCCCTTTCCCGGTGGTGGCGCTGACCGAGGCCATTCGCGATCTGGTGGCCCTGCCCCAGCCGCTCACGCTGGGGCTGGAGGAGTCGCTGGCCTGGTTGAAGACCTGGGACGAATTCTCCTACGAGACGCCGGAGTACCTGCGCTTTGAGCTGAGCAACGCCCTGCGCCAGGACGCGGTGCTCAAGACCTGGAGCGGCGAGAAGGACCACTCGGGGCTCATCGAGGGCACGCTTGGGAGACGCCTGCTGGCCTGCTCGGTGCTGCTCGACGGCTTGCGAAACCGCCTCAAAGCCCGTCTCTTCGCCTGGCCGCCCCGCTTCCGGTTCGTGGACAGCGAGCCGTTCCGCCATCCCGAGCTCTCCCGCCTGGCCTTCGTGGTGCGCTACGAGTGCTTTCTGGGTGCGCTCAAGACACGCCGCCGGCGCTCGGCACCCTGGGCCGAGCGCATCCAGCAGGCCATCAGCATCCCCCTGCAACGCCTGGAAGGCAACCGCTGGCGGGTGCTGAGCGCGGTGGACGCCTCCACCGTGACCCTGTCCATGATGCCTGACCGGCTGCTCGTGCCCGAGGGCGAGGAGGGCGAGAAGGCCCAGATGGCCTACGACGACTTTCGCAACCGCGCCAACCATTGGGCGCCCGGCCGGACGCAGGTTCGCCTGGCAAAGCTCAAAAACGCGCATCCCCGCCCTCAGGACGGGACCCTGGAGGAGATCGAGCTGGAGGTCGTCTCGGCCAATACCCACGAAGAGCTCGAGGTGGGCGCCAGGGCGGTGCTCCATCCACGCTTTCAGGACAGCAACACGGACAAGATCCTGCTCTGCCTGCACCAGCTGGATGAAGACACCGAGGGACATTTCCTGCGTCTGTTGCGCGGCCAGCTCCCGGCCAGGCTCAAACCGCTGCCCTGCGCTCCTCAGAGCGATCTGATGCCCAGCCAGAAGGCGGCCCTCGAGCACCTGCGGCGCCATCGCCTGACGCTGGTCTGGGGCCCGCCCGGGACGGGCAAGACGCACTTTCTGGCCAGCGCCCTCCGGGGCCTCACGCAGGCCAACCCGAGGCTACGGGTGGGGGTTACCGCCTTCACTCACGCGGCCATCGACAACCTGCTGCGCAAGCTGCCCGAGGCCCACCGCATTCAATTCAAACCGCAAGCCACCGGTGAGGTAACCGCCGCCGCGGCGCGCGAGCTGCCGGGCATCGTGGGGGGCACGGTCTACCAGTTGCACAAGGCCCAGCGAGTGGTGGATCTCCTGGTCGTGGACGAGGGATCCCAGCTCAAGCTCGGTGAAGCGGCGCTGGCCCTGGGCTGGCTTGCGCCCGGCGGGCGCGTGGTGGTGGCCGGGGATCACCTGCAGCTGCCACCCATCATCCAGGGACGCTACCCCGAGGAGCACGGCCTGCACGACTCGCTCTTCGCCTACCTGATGGCCCGCCACGAGCCCTGTCAGCTGACCGAGAACTGGAGGATGAACGATACCCTGTGCGCCTTCCCGGCCCATGCGCTCTACGGGACTGGTTACCGCCCGGTGGACGGCTCCGGTCGCCTCCAGCTGAAAGGGAAAGCCAGCAATGAGCTGTGCCGGTGGCTGCTCGACCCGGACTTTCCGCTGGCGCTGTGCGTGCTCGAGAACGTTCGGGCCACGGTGGAGAACCGGGTGGAGGCGGCTCTGGTGGCCGACCTGGCCGAAGACCTGCGCCGTCGGGGCTCCTGGAAGAAGGACGCGGACTTCTGGCGCCAGGGACTCTTCATCGTGAGCCCCCACCATCTGCAGATCCGGGCCATCCGTCTGGCGCTTTCCGAAAGGCGCGAAAGGGAGGCGAGCCCCTTCGTCGACACGGTGGACAAGATGCAGGGCCAGGAGAGCGATGCCGTGCTGGTCAGCTACGGGGTCAGCGACCCCGAGACGGCCCTGGGAGAAGCTGAATTTCTCTACAGCCTGAGCCGGCTCAATGTGGCCATCACCCGGGCCAAGAAAAAGTGCGTGGTGTTCCTGCCCCGCCCGCTGCTCGAGCCCAGCTTCGACCTGCTGTCCAATACCCGGGCCGCCGAGGGGTTGGGATTCATGCACGCCCTGCTGGAGTTCTGCCGTCAGGGAGAAAGCCGACGCCAGGAGTTGGAGCAGGGCGCTTCCCTGACCATGTACCGCACCTCGCTTTAAGCGACCTTTCAGGCCCCCGGGGCACAATCAGAGCATGCAGGTTGCACCGGCACAGCTTTTGCGTTCAGGGCTCCCGGCTCGGGCCTCGACACCTCAAGAGGTGGTCGCCGAGCTCGATGCCCTGGTGGTCAAAGACCAGGCGCTGGTCCATACGGCCGACGCCGATGGCCTGAAGCTGCAACCGGGCTACGAGGCCATGTTCTTGCAGCAACCCGGAAAGGCGAAGGGCACGGTGCTGATGTTCCACGGCTACAGCGCCGGGCCGTGGCAGTTTCGCGAGCTGGCCGGACGCTTCCACGACGCTGGCTACAACGTTCTGGCCCCGCGCATGCCGGGCCACGGCTACGTCGGGACGGACGGTCTTCCCACCGGGGTGCGCATCCCCCGGATGGGCCAGCCCGGAGCCTGGGACCGGTTCATCGACCAGACCTACGCCCGGGCCGCCGGCCTGGGAGCCCCCATCCACGCCATCGGCCTCTCGGGCGGGGGCAACGTGGCCTTGCGCATGGCCGAGCGACACCAGCTGGCCGGGGCGGCCGCCATGGCGCCTTACATCGGTGGGGATCTGCCCCACGGCATCCTATTTGCCGTCTCGGACATCCTCGACCACTGCACCTTCGGGCTGTTCGGCCGCCTGGTGCTCGACCAGATCCCCTACAACAAGAACGTGCTCGAGGTCAACGACCCCACCCCGCATACCCAGGGCTCACTGGGCCAGGCTCGGGCCATGCGCCGGGTGGGCAACACGATCAAAAGGGTCAATTGCCCGGTGCAAGTCCTGACCACCGACGGCGACAAGCTGAGTGGCACCAAACGGGTGGCCACCTTTCTGGAGCGCTGCACGACCAGCAACGGCTGGTATCGCTTCGGTCCCTCCGAGCAGGTTCCCCACGCCATGCTCAGCCCTCAGCAGAACCTCAACGCCGCCAGCGTGACGACCATTCACGACATCCTGTTCAACTTCGTGGATCAGGGCCAGCTGGCCCAGCGCCGGACGATCTGACATGGCCGACATGACCGTGGATACGACGCGCGCCGCCCGCCTGCTCACCCGGGAGTTCGAGCCCGGCCGCCGACTCGAATCAACAAGCCACGCTTCGGCGCCCGGCGACTCGGTGGTCATCAAGGGTCTGGCCAGCGAAGCCTGCGTGTCGGACGACGGCCGCTTTGTCGCCTTCGCCGCCCAGGCCAGCGAGCGAGACTGGTACCACAACGATTCGGGCCGGCTTCGCTACGACATCTTCCTGAAAGACCGGCTCAACGGGGAGCTGCGCCGGGTCACCAACGGCCTGGACGGGGCCGACCCGAACGATTCCTCGTTCGGGGTGAGTATCTCGGCGGACGGCCGCTATGTGGTGTTCGCCTCCCGGGCCTCCAACCTGGTCGAGAACGATACCAACCGCGCCACGGACGTCTTTTTGTACGACCGCGAAAGCCACCAGACCCGACTGGTCAGCACGGCTCAAGATGGCACTCCAGCCAACCTCTCCTCGTTCGCGCCCCGGATCTCGGCCGACGGCAAGGTGGTCGCCTTCATCTCGACAGCCAACAATCTGACCGCAGAACCGACCGGCTGCAACGAGAAGGCGGTCGTGAAAGAGCTCGCGACCGGCCGCGTGGAGGTGGTCAGCCGCCCCACCGGCGGACAGAGCCAGCATGGCCTGGCCGAGCAGATCAGCCTGTCGGGCGATGGAAGCCTGGTGGCCTTCAACTTCATGGGCCGCTCGCTGGATGCATCCGTTCCTCAAGCGAAAGACGACTGGGGCCAGGAGAAGTTCGAGCCGCAGGTCTATCTCCACAATCGCAAGACGGGGGAGACCCGCCAGGTGAGCCGCAACCAGGAGGGCCAGGCAGCCGATGGTCGCTGCATCGACCCGACGATCTCGCGCGATGGGCAGCGCATCGCCTTCGCCTCGGTGGCGAGCAATCTGATCGCCGGCGATGCGGCCGGAATGATGGCCGTCTATCAGGCCTCGAAGCTCGGGGCGCCGGAGAAGGTCTCCGGTGATCAGCCCGGCCGCGCCCCGACCTTCTCGGGTGACGGGCGCTGGATCGGCTGGGAATCGCGGGGACAGATCGAGCTCCGCAGCCAGGAAGGAGAGCTGCTCACGGTCGACCGCCCACCGGCCCAGAACGAATACCCTCTGGAAGGTCCGCCCGTCAACGTGGCTCCTCAGCTCAGCCATGACGGCAACACGGTCGTCTTCTTGACCCGCGAGCACGACCGCGACACCCCGAACGGAATGCACTCGCGCATCCACACTTTCGACTTCGAGCACGCCCGGGCCCAACTGAACTGGGTCGGGACGCCAGAAGAAGGTTCCGCCACCGTGTCCGCCGGAGCGGATGCGGTCGTGATCGGAGGAGTGAGACTTCGCCGACGCGGTGCGAGCATCACCCCGAGCTGATTCTGGCCAGCGCCCGCGTGGCCACCGTTCTCATCACGTAATGCGGCATCACCTTGCGCACCCTTCTGCGCCGCTTGTAAAGCTGCGTGATGCGAATCCGAACCGTCCGGTCTTCGCGAACGGCTCGAAGAAAACAGCGAGCCTCCTCGCTCCACAGATCGCCGAACTGCTCCCAGTATCCGAAGTCAGGCTGAGAGACTCTGGGTCCCCGAAACCGGGGAAGCAATGTACAGGCGGGCCAATCGTTGCGGGCGATGGCCCGCAGCAAGACCTCAAGGCCCGTCATGGCCGCCCCCTGCTCGAGCCAGGTGGCCGCTTCGTGATAGTGTCGCCTCCAGTCGCAATCGGGCAGTTTTCGGAACTGCTGCCGCGCTTGCTCGAACTGACCGGCACGGTGGAGAGCCGCTCCCAGGGCCTCGCGAGAGGCCGGCTCCGGACAGACGCGAACTCGCTCCTGGAGAACATCACAGGCCTGTTCCAGAAGGCCCCTCCGCTCCAAGACCAGCGCCAGCCCTTCCAGGTCTTGCAGATAGGGGCGCACTTCCGGCTCGTCAGGTCGAAAGATCCGCCGATTCGTGGGAAGCCGGTGAAAGTCGAGCCGAGCAGCCGCTCGATACGCCTTCTCAGCCCCCTTCCAGCGTCCATGGCGGGCCAGGAGCTCAGCCTCCAGCCTCCACAGCCCTCCGTCCCAGGGTCGCAGGCGCTGCGCCCGTCGCAACCTCCCTCGGGCCGCCCTCGGGTCTTCCTCCTCGAGGGCCGCCGAAGCAGCCAGCTCGCTCTCGACTCCTTCTGCCTCCACCGGCACGCTCTCAGCAAGTCGCTGGCCCAACTCGTGAAGGTCCGACCCGGCCAGTCGCAAGACCTCTGGCTCCGCCTCGCTCACTAGCCGGCGCAATCTGCGGATCGCGCGTCGAAGCTCAAGAGCGCGCTCGGTGTCTTCCCCGGACTCGCGGGGAGTGGCTCGTTCGGTCGTGCGCTTGCCTGGCTGCTTGTCTGGCTCGAGCTCAGCCCGCAATCCCTTACCCGACCTCTTCTCAGGAGCACCAGCCTCCTGAAGCCGCTCGAGCAGCCTGGTCAGCCGCCCCCGCAGCCCATCCCAGTCAAGCACCAGTTGAGGGTACTGACCCTCGACCTTGCCCCGCAGAGCTCGCCATCCCCGGGGCTCGAGCGCCTCCACCACCCCGCTCGGCCCGTCAAACCGATGCAGGACCAGCTGGCAAACGCGACTGCCGCCCTCGCGGTAGGAGTGCAACAAGAGGAATCGGCGACCGGCCTGTCTCACAAACATGCTCTAATATCCTGTAGTGTAAAAATCAGAATTAACACTACATGGTATTAGAGCAACTTGAACGAAGTTCCTGCGCCTCCGGCCGGTTTCGAGACAGAGGCATCGGCAGCTATTTTGTGAACGAGGTCTACGGGGTGAGACGGGGCGTCCAGGTCGGTCGGACAGGTCGGGTAACTCGGCGATGTACTCGCGCGGACTGGCCCAGGTCGGACAGACCGGACAGGCATCGCGGGTCCGTCCGTCGAATCCCGTGGTCGGGAGATTCTTGGGGGCCGCGCGAATCGGTTGGAGTGCGGATGCTAGTTATCACTACTGGGCCCACCGGACTCGATTCGCCATCGTTCCATGGTCCCTTACCAGGGAACGATCTGGACTTATTCTGGCCTCAGCCTCGAGATCTGCGTGGACCCGGACGGGATCGTGCAGCAACTGTTCATGCCGATTGTCCCGCTGCAAGAATGACTGGTGAACCTGTACCAGCTCAAGTAGGAACCGGCCCGGCTCACCCGAATTCACAATATCTGTGATCGCTGACCTGATCGGGCTGGGAATGCTGCTGCTCCTGGGCCTCGGCATCGGGCTGAATCCTTTCCCCCCCGGACTGGGAAGTTGGCCGGGGATGTTCATGCGCGCGCGCCTCTTCGTCCTGATGGTGCTCATCTCGATCAGCATGCTGTTTGGCTGGATGCAGCTTTACGCCGAGCACGGCCTGCGGGGTCTGACGGAGGATGAGCCCACGCCGCGACCGGTCGAGACGCTGAGCCCGTGAACGAGAAGCGAGCCAACCTGATCCTGATCGTGTTGTTGGGCCTGGTGGTGGCCCTGCTGGGCGGGATGATCCTCCAACTGGGGATGCGCCTCCTCACCGAGACCATGCTCAAGTCGCTGATTGGCTCTCTGGGGCCTCAGCTGGCGATTTTCCTGACCGCCGGGGTGAACCTGCTCCTGGTGTTGCTCTTCGTGGGGGGGCTTGTGGTCTTGCTCCCCCAGACCCTGTTCGGGCCTACCGTGGCGGCCGACCGGGACGAGCCCGAGGGCTCTGAGTGGCGCTGGCTGCTGCGGGTGGCCGGCGCTCTGGGCTTGTTGGCGGTGCTGATCAGCCTGCACGCCTACGGCCAGCCAGGGGCCATCTCCCCTCAGGCCGTAAAATTCGCCTACGGGCAACTGGGAACCACGCTGCTCTGGTCGGCGCTGGCCTTTGGGATGGCCTGGCGGGCTGACCCGCTGGTGGCGCGCATCCCCACGCCCTGGGAGATTCCGCCCGGGCGCCTGGGCCAGATGGTGTGGTTGGCCCAACATCTGGTCACCGCCGGTCTGCTGGTCGGGCTGACAGTGTACGCGCTGAGCGTCTCCAATGTGCTTTATCTGATCTCGGGAGTGCACCCCAGCCTTTCGCACCCTCTCTATGCCCACGGCTTCAAAGCGGGCATCCTGCTGGCACTGCTCTTCACCCCCGCCACGCGCGGGATGCGGACGCCTCTGGTGGCGGGCTTTCTGGTGGACTGGTTGGGCCCACTGCTCTTTGCGGGCTGGCTGGTGCCGCTGTTCCAGTTCCTCTCCATCACCGCGGCCACCATGCTTACCCGCTCGCCCTTTCTGGCCGCCTGGCGCATGAGCACGGGCATGTGCGCGGGGCGCCTGGTGGGGCGGGCGATCGGCTTTCTGCTGCTGGGGGCCGAGGGGGTGATCGTGATGGAGCCGCTTTGCGAGGTGACGCTCGGGGTTCTCAGCTCGCCGCGGGCCGAGGAGAGCTGAGCAGGAACTGGTTCCACTGGTCCTCGTTCATGGCGGGAAGCGGCGCCACCGCGGGCACCTCGTCGTCTTCGAGCAGCTCGCGCACCAGCCGGTAGCCCTCGCCGTCCACGCGCTCGAGCCGACCGTGGCAGAAGTTCTGGTGCATCTGCCAGTACTGGCGCTCGTCCAGCCCTCCCAGCCCCCGCTCTTCGGCCAGGCCGCGCTCGATCAGGGGCACCAGGGCCTGGTCGGGCACCAGGTAGGCGGCCACGCTCTCGGCCAGATACTCGGAGGGGTCCTGCTTGGCGTAGTCGCGCACCACCTGGTTGGTGTTGGCGCCCAGGGCGTGGGCGCCGCGCCATTCAGGGGTGCGGCTCGGCTCGCCCATGGACATGTCCAGGGCGTGGGCGAACTCGTGCAGCACGGCGAACGGAGTCAAGTTGGAGCGATTGAAGCCCAGCACGTTGGCCTTGGTGTTGTAGGCGCCCAGGGTATCCGGGTTGGACAGCGTGGGCAGGTAGCTCGGCACGGCTTCCCCGGAGGCGAAGTCGTAGACCTCGATGCGGGTTCCGTAGGCCTGCACCCGCTCCAGGGCCTCCAGGGGATAGGCGGCCAGGGCCTCCACCACCCGCTCGCGCGAGAGCTCGTCGGGGGCTTTGCGGATCATCGCTCGGATGAGCGACTCCTTCTCGGGAGTGACGGGGGCAAGCTCGACGGTGTCGCCGGATGGTACCGGAACGGCCGCCCGCGGGGTCACAGAGCGTTGAACGAGAGAGGCGAAGGAGTCCTGAATGCGCATGCCCGAAGAATAGCCTCACAGCGGGGTTATGTCCTGAACAGGCTGTTACCGTCTGGCCCGAGCCAGACACAGAAATCTGTCCTTTTGGCAACGATTTTCTAACATTTGAACCCTGACTTTGCACCGATCGCGCGGGATACTTCATACAAAGAGAGAGAAGTCAACATGAGGAGGGTCTCACCATGGCGGGCGGCGGATTTACGATTTTCAACGATGGCAACTTCCGGGTAGGGCTTGGGGACGCGAACCGGGACGGCAAGCTCGACTTCGACTTTGGACTTCGCTCGCAGCAGTATGGCGGCGGGCCCTTCGGCTGGGGCCATCAGGGCGCCGAGATCGGCCTGAACACCCAGCGCGGCGTGTATGCCGGGGCGGATTACTCCAACAACAACATGTTTGGCTCGCAAGCGGGCTACGGGCGCTTCTTTGGCGATGGAGTCGAGACCGGCCACGCCAGCCGCGATTTTTTCGGCAACTACAACCAGACCTACACC
The DNA here is from genome assembly GCA_964471395.1 of uncultured Burkholderiales bacterium. Taxonomy (GTDB): domain Bacteria; phylum Vulcanimicrobiota; class Xenobia; order Xenobiales; family QWHO01; genus QWHO01. The sequence continues at coordinate 3,922 of CAYYHB010000037.1, read as the reverse complement.
AACACCGGCAACCACGGCTACACCAACGCCAACGCCGGCGGAAATTTCTACACGGGCAATTACTACGCCAACCAGACCGACATGAACTACTGGGGCTTCCGGCAGGACGCGGTGATGGGCAACACCTGGAGCGGAGCTCAAGTCGGACAGCATTCGGCCGGGAACGCCTGGGGCCAGACCAGTTGGGGCACCTACAACCCTGGCTTCGTTCCCAGCTATGGCGGGAACTTCTACCAGGGTTCGGGCTGCGGCTGCGCGGCCCGCTTCATGCACTTCTAGCTCGCCTTGCGCAACTATGAGTCACCGGCCCTGGCGACGATTCGCCGGGTCTGGGCCGCCTACCAGGAAGGGCAGGCCACCTCGGAGGACGTCCTCGGCGTCCTTTCCCAGGTGGCCGGTTTCGTTCAGTTCGAGCTGGCCACCCTGGCCGATCAGGCCGAGAAGGGCGTGGCCCGGGCCGATGATCCCATCTATCGCCAGATCGTGACCGCCTTCCAAAACCACCTGGCAGCGGTCGAGGTGATGACCTCCGAGTTCTCCCTGGAGGAGCCATCGGGAGCCGAGTTCGCCCGAGGGCTGGAATTGGCGAAGGCCGCCAACGACCTGATGCTGGACGCGCACCGCCAGGCCATGGAGCATATCGAGGCCATGGGCCGGGTGAGCTGCATCTTCTGCAGCCACGACAACGAGCGAGGCAGTGACCGCTGCGCCAAGTGCGGGCGCAACCTGCCCGCCTCGGCCGACGAGCCGGAGAAATCCTCCTTTGCGGCCGTCAACGCCGAAGGCCTGGAGGGGGGCGGGCCCAAGGGCTCCGAGGTCACCGACAACTATGTGGAGGTGGCCCGGGCCCTGCAGGCCTGGCGCCAGGATCAACTGGACGCAGACGGCCTGCTGGCCGTGCTTGAGGACGTGGAGAAGCGCTCGCGCCATCACCGCGCTGAGCTGGTGCAGCAGCGCGAGATGGTGGGTCTGGCCCCGGAAGAGACCCGCGAAGGACTGCTCCGAGGGATCGAGCAAACCGAGGAAGGGCTGGTCGAGACCATGGCGGCCCTGGAGAAGATGAAGCTGGCCTTCGTCAAGGAGGACGATACCTACCTCGAGACCGGACTGCACGATCTGGAGAAGGCTGCTCGCGGCCTGGTGCAGGCCTTCCACGCCTCGCGCCAGGCAGCTGCCTTCCAGAGTTAGTCGCGCTTGATCTTCAAGGGCGTCCCATCGTCGAGCTTGAGCACGATCTCGTCGTCGGGCAGGATGTCGATCAGCGTGGGGCGCTCGGGCGCATCCTTGTCGAAGAAGCTCTCGAGCTTGTCCCAGTGCTCGTAGACCGAGGTGCCGGCGGTGCAGGCCATTCCCACTGCTCCAATGGCCACCGGAGCCTTGGGTCCCATCAGGGCTGAAACCAGAAGCAAGGTCCCGCATCCGACCTTCAGCCCCCCCACGCGCACCTGCTTCTTGGCGTTCCTGTTGAGCTGCTCCAGCGTGCTCATGACCTTGGAGTAATCCTCGGTGGCCCGCTCGAGCTCAGCGCCGGTGAGAGTGTCTCTCAGCTCTTGCATGCGCGCTTCGGTGACGGCGATGGCGCCCTCCACCAGCGAGCGATTGGAGGCTCCCTCGTGGATACCCCAGCCGCCGTCCACGATCTCAAGCGTGGCGGCCACGCCCAGCATGACCTGAGCCACCTTGGCGGCATTCTGGGCTCCCTTGCCAGTTTGCATGGCCTCGGCCCCGATGCTGCGCGCCTGTTCGCCCAGAGCCCGGGCCTCGCCCGCGAGTCCCGCAGCCTGGGCCAGGTTGCCAGCCCGGGCGGCTGCCTCGGCTCCTGCTTTGGCGGCCAGGGCGGCCGAGCCCAGAGCGTGGGCTCGCTCGGCCAGGCTCAGGGCGGTGGCGCCCTTGATCATGGCCACGCCCGAGACGGCCGCGCCCCCCACGTTGGTCAGCTGGGTGCCGGCCTGCAGGAAGGCCTGCGCATCCTCTTCGCCGTCCAGGATGTCCGGGTTATGGGCGGCGTACTCCAGGATCGCCATGATGACCGGGTACTTCTGGGTATAGCCCGGCTCGCGGGCCTCGAGGTGATTGACGATCGCCTGGTAGCGCTCCTGGGCAAGTTGCAGCTTCTCGGGGTTGTCCACTCGCATGCGGTGGTTGCCGCCCGGTTTCTCGATGTGCAGCGTGCCGTCGGCCTCGCGCGAGAGGCGGTAGTCCTGCCGGCCATCCACCTGCAGCACGCCGCCCCCCGCCGAGCGCATGACCTCGGACTTGCCACGCTGGCCCTCCACGGTCATCCGGCCCTCGTCGCGGACGGTGACCCGCCCGATCAGGCGCTCGCCCTGCCCGATGCGGGTCTGGGTGATGCCTGGATACAGAACGATATCGTCTTTGCCGGGCTGAGTAATGGTCAGCGTGCCTCCCTCGCCACGGGTCACGGTATAATTCGCCTTCTCGCCGCTCACCCGGATCTGATCGTCGCTGCGGTCGAACTGAGCCCTCTCACGCCGGCTCAACTGCTCGATGTGCTCGCCCTGATCGGTGAAAACGTGCCGCTTGGTGGAGCCTTCGGTGAAGTGCACGGTGTTCCCGAAACGTGATACGGACTTGTCGCGCCCGTTGTTGACCTCCACGTCCACGCGCTGGAACTGGCTCAGGGCCGGGGTCCAGCCGTGGGCGTCGGTGGGCAGGTAGGACAGGTTGCCATTGGAGTCGTGGAACAGTCCATCGCCCAGATAGACCCCCACCTCGGAGTAGGGGACGTGGGTCACCTCGTCATTGGGGCCCTTCTCCGTCTGGGCGATCAGGTCGATCCGAGGGGTGCCGTGGGGCACCACCACGACTTTGAAGTCGTCGACCTGCTGGGTCTGGTGGGCGACCTGCGCCGCCAGAGCCGGCACGGCAGCACCAAGGCCGGTCAACCCGCTGAGGCAGATGCATACCGCCACCACCGACTTCTTGTAGGGGGAGATCTGGCAGACCGGGTCTGTTTCGATGGTTTCAGCGCGAGGTGGCTGACTCAGGTCGACCTGGTCAGGTGACACCGGAAAATGCCGGGCCCCGGGCGGTGGAGCACTCTGCAGGTTGGCGCGGGTGGGTAAAGTCGCCAGAACGTTCATCACAGTCCTCCCTCTGTCCGTCCAAGCTCGCGGGCCTGGCTGCGCTGAACCATGAGCAGGCCAGCGGCGTCATCCAGGGTGATCTCGCCGGCCTTGTAGCGGTCGTAGAGCACCGCTCCCTCCTCGGTCAGGCGCAGGCGCTGCTGCACCCGGGGATCGTCGGTCTGGTTGGCCTCGATGCGGATGCGCGAGCGGTCGTGCTCGAAGAAGCGGGCGTACATCTTGCCATACTGCTCTTCGTAGCGGCCCAGGTCGCGCAGCTCGTCGCTTGAGTAGCCGTCCTTACCGTAGGCCGCGCGCATCTCCTCGTAACGATTGGCAGCACCGTTGAGGGCCTTGAACTCGTCACGAGTGAAGCGGTTTGAACGCACGCCATCGAGCATCAGGCCCATCTCCAGCGTGGCCTCTCCCTCCGCCGGAACGACGGGCTTCGGCTCTTCGACGCGGGGCGCAGGAACCTCCGGACGCGGCTCAGGCACGGGCGGCTTCGGCTCTTCGACGCGGGGCGCCGGAACTTCCGGACGCGGCTCGGGCACGGGCGGCTTCGGCTCCTCGACACGGGGGGCCTCCGGTTTGGGGTCCTGGCGCGGCTCCACCGGCTCCTGGCGCGGCTGGCCCTGGCCCCGCTGGTCCTGCTCACCGCGGTCCTGGCGCTTGGAGGGCACGACCAGCTCTCGCCCGGCTCGAACCGAGTCGGGGCTCTGCAGACCGTTGTCGGCGGCGACCCGATCGAGCATGCTCTTGCCGTCGCGGTCCTTCGAGTGGATCTCTCGCAAACTGTAACCCTGATTGACCAGGACGCGCTCCACGGAGTCATT
>CAYYHB010000036.1:11941-31724 GCA_964471395.1 uncultured Burkholderiales bacterium | reverse complement strand
CGCCTGGCGCCAGCTCGCGGTGCTCGGGGTCGAAGCCGGAGTTGTAGAGGTGCAGCACCCTTGCCTCGGCCACCTGGAGCATGGCCGCCAGAGCCTGGCCCCGCCCCTCGAGAAGGGCCAGGCGCAGCCTGCCTTCCTCGGCCCAACCGCGCAAGAGAGCGCGGAAAAAGTCCTCCATGCGAGCGTCCATGAAGCGCTCCTTCTCGGGATGGCTGAGGCGGTGCAGAAGCAAGAAGTCGTCGATGCGGCTAGCGGTGGAGTCGAGCACGAGACGCAGCGGTCCGCCCAGCCGCTCGGCCCGGCGCATTTTGCGGCGCAGCTCGTGGCGTTGCTTTTTGGTCAGGCCGCCGAGGTATTGCTCGAAGCTCTCGGGCAGAGCCAGCACCGGGTTGGAATCGGTCAGGGTGGCGACGGCCTGCTTGCCGAGCCGGCGAAAGAGGCACGCGTCCTGGGCCAGGTTAGGAAAGCGCACCGGCTTCTCGCGCGGCTCTTGCAGGAAGGCGCCAACGGCAGCCTCTTCGTAAGCCGGCTCGACCAGCATGTCCAGCCGATCGGCCACGTCCTGGCCGCCCAGCAGCTCCTCGTAGGGGCCGGCGTCGTAGAGAAAGAGCAGGGCGCGCACGGCCCCATCGGCGCTGTAGCGTCCGATCCGCAAGGGGCGGTCGGGGGCGAAGGCGGCCGTCCAGGGACGAAGAAAGCTCGGAGCCAGGAACGGCGTGGGCCGGGGGCTGGCCCTGAGAAGCCGCGCCCAGTCGCTTTCGTCCACCGATTCGAGTCGATCACCCCAGGTCCACACGAGGCCCTCTTCGGGCCGACCCGGCCACCGCCTGTGCAGTCGGATACGCGACCCGCGAGTCTCTAAGGGAGAATCTCCAATCGAGTGGCCCCGGGCTGGGAGATCAGCGTAGACGCTCCCAGACTGCCGGTGGTCGGGTCGATGGGGCGGACCTCGACCCCGTCGCTGGTAACATTCCGGTGGGGTAAAGCAGGAACCGGCCGGACGGGTCGACGGCCAGGTCGAACACGGTATAGCCGGGGCCAACGTTGGTCATCGAGACCAAGGTCAGCCTCCCACAGCCCGGAAGTCACGTCGAGCAGGACGGTGACCTTGGAATCGGACGGACCGACGTCGGCCGCGCCCTGGGTCACGAGCCGGCGCCCGCTCAGGGTGCCTCGAGTGTGTTGGGGGCGGCCACTTCGACCACCACCTGGGTAATCTGGCCGCCGCTGGCCTGGATCAGCTCCCGGGCCGCCGGGGAAAGACCGACCTCGAGTTTCAGGCTAACCTTCTGCGGCCCCGGGGGAGGCGCCGGAATCGAGCCGGACTCCGCCGACCGCGACACGCCGCCCGAGCAGCCTGTCAGGAAAAATCCAGCAGATGGTTGTCGTTCGGCGCACGGATGCTCCCCCCCGGGTTGAGTCTAGCCGTGGTTTTGCGCCGGCGGGCAGGAAACCTGGAGCGGCAGGGCAGAATCCCCGGGGGAAATGCTGGTAACCTGGAGCGACCACCTGTCGGGCGCGGGTTTGCTCGAGCTGGAGCGGCTGGTGGAGCGTTGCCAGCGGGCCGACCGGTCGCGCTGCCTTTCCGAAGAGCTGCTGCTGCGTCTGCGCCAGGGCACCGGCGATACCTGGGCTAGCTGGGTGAGCGGGGCCGAGGGCTGGGCGGGGTATGCCCAATTGCACCTGACCAGCCAGGGAGCCTGGGGTGAGCTGCTGGTGGACCCCTCGGCCCGGCGCCGGGGCCTGGGACGGCGTCTGTTAGATGCCTGCGTACAGAGCGCCCGCGAGCGGGGAGCCAGCCACCTGGACGTGTGGTGCTTCGGAGACCACCAGGGCGGCGCCCGGCTAGGGCGCGCACTGGGTTTCTCCCCTCTGCGCCGATTGTTGTTCCTGGTGCGCCCGCTGGACGAGTTGCCACCCCTGCCGGCCAGCCCGGTCTGCTTGGAGAGCTTTGATCCCGCTCGGGATGTGAGCGCCTGGATGGCTCTGCACCGCTCGGTGCAGAGCGACCCCTCCCGGGCCTGGAGCGAGGAGGACCTGCAGTTGCGGCTGGCCGAGCCCTGGTTCGACCCGTCCATGCTGCGCTTGGCCCGGCTGGGCAACGACACGATTGGCTACCTTTGGCTCAAGCATCATGCCCTGCAGACCGAGGGGGAGCTGTTCCGGATGGCGGTGGCGCCGGCGATGCAGGGACGTGGCCTGGGTCGTTACCTGGTGACCTGGGCCCTGTACGAGCTGGCCTGGCGTCGGGCCCTGACCGCCTCGGTCTTCGTCAGCTCGAGCAATGAGGCCGCCTGCCGCCTCTACGAGGGGTTGGGCTTCCGCACTCACGCCAGCGACTGCTGTTATCGACGCGAGCTCATCCAGCGCGCGAGATCGTAGCATGCCGCAAGAGCGTCTGCTGGCCACCGCCGAGAGCGCGGCCGTGCGTCTGGTGCGGCGAGCCGGAGCGCTGATCCGGCGCGGTCAGCGCGAGTATGCCTCCAAGGGAGCGGCCGGGCTGGTCACGGCCACCGACCGGCGGGCCGAGGACCTGCTGCGGCGTGAGCTTCCGGCTTGCTCGTTCTGGGGCGAGGAGAGCGGGCGCTGGGGCGAGGATGAGTGGTGCTGGGTGGTGGATCCGCTGGATGGCACCACCAACTTCGTGCACGGCTTTCCCCAGGTGGCCGTGTCGGTGGCCCTGGCCCGAAGCCAGAAGGTGGTGCTGGGCGTGGTCTACGACGTGTTCCGCCGCGAGCTGTTCCGGGCCCGTGCCGGCCAGGGCGCGTTTTTGAACGAGCAGCCGATCGCAGTGAGCGCGGCGGAGTCACTTGGCGAGGCGCTGCTGGCCACAGGCTTTGGAGGCACGTCTCAAGACGAGGAGTATGCCCGCTTCCGCCGCCTGGACGCCGCCTGCCACGGAGTGCGCCGCAATGGCTGCTGCTCACTGGACCTGTGCTGGGTAGCCTGTGGGCGGCTGGAGGGCTACTGGGAGTGGGACCTGCAGCCCTGGGACGTGGCCGCTGGCGGACTGATCGTGCAGGAGGCAGGGGGGCTGTTTACCCGCCTGGACGGGGCTCCGGCCGGACTGGAGCGGGGAGATTTCCTGGCCAGCAACGGACGAGTGCACGAGGCCCTGATTCGCGCCTGAGCCAGTTGCCGACCATCCAGGGTCAGCATTTGAAGGCATACGGTTTCTCGAGCGGCGCAGCGCCGGTAGCAGGCAGCCGAAGGAGTGGGGTGCCACGCATACCGCCCTCCTGGTGTCTCGTCCCTGATTCTGTCGACCCGAGCCGGCCGGAAAGGTGACGATCCTGAAACCGAAGGATGTAGGATTGTCATACAAATGACGAAGACGCCGCGGGGCGGCGTCTTCGTGGTCTCAGGCGGTCTCTTCCTTTACCACCCGAGTTGGTCCGGTCTCGCGTCAGACTCTACTGGGGGGCATCCGAGGGGGAGGCGTCAGGCGAGGCGGCGGCGTCGGGAGACGCAGAGGCGTCACCCGAGGGCGACGCGGTGTCGGCCGGGCTCGGGCTGGCATCGCCAGGGCTGGGGGAGGCGGTGGTCCCGCCGGTGGTGGCGGCTGCGCCCGTGGTTCCGCCGCCCGTGGTGGTGGTACCGGTGGTGGTTCCGGTTCCGGCCGGCTCGGGCGGGGCGCCACAGCCGGTCAGGAACAGAGTGCCGCTAGACAGCGTGACCAGCAAGGCCATCGCAAGGAACTTCTTCATCATGTTCTCCTTCTACCTTACAAGAATATTTTTGCAGGCACTGGGCCCAGGACATATTGCCACAAACCCGACACCCCTGCAAGTCTCCGAGATCGGACCGAGAAGAAGATACCTCAAAACTCCTCCGAACCCTGCAGAAAATTTGAACCATTTTCGGAGGAACAAGCTACCAGGAAGGGAATCCCTCTGCGACTGTGCACCCCATAGCTTTTTCCATTGGAAGCCTGCAGATTCATTGGTATGGCATCACCCTCTCGGCGGCCATGGCCCTGGGTGTGGCACTTTTCCACTGGGTGGGGGTGCGGCGCGGCTACCATCCGGACTTTCTGGCCGATGTCAGCCTGTGGATGCTGGTGGGTGGGATCCTGGGAGCCCGTATCGACTCAGCCCTGCACGGGCTGCACCGCTTCGAGCAGAACCCGTTCTGGATCCTCAACCTGCGCGAGGGAGGCTTTGCCATTCACGGGGCCATCTTCGGAGGGATGCTGGGCAACATCTTGCGTTTTCGCAAGAGCGGCTACCCCTTGCTCGAGGGGCTGGACATGGCCCTGGCAATCCTCTTGCCTCCCATGGCCCTGGGCCGGGTGGGCTGCCTGCTTCAGGGTTGCTGCGTGGGCAAAATCACCGAGTCGGCCTGGGGCATCACCTACCCCGGCACGACCGTGGCTCGCTACCCGGTGCAGGTCTTCGAGGCGGGCCTTGACCTTCTGTTCTGGCCCCTGGTTTTGCTGGTCTTCTTCCGCTCCGCTCGGCAGGGGCAGACCGTCTGCGCCATGCTGGCCACCTACGCTTTCATCCGCTTTACGGCCGAGTTCTTCCGAGAGACCCCCATGTGGGGTCCGCTGACCCGCGAGCAATGGGGCTCGATCAGCATCTTTACGGTTGCCATCCTGGCTCTGCTCCTCTACAAGGGCCCGCCGCGCTACAAGCCGGAGGGAGGGGACGAGCCGCCCCGAACTCCTTCCAAGAAGAAGAAAGGGAGGTCCTGAACCATGCAAGTGATGGACAGCCTCAATTATCCCGTCAAAGACGCCAACTGGCCCGCAAAGGTTGGCATAGGGACATTGTTCTCGCTCCTGAGTGTGGCCCTGATCGGCTCGATCGTGAACGCGGGCTACTCGATCAAGGTGATGCGCAGCGCCGTGGAAGGTGAGCAGAAGCTGCCCGAGTGGGATAACTGGAGCGAGTTGCTCTTCCAGGGACTGATTTTGATGCTGGTCTCCCTGGTGGTCTTCTTGATCCCCACGTCGATGATTCTTTTTGCCTTTGGCTCGGTGCTCTGGGGCATCGTGGCCGGAGGGGCGCACGAGTCGGCCGGCCACTTCGCGGCCGGCGCTGGCATCGGTCTTGTGGTGGGCGGAGCGGGGGTGCTCTTCATGCTGGTGGCCTGCTTTCTCTTCCCGATGATGGGCCTGCGGGTGGCCGTCCACCGCAGCTTCGGGGCCGCCTTCGACGTGGGGGCCGTGATGCGCGACATCATGCGCATCTTTCCCGAATACCTGGTGATGCTGCTGGTGTTGGCCGGGATTTACTTCGCGGCCGGAATGGTGCTGGGGATGCTCGCCTTCATCCCCTTCCTGCCTCAAATTGCGCTGCTGGGAGTGAGCTTCTACCTGATGCTGGTCAGCTCGCACACGCTGGGCACGCTGTATCGCACTCGCCTGGCCCAAAGCGACATCGTCCCCGCGGGCGAGTCGCTCTAAGGCGCCGGGCGTTCAGTCAGGTCAACGCGCGGGACTGTAGCTCCCGAGCGCGCGCTGCCGGCCAGCAGCACTCCGGCCAGCACGCAGGCTCCGCCAACGGCCTGGGGCCAGCCCACGCCCTCGTCCAGAATGAGCCAGGCCAGCAGGCAGGCTCCCACGGGCTCGCCCAGGATGGATACCGCCACCAGGGCGGCCGAAACCCGACGCAGGGCGTAGTTGAGCAGGGTGTGGCCGATGAGTTGGGGCACCACCGCCAGCGACAGGATGAGCACCCATTCGTTGGCAGCAAAAGGCCCCCGCAGGGGAGCTCCCAGAGCCAGGCTGAGGGCCACCAGGGTCAGGGCGGCCACGGTGTAGACGGCTGAGACGTAGTCCCAGAACTCGCTGCGCTGGCGCACCGACCGGCCTACCAGCAGGTAGGCCGAGCCGGCGATGGCTCCCGCCAGCGCCAGCAGATCGCCCAGCATGGGGTTGCTGGCCGGCCCGCCGTGGTCAGAGAGGGCGATGACCAGGCCTCCCAGCACCGACAGGAGGATGCCCAGCCAGAGCCTGGGCGTCACGCGCTCCTTGAGCCAGAGAGCCGATCCCAGGGCCACGAAGATAGGGTTGGTGGTGACCAGAACCACCGAGCTCGCCACGGTGGTGTAGCGCAGCGAGGCGATCCAGGTCGCGAAATGGAGGCCCAGGAAGACACCCGCCAGAGCGGCCCAGCGGTCGATGCGCAGGCGGCGGCGCACCACCAGCAGCGCCAAGGCCGCCAGGCCCAGACGCCAGCTGGCCAGCGTGAGGGGGTTGAGCGCCGATAGCTTGATCAGGATGGCCGCCCCCGAGACGGCGGCCACGCCCAGCACCAGAGCCAGAACGGGAGGCATGCGGGGGAGTATAGCATGCGATGGATGTCTGCTCACGAGGCTGGAGGGGGCGAGCGGGCGGCGTCTGCACACGGCCAGGAGAGCGAGAGGTCGCGGGGGCGGGACCTGCTCACGAGCGCCCCACCGAGAGGGAGAGGGTAGGCGCGACGGGGCTCGGGGCGGACGGGTCGGGGTTTACGGGGGAGTCTTGGCGGTACGGGACTGAGAGGTCGGTTTACGCACTTGCCAGGGCCGTACCGGGGCATTTCAGGCGTAGCGGCCCCGGAGGCGTTGCAGGTGGTGTCTCGTCACGGGCTCCAGGGAAACAGACCGCCGGCCGCAAACAGGGGCGGATGTCCCACTGGCTCAAGCAGCCGATTTTCCACCTGGGCCAGCTCGCGATCACGCCCGAGATGCTGCTCTACCTGCCCGTCGGTTTTCTGGTGGTGCTGGTCATCTCGGACCTCATCACCCGGCTGGTGGTGGCCCGCATTCTGCGCCGGACCAGGCTGGATGAGGGCACCGGCCACGCCATCGGCACCATCACGCGCTACCTCCTGATCGTGGTCGGCATGATGGCGGTCTTCGAGGAGGCCGGCATCAACTTTACCGCCCTGCACTTCTTCGCCGGCGCGCTGGGAGTAGGGGTGGGCTTCGGGCTGAACTTCCTGGTCACCGACTTCTTCTCGGGGCTGCTGCTCTTATTCGAGCGCACGCTCAAAGTGGGCGACCGCCTGGAGGTGGACGGGGTGGTGGGCAACGTCACCAACATCGGCTATCGCGCCACCACGCTGGTGACCAACGATCTCAAGTCGCACATCATCCCCAACAACAAGCTGGTCACCAACCGGGTGATCAACTGGACGTTGAAAGATCCCACCGTCCGGTTCTCGGTCTTCGTCTCGGTTGGCTATGACTCGGACGAGACGCTGGTCGAGCGGCTGCTGCTGGAGGTGGCCGCGGAGGACGACAAGGTGCTCAAGGACCCCGACCCCAAGGTGCTGCTGCACGAGTTCGGCACGGACGGGCTGGTTTTCGAGCTGCGGGTCTGGAACCAGGCCGATGTGCGCAGCCCCGAGACACTGGAGAGCCGGCTCAACCTGCGCATCCTGAAGAGCTTCCGGGCCCACGCAATCGAGTTCCCCAACCGTCAAAGCGATGTCTACATCCGCAAGATGGTAGGGTTCCAGCCGAGCAGCCCAGAATCCATCGGAACTTGACCTAGTCAAGGCAAGGAGTTCAGTGGATCCGTTCCTTATGGGCCTCTTCGTCGGGGCCAGCTATCTCACCAGTCTCCTGGGCGTGCAGCAGGTGGGCTTGTCGCTGCACCACGCCGGCAAGCCCGAATCGGCCGCCCACTGGTTCCGGCTGGCCACCCAGCTGACGCTCAACCCCAAGTTGCGCATCATTCTGCGCGGCAATTTGATGGCCGCGCTGCACTGCTCGGCCCGCTACACCGAGGTCGATCGCGAGTGGGAGCGGGTCTCTCCCAAGCTAGACAGGGCGGGTCCCTTTGCTCCCCTGCTGCAGTCTTGCTATGCCGCCTCGCTCTACTACCGGGGACGCTACCAGCGCGGGCTGGAGGTGACCGAATGGCGCGGCGCTCCCTCCCAGGCGGCCGGAGCGGAAGACTGCGAGATGCTGCTCTTCATCAACCGGGCCGCCTGCCTGTTCGACCTGGGCCGCTTCGAGGAGGCGGCCCGGGCCCTGGAGGAGGCCGGTCGGCGCAAGTCGCGCCAGGTGGTGGTGGCCACCGCCCTGCACCTGGCCCTGGCCCGCCAGGCGGTGCAGGCCAACCAGGTCGAAAGGGCGCTCGACTCGCTCTCGCGCGGGCAGTTCCGCGAGCTGCCCCCTATCTACCAGGCCGACGTCGAGCTCAACCGGGCCTCATTGCTGGCTCGCTGCAACGTGCTGGAGGAGGCCGAGGAGATCCTCAGCCGCCCCTTCCCGTACGAGTCTCCCCGCTGTCGTTTCCTCCGCCCCATGGCCACAGCCTACCTGTGGCACGCCCGGAGCGAGCCTCGCCGGGCCCTGGTCGAGTTCCAGCGCTGCCTCGACAGCGGCTACCCGGCGGGAGAGCCGAGCCTTTTGGCGGGCGATCTGGCCGCCGGGCTGGGCGACCGGTCGGCAGCGCGCGATTTCTACCTGGCCGCCATCGGCACCGACCCCGAGAGCTACTGGGCCCTGCTGGCCACCAACCGCCTCAAGCAGTGAGCCGCCCCGAATTTGCCCAGGGCTCGGTGGAGATGCTCCAGGCGGGCAAGCGATGAGCCCGGACTTCGAAACCCTGCCCCTGGCCGAGCAGCAGAAAGCGCTGCAGCAAGCCCTGGACCGGGGAGAGCCGCTGGCGAAGCTGCTCGCGCAGTGCGCCGACCTGCCCGACCCCACGCCGCTGGCCTGGTTGTCGAGCCGTCCCGGGCTGATGCAGGCCAACACCGAGCTCTTTGCACGCGAGCTGATCCACTGGCCGGAGACGTCGCTGCTCAAAGTCCTCAAGAGCACCGTAGCCCCCCGCGAGGTGCTGCACGAAGCCCTGCAACGAGTGCCCCTCGAGCGTCTGGCGGTGCTGGCGATCCTCGACCGCCAGCTCAAGCAGCACTACCCGGAGGCCTACGAGGCTTACCTCGAGGAGATCGAGCGCCAGTGCCGGCAGGAAGACCCGCCCGAGCGGGCCCTGGCGCTGGTGCCTTCGCGGGCTATCCCGAAGCTCGCGCATCTCGAGCCAAGGCGCACCGAGCTGGCCCACCAGGCCATCGAGCAGCTGGCCAGCGTGCCCAAAGCGGTATCGCTGAGCCACGCCGAAGAGCTGCTCTCGCGCCGGGTTTACACCCAGCCCGGGCACTTTCTCTTCGAGCTCTTGCAGAACGCCGAGGACGCCCGGGCCAGCACCTTCCGGGTGCGCTTTGAGAGCGACCGCATCGAGGTCTGGCACGACGGGCTGCCCTTCGACCTGCGCGACCTGGTGGGGGTGACCTCCATCGGCCAGACCACCAAGCGCAAGAACCAGATCGGCTTCTTCGGGGTAGGCTTCAAGTCGGTCTACGAGGTCACCGAACGGCCCCAGATCGTCTCCGACGTCTACGCCTTCGAGATCGTGGACGTCTCCATTCCTCGCCGCATCGCCCATCCGGGTACCCCCGGAACCACCCTCACGCTGCCCCTGCGAAAGCCCTTCCCCGAGCTGCCGGGCCTGCTTCGAAGCCAGCTCGACCCCGTTTTGCTCTTGACGCTGACCAACCTCAAAGAGATCGACCTGGGCGAGGGTCACACCATCCGTCGCCAGGGCGACCGGGTGGGCGAGCAGGCCTTCTTGCTCGACGAGAGCGTCCACGTCACCCACGAGATCGAGCGCGAGGCGGGCCGTCCCGACCGCACCCGGCTGCTGGTGGGCGCCTATCTCGACGGGCAGGGAAAGCCGGTCCCTCCCCCACCCGGCGCGCCCACGGTCTACAGCTATCTCCCCACGGCCGAGCCCACGGGCCTTCGCTTCGTGATTCACGGGCACTTCGATCTGCCCGTCGACCGTGAGCGGATCCACCCCGACTCGGCCTGGAACCAGTGGGTGCTCTCCCACGTGCCGGCCGCCCTGGCCCGGCTGGCGGCCCGGGCCGACCTGATGGAAGTGCTGCCCCTGCCCGGCGAGACCAGCGGCGTCTACGCTTTCCTGCCCGGGGCATTGAGAGGAGCGCTGGCGAACATCCCCTGCCTGGACGGGAAACGTCCCGCCGAGCTGTGGCTGACCAGCCCCGAGATCGCCGCCCTCGCGCTCGACCCCGCCCACCGCTCGCTGGAGGGCCGCCGGCGCGAGGTGGCCGAGAAGACGCTGGGAGTAACCCTCTTCGGCATCGAGGAGCTGCTCGCCAGCATGCCTCCGCCCTGGCAGGAAGACCCGCGCTGGGACAAGCTCTTCGCCCTGCTGGCCGGGCGCGACGTCAGTCGGGTCGGGCTGCTGCCGGGGGGGCGCTGTCCGGCCGAGGTCTGCCTGGGCTCGATCGAGCTGCGCCGGCTCTATCCGCCCGAGCGCTTCGCCCCGGCCTGGCTCGACGGCCACCGCTTCCTCGAAGAGCAGGGGGCGCGCCGGCTGACGGCGGCCGACCTGGTGCAGGACCTGGAGCAGGGCATGCCGGTGGCCGATCCCGACCTGGCCCTGCAAGTCTTGAGCGAGGCCGCTCCCGAGGTGCGCCTGCGAGCCTGCCGGCTGCCTCTTTTCCCCTGCCAGGACGACCAGCGCCACCCCCTGGCCCTGGTGGCCGACGACTGGACGGGCGCGGTACAGCCCGGCCACGAGGCCGTGGCCGCGCACTACCGCGGCAAGCGGCCGCTCCTGGATCGGCCCATGCCGGCCTGGCGTCCGGTGTCGCTCGACTTCGGCGTGCTGGTCGGCGATTTGAATGCCGGCCGCCTGGACGAGATCCCCCACGAGCTGCTCGAGCAGGGCTGGCAGGAGGTCAGCGAGCGGGCCCTGCGCGAGCTCGCTCGCATGCCCCTCTGGCGCGACCGCCATGGCAAGCTGGGCTCGCTGGCCGAGGTGCGCCGGGCCACCCACCCCGAGCTGGCCGAGCTCTTGCCCCGCCACCGCATGCTCCATCCCGACCTGACCGACTACGAGCACGTGCGAGCCCTGACCCCCGAGCCGGTGGGGGTGGACGAGCTGGTCAGCCGACTGGACCTGCCCGAGGCCCTGGAGTTCTTGCTCGCGCACTCCGACGAGCTGACCACGGCGGCCGTGAACCGCTTGCTGGGGTGGGGACGGATGGCCGACCACCAGGGCCAGGTGCGGCCCCTCAGCGAGCTCTGCCTGGCCGACGAGCCCCTGCGAAAGCTCTACCGCGGGCCGCTGCAGCGACCTTTCCTGGATGAGGCCAGCCCGGGAGCCAGGCTGCTGCTGAAGCTGGGCCAGCTCGAGCGCGTCCCGCGCCTCAAGCCGGGTGACCTGTTGCTCGACCTGGTGGGCCACACGCTCGAGCGCGAGCACGCCCTGGAGGTGCTCGACTGGCTCGACCCCCGCCAGCTCTCGGCCGCCGAGGCGGCCCACTGCCAGGAGCTGAGCCTGTTCTACGACCGCAGCGGGAAGCCGGGTACGCTGCGCGAGGTGCAGCTCTTCGAGGAGCGCTGGCAGCCGCTCTTGGAGGGCGAGCTGCGGTTGTTGCACCCCGACTTCGAGAGCGGAGCCCGCAAGGTGCTCCAGGAAGCCAGGGGCACTCGCGAGGCGCTGGAGGTCTATCGCCGGAACCCACCCGCAGCACTGCTCCGCCCCGAGAAGCTGCTACTCTTTCTGGAGCTGTTCGCGGTCGATCCCCTGCCGGGGGGAGACTTCGAGAGCCTGCGCCTGTGGCCCACACGAAATGGGGGCCGCACCAGCGCGCGCGAGGCCCTGATCGACGAGAGCGTGCTCGAGCTCTTCCCCGACCGCAAGCAGCTGGAGAACCGCCTGCTGCTGCCCCGGGCGGCCGAGCTCTTGCCCCGCCTGGCCCGTCCGCTGGACGCTCGCGAGGTGGTGCGCGAAGAGGTTTTCTCACGCTCGCGGCCGGGGCAGGTCTTGTCCGAGCAGCCGGACTTCCTCAACAGCCCCGAGCGGGTGATGCGGGTGGCCAGCTACCTGGGCCCCGGTCCGGGGGCCCCTTTGGTGGACGGCACCGGTTGCCTGCGCATCGAGCGGCTGACTTACTGCGACCCCGAGGCCCTGGAGCTGTTGCCCTGGGCAACCCGCCGCCAGGTCACCCCGCTCGATCTGCGCGAGCAGCTGGGCCTGGCCGTCCTGCCGGTGGAGCAGGTGCTCTCCGGGCTGGCCCAGTTGCCTCCCCGCGAGTGGCTCTCGGACCAGGACCGGCGCCAGCGCTTCTATCGACTGCTGCTGCAGCGCGAGGGGGAAGTGTTCTCCTCGGGCCCGGCCCGCCAGCTTCTGACCGAGCACCCCTTCTGGCGCACCGAGAACGGGTCGCTGCTGGCGGCCGATCAGCTGGTGTTGGAAGAGCGATTGCCCGACCTGGGGGTGGACTGGCGCCCCCACGAAGAGATCCCCGCCGAGCTGCGGGCCGTTCTCAAGCGCCAGCTGGGGGTCGGCCTGCCGCAACTCGACGAGCTGGTGGGCGTGCACGTGCTGCCGGCTTACCGCAAGGCCGCCTCCACCGGGCAGAAAGAACGGGCGCTGCAGCTCTTCGACTTTCTGCAAGAGACCTTGAAGGATCGTCCCCAGGCCGAGGTGCGTCGCCTTTTGGGCAACGATTTCCCGCTCGAGGACCGGCGCGGGCGCTACCGCCCCGCCCACGAGGTGGTGCGCTCGGACAGCGAGTTGGAGGAGGCGCTGGGCCAGGTCTTCGAGACGGGCGACTACCTGCTGGCCACCCGCTACGAGCCCGACCTGGTGCGCCACCTGGAGCTGGCCGAGATCCCCCCCATGAGCGTCCTGGTGGCGGTCTTCTCGCGCCCCCGACGCAGCGAGACGGCCCGCGGGCTGGCCCGGCTGGTCAGCGTGATGGTGCGCCGCCACGGACCTTCCTGGCTGGATAAAGTGAGCAACTTCAAGCACGATCCCTGGCTTCCCGACGGGCTGGGGGCTCCCCGCAGGCCGTTTGAGCTCTATCTGCCGGACGCCGAGGTGGAGGCGCTGATCGGGGATCATCCCCGCCACTATCCCGACCGCGCTCTGGCCGCCCTGCTGGGCGACGAGCTGATGAGCCTCTTGGGACTGCGCACGTCGGTGGAGCTGGAAGCAGTGCTGGCCAACCTGGACCAGCAGCGAGCCGTCTCGTTTCGGGTCTACCAGTGGCTGGAAGCGCGATTGGTGCAGGGCCAGGTCGGCCCCGAAGAGCTGCGCCGCCGGCTGGCCAACAAGCGCTGGGTCTACACCGACGACGGCCAGTGGTATGCCCCCAACCGGGTGCTGGGCACCCACGCCTTCGCTCTCTTCGGCGAGCGCCGCGGCTACTGGGAGCGCGGCTATGCCAACTGCCCCGAGCTGTGCCGGGCCTTCTCGATCCCGGGCGAGATCTCGCCCCAGGTGGTGCGCGAGTTCTTGCAGGAGGTGGCCGACGGCCCCCGCGATCAGCTGCGCAAGGAGCGCCCCCTGGCTCGCATGCTGCTGGCCTGCTATCGGCGTTTGAGCAACCTGGGGCCAAATCCCGTGGATCCCGCCCTGGCCGTGATCCTGGCCGAGCAGCGTCCGGGGGGCGAGCGCGTGCTGCTCGCGGCTGAGCACCCGGGGCTGTTTTGCTCTGACACCCCCACCCTGGAGCGCCTCTTCGAGAAGGCCGGCAAGCTTTATGTGGCCTGGGCCGGCCCGGTGGAGGGGCGCGAGGAGGTGGAGGCCTTCCACGCCGCCATGGGCCTGCCCAGCCTGCGCGATGGGTTCACGGTGGAGCTGGGGGCGGGCGGCCAGGACGTGACCGAGCAGTGCCCGGCGGGGATCGCCCGGCTGCGCACCGCCCTGCGCTCGCTGGTGGGAGTGCTCGAGCGGGTGCGCCGCCAGCGCACGCAGCTCTCGCCCGACCACTGGGTGGATCAGCAGCGGTTGCGGCCGGTGGCTCAGAGCGGGCGCATCCGAGCCATCGCCGGACTGAAGGTGACCTACCGGCTGGAAGGGGTGGGCTCGGTGCCGGTGCAGGCGCGAGGCGCCTATCACCCGGACGCCCGCGAGCTTCTGGTGGACGCCTCCCTGGCCGAGCGGCCCGAGGCCCCCCTCACGGGGCTGGCCCAGGGCCTGCTGCCCTGCGTGTATCAGGGCCCGGGCGAAGAGCAGCTGGTGGACATCCTGGAGATCCTTTTGCCCCTGGTCAGCCGCGAGGCCATGGACGCCTACCTCGACGAGCGCCACTTCCCGCGAGGCGAGGACGAGCCGGTGGATCGGGTGGGCGAGCGCATCAGCGAGGTGCTCGATTTCGGCCTGGAGCGCCGCCTGGCGGCCCGCTTCCCCGAGCTGGATCCGGCTCGCTGGCAGGAGCTGCCACCAGGGCTGACGGTGGAGCAGGCGGTGGAGCGTCTGCTGGCGGGCGTCGAGGAACCATCGAAAGAGCTGCGCCAGGCCCTCACCGACGTCTTGAGCGCCCCCTCGCTGGACAGCATCAAGACCCCACCGGCGCCGGTAGAGACGCCTCCTCCGCCGGTGCCGATCATGGTAGCCCGCCAGCCGGCGCCCCCGGCCCAGGAGCCCGGCGAGCCCACCCTCTGGAACCGGCTGGTGGGCTGGTTCTCGGAGCTGACTACCCCTTCCGAGGAGCAGCCCCCGGCCACCGAGCAGGAGCTGGCCCGACTGGCCAGCCAGTTGCCCGCCTGGGCCACCGGGGGCAACCCCTTCGCCCCGATGACCGGCATCGGCACCCAGTTCTGGGGCACCCGCGCGCGCCTGGCCGAGCTGGCCGCCAGGATCCCGCCGGTGGGCCTGGACTATCAACCTCCCGGAGTGCCCCGCCCCTACGTGTACGCCCTGCACTGCCTGTCGGGCAGCTTCGACCCCGGCAGCCAGCGCTGGCTGCCGGCCGATCCGCTCTACCTGGCGGGCCTGGCCGAGGGCGAGCCCACCGGCCGCAGCATCAGCTTCAACGGCAAACTGGAGGCGGGGGTGAACCGCCTGCCGCTGCCCTTCTTCACCCGACCGGTGCCCTTCGCGGGGGCCGAGCGCGCGGCCGGCTACGAGCTGCGGGTGCGGCTGCGCACTTCGGGAGCCTTCCGCTACCAGGTGGAGGTGCTGGATCCGCCCCGGCTGACCGGGGGAGTTCCCGAAGCGCCCCCGGCCTGGCTGCGCCCCACCCTGCCTTTGGCCGAGTTGCCGGCTGAGGCGCGCGAGTGGCTCGAAAGCGTGCGCAAGCTGACCCCGTGGGAACGAGCCCTGGCGGCCGAGGAGATGGTCCAGCAGCGTTACGTCTACGACCGCGACTACCTCGAGCACCCCGAGGCGCGCCAGCGCCTGGCCAATTTGCCCCCCGGACAGGGCAACCACCACCTGGCCGTGCTGCACGCCCGCCGCTCGCCCGGCAAGCTCGGCCACGGAGTGTGCTACGAGCTGAACATCATGCTGGTGGAGCTTTTGCGCCACGCCGGCGTGCCCGCCCTGGTGGGCACCGGCTGGGCCCTCGATCTCGGACGGGTGGATCGCCCCGACCACCTGTTCGCGGTGGCCTTCCTGGAGAGCACCCGCGGCCCGGTGCTCATGCCTCTCGACGGCATCATGTCGGCCACCGGCGGACCGCTGCGCCCGCACGCCGAGGCGCCGCCCGCGGGCGTGCCAGGGCCCTCGCTGCCGCGTCCGGGCGGGGCCTGGGGAGGCGCGGCCTCGGTACGTCCGGTGGAACGAAGCGTGCGCGAGTTGGAGCAAGCCCTGGCCGAGCAGGAGCTGGCCTGCCATCTGGAGGCAGTGCGCCTGGTGTTGCGCGATCCGGGTTACAAGCTGCCGGACGGGTTGCCCCCGCAGGAGGCGCTGCACCGTCTGCGCGAGACACTGCACAAGGGGCTGGGCTCGGCCGAGCTGGCGGGGGTGCTGGTGCGGCTGGTGGGAGGGGAGTACACCCAGCTCCAGCGCCTGACCCCGGCGCTGGAGGAGCTGGTGCGACGGGGCCTGGCCCAGGTGCAGCAGGTGCCGCTCTTGCGGGTGGTGCCAAAGCAATAGGAGACGGGCGGCCCGGTTGCCCGAGCCGCCCGTCTCTTGTCGACCGCTCCTGTCGTCGCTGAAGGGTCGACCGCTCCTGTCGTCGCCTGAAGGACTACAGGTTCTGGATCCGGGCCTGCTGGGCGGCGCTCAGGCCGTCCAGAAAGATCGGATTGCGACGGAAGTTGGTAACGATGTCGACCGCCTCGTTGCCGAGCCGGGTGGGGAAAGCGCCCAGGCCGCGGTTGCCGTCCTGCAGCACGAAGATGCAGAAGGCGATGGTCTCACCCGGGTTGACGGTGACGGTGTAGTCCCAGTCGATGTCGCCGGTGTTGGGCGTGAAGGCCACCAGCGTGGCACCCGTCCCAAACACGAACCCGAGATCGCTGTCGCCATCCTCCACATCGGTATCGCTGGAGACCACGGCCTGGTTGCCGGTGTTGGGGACCAGGACGCTGACTCCGTTGCCGTCCGAGCCCAGATTGCTGCGGTACTGGATGGTGGTCATGATGGGTGCGCCGGTATTGTTGATGAACTCATCGTAGTAGCGCATCCAGGGGCGATCGGGCCGCGAGTAGACCGTGCGGGTCACGTCCAGGCCGTTGACGTTGCGTGCCGCCGACATGATGTTCTGGGACTGAGGGTTGACGGTGGTCGTCCAGCCATTCAGGTTGCCGGTCTCGAAGCTTCCGTTGGTGACGCGCTCCGTGCCCGAGCCATCCAGGATGGAGACGGCGTCAAGCTGAGCATGGTCCTGGTCGTCGTCCGGAGTATAGTTGGTCACCTCCCAGGCGATCACGATGGTCTGGCCTGCAAAGGCGTCCAGATTGAAGGTCTGGTTGGTGAGACCGAAGGGCACGCCGCTCGTGAAGGCGGTCGCCAGAAGGTTTCCGCTGGTGTCGCGAATGACCACCTGGTAGTTGAACGGCTCGGCTCCAAAGATCGTACTGCCCCCGATCACCTCATCCGTCCAGGTGAGGTTGATGGGAGCCGCCGAGCCGGTCAGGTCGATGGTCTGCGAGATGCCATTGAACACGACCGGGGCGAAGAAGGCGCTGAAGATGCCAACAACGGCCGGGCGCTGGGTGCCCACCCCGGGACCCGGGGGGGTCAGGAGCGGGGTCAGGAAGGAGAGCCCGAGGTAGTTCTGGTCAAAGGGGAAAATGACTCCGCCAACGCTCACATTCATGGCGCCATCCCAGGTATCCTCGAAGCCATCATTGAGAGTCATGGCCAAGGTGAGGTCCCAAAGGCAGGTGGCAGCGGGGGGAAGGATCACGGCCACGCCAGGAATGCTGCCGTAGAGATAGGTCAAAAAGCTCTGGCCGGAGTCGACCGGGTCGTCCGGCAAGCGCACATCGAATGCCTGGGAGAGCCGGTTGGCCAGGGTGGGGGCGCTGGCCAGGAACTGAAGGCCCGCGCCCGCCAAGTTGATGGAGAGGTCGTTGAAGCTGGCCATGCCATTGACGCTGGCCTGCGTCAGGGTGCCGGCCAGGGTGGCGCCGGCCGGGTTGGTGCCCAGGGCCAGGGTCACGTTCACCGGGGTGGTGAAGAGGTTGCCGAACTGATCGAGCACCTGTACGTCCACCTGCACCAGAGGCTGGCCGGGGATGCCGTTGACGGGATTCTTGAGGAAGCGAAGCGAGGTCGCCGCCGGGGCGGCGTCGGTGAAGTCAGGGTCGTTGATGACGAAGTTGCCGCCCTCGGTCAGGGTGACGGCGACGATGAAGGTGCCCACCAGCGTACCGTTGGCGAAGTACTCAAGGCGGAACGAGGTGACGTTGATGGGAACGCCGGTGAAAACGTTCTGCACCGCGATCGGCTGGTCTTCCGGACCGAACACGACCACGCCCTGCTCGGTCAGGCCGGTGGCCCGCACGGTGGTGACATTGGCGGGGATGGCCCGGGCCGCCACCAGGATGTGGTTGACGGTGATGGTGGAGCTGCCCACCACCTGGAAGTTGGCCGAGCCGCTGATGGTGCCCACGGTGGCCGTCAGGGTGGTGGTGCCGGTGGCCACCGCGGTGGCCAGGCCCAGCGGGTCCACCGTGCCGATGGCCGCGTCCGAGCTGGTCCAGGTGGCCTGGCTGGTCAGGTTCTGGGTACTGCCGTCGCTGAAGGTCCCCGTGGCGACGAACTGCTGGGTCTGGCGCGGAGCCACTCCCACGCCATCAGGGGTGACCGCGATCGCGTTCAGAGTGACTCCGGGGCCGGGCGGGGCGGGCGGGGGGACGACAACCCTCCCGCCGGCGACATCGACAAACTCGTCACTGCTGCATCCGGTCACCCAGGCTGCGACTAGAAGCAACAGCAGCATTTTGATTGCTCTTTGCATGAACACATTCCTCTCAGATTGGTGGACGCGTGGCCCCAGGCCCCGTCAGAACGAGCGGGGCTTCGGACCAGGCAGGTCAACCCCTGCCGGTTTCGGTCGGTCTTTGTCGGTCCTTTACCTGGATTTGAAAGGCGCCCACCACCGCCCGGCACGCGTCAGCGGCGGTGTCGCAGCCCTGATGACGACGCGCTATGAATAAAACCGCCGAGAACGCCGAGATCCCGAAGAGCCACGTTTGGATGCAGTCTCTGCGTGTCATCCGCAAGCTCAAGCAGAGGCACAGCGGATGCACCGCATCGTATAAGAGCAGCACCCAGGTGAGCCTTGAACTGTCGGGCAGCGCTGAACAAACCTCTACCGAGGATGGCGCCGCTTGACCTCCTCGAGCCGGGGGCTGTGCTCGCGAACCCGGTCGTCAGCCTCCCGCGGATCGAGGCTCTCGACTCGCAGCAGTTTTCTGGCCTCCATCCCGTCGAGCTTGACGAGCACCTCGCCGTAACCGGGCGCGAAGTAGGCGATCTCGGAGACTCCCACCGCGGGATTGTCACGCTGCACTTTGAGGCACTTGAGCTGGACGAACCCCAGGTCGACCGGAGCCTGCATGAGCAGAATCTTGCAGAACCAGCTCTCGGTCTTCCAGCTTGTCCCGCTGACCACCCTGGCGGGCAGCCAGATCTCGTCAGTCTGGGGGTCAGAGTCCAGCACCCGGCGCACACCGGTCTCGTCGCGCAGGTAGTGATACACCTCAACTCGCGGACCAGAGTCGGGATACATCCGGCTGGTCGCGGTCTCTAGCTCGCTTCGGGGTATCTGCCCATCGAGGTTGCCAGTCACGACCTCGAGGGGTCCGCTGTCTCCATCAGGATAGCTCACCTCATAAGTAAAGCGCTGATGGAGCAGCGGGAGGTAGGACTCAGGGTCCGAGCGGTCGATCTCCTCGATGCCTGGAGTGTCGGGAAGGCTCTCGGGCCGAACCAGCACGGATCTCTCGAACTCGCTCTGGGGAGGGGAAAGGGTGATCGTTAACCGGGTGCGATCAGACGACAGCTCTGCCGTCATGAGCACGCTGTCCTGGTCGGCGGGACTGTAGGAGCCGTGCAAAACGCTGTCTTGCGGGTCGAGCCTGGACAGCCGCACGACGGCATTCTCCTCGGGAATCTGGGCCACCAGGGACCCGTGCTCGAAGGTCAGGCGCAGACGGTGCCCGGGAGTCTCGGGGTTGGTCCATTCGCCGGCAAAGGCCTCGAGCGGGGGCACGGTCGACTGTTGCTCGGGCGGCGGCTGGGGAGTGGTCGTTGGCGTGGCAGTCGGGGTAGGGGTCAGGGTTGCCGTGGGAGTGGGGGTCGAAGGGGCAGACGAGCGCCACGATGCCAGCAGCGGGGGGAGGAAGCGGTAGGCCAGATAGCCGCCGCCCATCAGCACGGCCAGCACCACCAGTCCGGCCACCAGAGCGGTCAGCACCGGTGAGGGGCTGGCCGGACGGGCTGCGGGTGGCGAGGTCCGTCCGGCCTGTGGCGGTTGGGGCGAGACCCGGGGGGGCAGTCCGGCCTGGGCCGGCGGGGGCGAGACCGGCAGGGGCGGGGGCGGCGGCGCAGAGGGGGGCAGTC
>CAYYHB010000036.1:0-11841 GCA_964471395.1 uncultured Burkholderiales bacterium | reverse complement strand
GGCGCAGAGGGGGGCAGTCCGGCCTGAGCCGGCGGGGGCGAGACCGGCAGGGGCGGGGGCGGCGCAAGGGTCGAGGATCCGGGTGCCGGGGCCCTTGAGACGGGGGCTGGCGATACGGCAAGCCCGTTCGACGGCCCGGGCAGATCAGCCACCGAGGCCAGCACCGGGTCCTTCCAGCCCGATGACTCGGACCCTTCGGGGGCGGCGGCGGTTCCGCACTGCTCGCAGAAACGGTCGTCGGGTTTCAGGGCGTGTCCACAACTGACGCAGAACATGCTACCTCCAGCGTGAGCGCTCAGCCCTCGCCAGGAATGCTACCCGAGGCCATGACATCCTGAGCGGTGGCCAGGGATTCCAGGCGCCGTTGCAGGCTGCCCACCTCGCCTTCCAACTCGTTGACCCGACCGATCAGGAACGTAACGTTGTGCAACAATCGGAAAGCCCACTCCGGGGCTTCGGCCAGCAGAGCGGGGGGGATCTCCACAGGGTGGCGACGGTCAAACTCGTGATGCATGCGAACTCACCTCCAACTCCGAGCCTAAGGCCTGCGGCGCCGGTCGGTAATGATCCAGGTCATCTCAGCACAGGCCGCGGAAGACTTTGTCCATCGGCTGGTCGGGCTTGATGGGCACCAGCAGGACGGGACAGGGGGCCAGCTGCAGCAGCTTGCTGGCAACTCCGCCCAGCAGGCCCGAGCGTCCGTGGGTGGCCAGCACGATCAGATCGGCCTCTTCCTCGCGGGCCACGGCGTCAATGGTGCGGGCGGCTGGTCCGCTCTCGAGCCGAGCTCGGGTGGGAACCTGGGCGCTCAGCCGGCTGCGCACGCGGTCCATGTAGTCCTCGGCCTCGCTGCGGGCCAGCTCGGCCCACTCGCCAGGACTGGGCAGGTGGTCGAGCCACATCAGGTCGCGGGGGAAGGACATGGCGTGCAGCACGATCAACTCGGCTTCGTGCAGACGAGCCTCCTCGACCGCAAGCTTCAGGGCTTGCTCAGAGGTGGAGGAACCGTCCAGGGGCACGAGGATGCGCTTCATCTTGAGTCGATTCAAGCACAACCCGGCCGATGGGGCGATGACCTGGATCAGTCCTCGAGCTCGATGTCATGCTCGAGCTGAGGGCGGGGATCCTCCAGCACCACCTCGTAGCGGCGCTGGTAGCGCCACAAGAGGTGGGCGAAGCGCTCGTGGGGGGTAGCCGGGCGGGGATACCAATCCACCCGGGAATCCAGGTCGCGACCATCGCCTGCCAGGCGGTAAAGGTGGACGCTGGTGCAGCGGCGCACGGCCGCCAGACGCTGACCGGAGGGGTCCAGGGCCATGGTCCCCGCAGCCCCGCTCACCTTCATGGTGCGGCCCGGCAGCACCAGCCGCACCTGCCGCCGGGGCAGTGCCAGCAGGCGAGGATCGCCGGCCCGGACCAGCGGAACCAGGGTTGGAGCCGGCTCGAGCCCGGGCAGCCGGTAGGTCCGCCCCTCGGTCACCAGGTGGCCCGAGTCAGCCCCGAAGCCGTGGGCCGTCTGTTTGCCGGACTGCAGCAGCCGGCCCGCCCGGTCGAGCAGGTGATAGCCTCCCGGGCCGCTGACCAGGAGAAAGCTTCCGTTCGGCGAGACGCTCACCCGCTCCAGGCCCCGAGGCACGGGATGCTCCCACTCCAGCCCGGCGCTCCAGAGACGGGCCTTGCGGTCCTTGTGGAGGGCAAACAGAGCGGTCGGCAGGGCCGCCGGCAGGGCGGCTGGCGCGTCGGGAGCCAGGCGGCGCGGCGCCTCGACGCCGGACCAGAGCCAGAGCTGCCCCGACTCGTCCCACAGCGCCAAAAGCTCCCCCAGAAAGGCCAGCCAGCCGACGGAATGGGGGAAGGTTCGCGCGGCCTGGCGCACGGGGCGGGGATACTCCAGCCACAGGTCCCCTTCGGGTACTACTGACCGCAAGCGGTCCAACAAGGAGTCGCCAGGAGGGATACGATTGAGAAGCTCGGGAACCCAGCCGCAAGGAGCCACGGCCAGGGCCCGCTCAGGGGGAAGCTCATCCCAGCCCTGGCCGACCAGATGGCCCAGGCCCAGCTTTCGAAGGTGCGCCAGCAGCCGTCGGCGCCCGGCCGGGGTGGCTTTGGGGAAGTGTCTGAGCACCCAGTCGGGGTCTGCCTGCTGGCCGGTCAACAGACGGTAGGCGGCCACCTCGGCCGGGCTGCGCGAGCGCAGCGGGGGAGCCGGCACCCCCTCGGGCCAGGCCTCCAGCAGGAACTGGCGCTCCAGGGACCACTGCCAGGTGCTCTCGCCCAGGAAGAGCGAGGCCAGCTCGGGCCAGAGGCGCAACACCTCGCGCTGAAGAGGAGCGGGCATGAGCTGGATACTCTCGCGGGCGCTCCGGCGCACGGTGGCCAGGTCGTGCTCGAGACAGTGGCGACAGAGCGCGTCCAGGGCCACGCGATCACCCCGACGGGCGCGATCGGAGATTTTCTGCAGGTCCCACAGCGCCTTCAGGCGGCGCAGCACGGAGGACTACCCGAGGAAGT
The DNA here is from genome assembly GCA_964471395.1 of uncultured Burkholderiales bacterium. Lineage (GTDB taxonomy): Bacteria > Vulcanimicrobiota > Xenobia > Xenobiales > QWHO01 > QWHO01. Next base: position 9,330 of record CAYYHB010000036.1, on the reverse strand, counting down.
TGTTGATCCCGGTCGAGAACGAGCCGGGCAGGCCCATGTAGCCGCTGGGGAAGCCGCCGCCGATGGTTCCAATGGTCATTGCCTGCTGCTGGTCGCTATGGAGCATCTGCATCTGGGCGGCCTGCATGGCAGCCGAGCCGCCGATTCCGAGCGAGGGGAGACCGGCCATCAGGGAGTTCGAGGCGCCCATGTCGGGCATGAAGCCTCCGGTAGCAAGACTCGGGAAGGGCGTGGCCTGGAAGCCCGAGGAGGCGAGGCCCGGGGCGGCCCCGTTCAGGTCGAAGGGCATTGCTCCGGTGGCCAGGCCGGGGGCGGCGAAGCCGGGGGTCATGCCGGGCATGGCTCCAAAGCCCGGAGTGGCCAGGCCCGGGGCACCGAAGGGCATCTGGCCGCCCATCTGGCCAAAGTTGGGGGTCTGCTGCGAGCACGGGCAGCCTTGCTGCTGCCCGCCGCTCTGGAGGGCCTGGGCCACGATCCGTCCCACCAGCATCCCCGTCATGAACTGCATCATCTGTTGCAGTTGCTGTTGGGCGGGGTTCTGCTGCTGCGGTTGAGGGGCGCCGCCTGCGACGGAGACGGACATTGCGAACGAGCCGACTTGGGTCATGACAGATCCTCCTTGCTGCCAGCATAGCCCGGTGAGGTGTCGCGAGCGAGGCAGACGAGGTTAACAAAGCCTTGACTGGATGAACAAATCGTTAACTTCGTTGGACGGAACGCGCCGGTGGACGTGAGAGAGCTGCTTCGAGCCTCCCAAACAGTTTACCGGGAAAATTCTGCGGTACGGGTCTCGGAGGTAGGTATACGCACCTGCCGGGGCCGTACCGGGAAATTTGGCGCGTATCGCCCGGGTTGCGAAGGGTGCGGGCAGGATGTGTGAGAGACCTGCTTTCAGACATTTTTCACAGCAGATGAATACGCTCCCGCGCGATGATTGTTACTCCTGCGCTGACCACCGGTCCAAGCCTGACCACTCCCCGCCCTCAGCCGGCCCGCTCCCCCATGGAGCCTGAAGAGCCGCGCGAGTCGGTAGAAATCGCCCACCAGATCACCGCGCTGGGCTCGCCCGCAAAGACCGGAGAAAAGAGCGGCCTGGACCTGGCCGGCCGCCTGAGCGGCCCGGCAGGGCTGACGGCCGCCATGTGGGCCTCGGAGATCGTGGACACGGCCCTGGGGAACCGGTTGGACGGATTGGGCATCCTCCCCCGCTCCCCCGAGGGGCTGTTGGGGGTGGCCACCGCCCCCTTCTTGCACGGAGGGTTCAATCACCTGGCCAACAATTCGCTGGGCATGCTCCTGGCCGGTGGAATGATCGCCGCTCAGAGCCCCAAGAAATTCCGGGATGTCAGCTTGATCACCGCGGTGGCCTCGGGACTGGGTTACTGGCTCACAGCCCCCACGGGGGCGGTCGGCATCGGGGCCAGTGGCATGGTCTACGGCTACATCGGCTACAACATGGCCCGGGGGCTCTTCGAGCGCAAGCCCCTCCCCATCGCCATGACGGTGGCCAGCCTGGTGCTCTTCGCGGGCACCCTGCCGGGGCTCTTGCCGGGGCAGCCAGGGGTGGGCTGGCAGGCCCACCTTTTCGGGTTCGCGGCCGGCGTGGCGGCGGCGGCTATCCTTCCGAAGGACGGGAAGTGAGCTTGCGAAACACCAGCAGATGGCCCAGCAGGGCCAGCGGCACCAGGAACGTGGGTAGCCAGCAGAAGGGCACCGTGGCGATCCAGAGGTTGGCGGGCTCGTTGGTAAAAACCCGGATCGGGATTGGGGTGGACAAGATGGCGATAGTGACCACGTTGATCAGCAGGGCCAGGCCCAGGAAATTCCAGGCCCAGACCAGGAAGCGGCGCGGATAGAAGGCCAGGATGAGTGCGGTGGCACCCGTGAGGATGTCCAGATTGAGCCCCTCGTAGCTCATCTGCACGGGCATGACCTCCACCTCGTAAGCGTGGTGCATCACCAGCTCGAGGGGCAGGCGAAAGGCCTGCGAGCCTACCAGCAGCGCCAGGGGCAACTCTTTCACCAACCGGGTTCCCCAGCGCGAGAAAGCCAGCGCGACCGTGATCACTCCCCCCAGAGCGACGGGCAGGAACAGGGGCGGGGGAAGACGGTCGAAGTCGAGCAGTCGGCCGGAGGCCGCCAGACTGGCCACGGCCGCCAGCCAGCAGAGCATGAAGAGCGTAGTCTTGACAGGACTTGCGCCGGCCCGTTTGACGAGCAGCAAGAAGCCAGCCGCCGTAAGAGCGACCAACAGGCTGAAGGAGAGCTCCAGGGAGAGGGGGGCAGGGGGCGGCATCTCCCGGGTAGGATAGCAGAGTCGGGAAAGAGTTCCAAGCAATTGCGGAGAAGCGCGCTGGATGGAGCTTGCAACCCTCGAGTGGGGCCCCGCCGAGGGGCTCCCCTTCATCGCCCTGCACGGCTGGCTCGACAACGCCGGCACCTTCAGTCGGCTGGCCCCCTTGCTGAGCGGGCTGCGGGTGGTGGCGGTGGATCTGCCCGGCCACGGCCGCTCGCCCCATCGCGAGCAGTACTACTTCGTGGACGGAGTGGTTGACGTGGTGCGCCTGGCCGACCGGCTGGGCTGGGAGCGCTTCAGCCTGCTGGGTCACTCGATGGGGGCGGGGGTGGCTCCCCTGGTGGCCGGCACCGTGCCCGAACGGGTTGATCGCCTGGTCTTGATCGAGGGCCTGGGCCCGCTCACGTCCCTGGCCGAGGACGCGCCCGCTCAACTTGCCCGGGCGCTGGCCTTCGAGGCCCGACCCCCGGCTATCTACTCGAGCTACGAGCAGGCGGTGGAGCGAATCGCTTCCACGCGCGGCGGGCTCTCCCGCGAGTCGGCCGAGCTTCTGGCCGAGCGAGTGGTGGTCTCGGTGCCAGGAGGGTTCAGCTTCGCACACGATCCCCGTCTGCGGGCCCCGTCGCGCCTGCGCCTCACCGAGCCCGAGGTTCTGGCCTTCTTCCGCCGGGTGACCTGTCCGGCATTGATCATCGAGGCCGAGAACGGGATGCGCTTCAACGAGCACGTGGTGGAGGGCCGTCTCAAAGCGCTCCAGGGGCCGGTGGAGCTGGTGCGCCTGGCCGGCGGGCACCACCTGCACCTGGAGGACCCCGAGCCGGTGGCAGCCGAGATTCGGCGCTATCTTGGGGTTTGATGTCTTCCTGGCTGCGCAGGAAGATTGCGCCACCGTTCACTCCCGATCTGGCCTGTATCTGGAGCCACGACTGCTATCTTCTGAGCATCTCGCCTTCCAAAGGAGCACGAAATCTTTCCATCGTCGACAGTTCGGAGATCCCGCTTGCTGGGCCTTGAGGAGTTGACCGCATCCATTACCAGCGCAACTCGTACGTCCACGAGCGGGCGGTGCAAGTGCTGCTGATGCTCGAGGCGGGAAAGCGCGCTTGCGCTTTGGCATGACCGACTACGCCAGGTTCGAATGCGAGTATGCCGGTCCGAAGATGGTAGCCTTTCTTCGCGAGCTGGCCGGGCTGGCGGGCTGTGAGCTGGTGCAGACCGAGGGCGGTAAGCTCATCCCTTACGAGGCCATCAAGGACTGGCCCTGGAGGGAAGGCCAGGAGGGGCACGGAAATTGATGCCAATGACCAAGGCTCCTCCATCCCTACCCCGCTTGAACTGGTGGCAGCTGGTCTTCATCGTTGGAGTGCCGCTCTTTCTGGTCACCGGCACCTGCTATCGGGCGCCGGGGCCGAAGACGGTCGCATCCTCGAGCCATCTGGTGACCTTAGAGACGGCCGCTCCCGAGGTGGTGGCTCAGAGCTTTTTGCAGATCCTGCGCATGGAGAACCTCAAGCTCTCGTACGGCTATCTATCGGCAGAAGCGAAGAAAGGGCTCAGCGAGGGCGCCTTTCAGAAGCAGTTGCTCGACCGTCTGGAAGATCAGGACCTGCAGTGGGAGCTACCCTATCGGCAGGTCCTACCCCGGATGGCGGATGGTAAGCAGGCCCGGGTCGAAGTACTGCCCCCCGAGCAGGGCAACCGACCCACCTGGCAGTGGGAGCTGGTCAAAGAAAGCTCGGGCTGGAAGATCAACCGTATGCACGGCGGACCGGTGGAGCTCTGACTCTTGCACGGAGGGCATAAGCCTTGCGGCTGGCGATTCTGGCTCTGTTCTTCGGCTCGGGCTTCAGCAGCCTGGTATACGAAGTTCTCTGGACGCGCCGACTCAGCCTGACCCTGGGGCACACGGTGTGGGCCCTCAGCCTGGTGGTGACCGCCTTCATGCTCGGGCTGGCAGTGGGCAGCTTGCTGGGAGGGCGCCGGGCCGACCGGTCGACCACCCGGGGCGAGTGCCTGAAAGCATACGGGCAGCTCGAGCTGGCCATCGGGGGCTGGGCGCTGGCCTCCCCCTTCCTGCTGGCTCTGGTTGAGCGCCTCTACTATGGCTACGGCTTCTGGTCAGGAGCGGCGGGGGCCGTGCTGGTGCTCCTCCCCCCCACCGCGGCCATGGGGGCCACCCTGCCAATCATGAGCCGGATGCTGGCCGACGAGCCGGAATCGGTGGGTATGGGCCTGTCGCACCTGTACGGCTCCAACACGCTGGGCGCCTGTGCCGGTGCCTGCGCGGCCGGCTGGTGGATGCTGCCCGCCCTGGGCATGGCGATCGCGCTGGGAGCGACGGCCTTTCTGAACCTCTCGCTGGGGGTGCTGGCCTGGGCCCTGTCGGTATTTCTGCCCGAGCCACTGGCCGAGCGCAATGGCGAGCCACCCTCGCCGGTCCGGGCCCTGCGGCTCAGCCTGGCGATGGGCCTGGCCGGGGTCGCCTCGATGGGGCTTCAACTCTCCTGGACCCGCTCGCTGGCTTTGGTGATGGGCTCGTCCACCTACGCGTTCTCGACCACCCTGGCCGTCTTTCTGGTCGGCCTGGGTGCAGGGAGCGCCGTGCTGGGCTGGTTTCGCTTCGCCCGTACCCCGACCCGCGGCCAGTTGGGGGCGATGTTGCTTCTGACCGGACTGATGGCGGCGCTGAGTTACCAGACCCTGAGCTTCATGCCCCTCCTGGCTGAAGAGGTGAAGCCGATGCACGCGCCGAGCCTGCTAACCATGCTCTCCAGCGCAGCCATGCTGGCGGCCATGGTCGTGCTGCCGGCCACCCTCCTGATGGGAGCGGCCCTGCCCCTGGCCAGCACGCTACAGGTGCACCAACTCGGCCCGGTCGGGCGATCACTCGCCAGCGTCTACAGCGCCAACACGGCCGGCTGTATTCTGGGAGCGGCCCTGACCGGGCTGGTGCTGATGCCTCAGCTGGGTGTGCAGCTCACGCTCAAGCTCTCGGCCGGGCTCTACCTGGCGGCCGCCCTCCTGGTGACGCTGCGCCCCCTGGCCCTGCTGCCGGCGCTGGCCCTCGGCCTGGGGATCGCCTGGCTCCCCCCATGGAACCTGGCTCGCCTGCAGTCGGGCCCGGGACTTTACGACAGGGCTGCCCTCCCGGATGCGCCAGCCTTCTACCGCGACGGATTGTCCTCCACGGTGAGCGTGGAGGTAGACGCGGAGGGGGTAATGAGCCTGCGGGTCAACGGCAAGGTTGACGCCTCGCTGCACCCGCTCGACCTGGGCACCCAGAACCTGCTGGGCTATGTGCCCGGCTTCCTGCACAAGAACCCCCGCCGGGTAGCCGTGATCGGGCTGGGTACCGGGCTGACGGTGCGGGCCCTGGCCAACTTTCCCGAGGTCGAGCAGCTTGACGTCGTTGAGCTCGAGCCGGCGGTGGTGGAGGCGGGCAAGCTGTGGGCCGGCTACAACGGCCGGGTGCTGGAGGACCCCCGCGTGCGGCTGCACCTCTGCGACGGGCGCAACTTTGTCCACACGGCCGAAGGGAAGCTCGACCTGATCGTCAGTGAGCCTTCCAATCCCTGGATCGCCGGGGTGGGCAGCCTGTATACGCTGGAGTTCTACCGCGCCTGCCGCGATCGCCTCGAGCCGGACGGAATCATGGCCCAGTGGTTCCACCTCTACGGGATCTCCGAAAGCGAGCTGGCCCGGGTGCTCTGCACCTTCTACGCGATCTTCCCCGAAGGGGGAGTGTGGGAGACCGGTCCGGGGGACATCCTGCTGATCGGCTCCCAGAAGCCTGTCGCGCTCGACCTGGACAGAGTGCGGGCGGTGCTGAGCGGCTCACACGACGCGCGCCGCTCGCTGACCAACCTGGAGCTGTTTGCCCCCGAATCGGTGGCGGGCCTGTACCTGCTCGACCGCGGCGCGGCTCTGTCCCTGTTGCCCACCGACCTGCTCAACACCGACGACCGCCCCATGCTGGAGTTCATGGCCCCCCTGAGCTTCGGACGGCCGGGTCTGGACAGCCTCAACCGCGAGCTCTTACTGACCGTGCGCGGAACCGAGCCCCTGCTCGCGCCCGGAGTGGAGCGCACCCCCGCCAACCTGACCCGGGCCGCCCAGGCCTGGGTCCGCATGCAGCGCCACGCCGACGCTTTTCGGGCCCTGGCAGCCCTCAAAGACGAGCCCGGAGCGCGCCTGGCCATGGCCCGCTCGGCCGATCTCCAGTCCGACGCACGAGCCGAGCAGCTCTACAAGCAAGCCCTGGAGGACGCTCCCGGGGACCCGGCCACGCTGTGGCAGGTCTCACGCTATTTGATGGGTCGAGGCATGCACGGGGCGGCTGAGCCAATCCTGGCTCGTCTGGCCGAGATCGGGATGGCGGGCTTTGAAGAGCAGGTTCTGGTGGAGTTGGCCCGGGTTCTGAGCGAGTTGGGCCGGAACCTGGAAGCTCTGGCCAGGCTCGAGCAGGCCACACGCCTGCCGACCGCCAGCCACATCTCCTGGCTTGCCAAGGGCAACCTCGAGCGGCACCTGGGACGCTCACAGGAGGCGCTGACCTGCCTGGAGCAAGCGTTGGAGCTCAACTCGGCCTCGCTCGGAGCTCGCCTGGCCCTGGCCGAGACCCTGACCTCGCTCAAGCTCTGGGAAGAGGCGGCCAGAGCCTGGGAAGGGGTGCTCGAGCTCAAGCCCGATCAGGCTTCGGCCTGGAACCACCTGGCCCGGTGTCTGCGGGAGCTCGGCAGGGGGGATGAAGCCCGACAAGCCTTCCAGCAGGTCCGAATGTTGCAGCCTGAGCACCCTTAAGGGGAGACTACCCACGGACCATTGGTTGAATAGCGGGGTTCCATTTGGTACAGTTACGATTATGCGCCTGTTGCCCTGGCGGGGGGTCAGTCTCTTGCTCGAAGTCGTCTTCGGGCTGGGCCTGTTTGCCATCTCGGTGCTTCTCTTGTTCGGGATCTTTCCCAACTCGCACCGGGCCACCACTCAGGCCAAGAACACCTCGCTGGCCACCAACCTGGCCCGCGAGCTGCTCGAGTCGGACATCTCCCGAGGCTATGACAATGTTCCCCTGGGCACCACCAATAACGTGGTGCCCGTAGCCTCGATCGTGAACGGCACTCCGGTTACCGTGAGCTTCAATACCACCGTGGCGGTGACCGCCCACGCCCAACCCGAGGTGCGGGTGGTGACGGTTACCGTGGCCTGGAGCGAAGGGCCCATCAACCGACAGGTGCGCCTGGTAGGCTTCGTGGGGGACTTTTGACCAGACGGGGCAGCACCATCGTCGAAGTCATGGTGGCCTCCTCCATCCTGCTTTTGATGCTGGGGGTGCTCTATCTGTTGATGGTGGGCGGTCTGCGTTACTTCCAGCAGGCTCGCGCCTACCAGAACGTGCAGCACGAGTCGGTCCTCAGCCTGAGAAAGATCCTGGCCGAGCTGCAAGACTCGCGGGCCAGCACGGTGGACTATCGACAGAATCCCACCAGTCACGTGGTCTTTCTCTCGGCCAGCCTCCCCCATCCCAACGCCGGGCCGGTGGTGCACGCTCCCGACGGCCACGTGCAGTGGCAGAAGTGGGTCTGCTACCGATCCAATGGGTCCAACCTCGAGCGCGACGAGCTGCCGCTGGGCGCTCCCACCACCACGCCTCCTGCCCTCGCTCCAGCCTACGCCGCCTTCAACTTCAGCGGTCCTGACTTCAAGGTGGTGGCGCGCAACCTGAAGACGCCCGAGGACCTAACCTTGAACCCCCTCAACCGCAGCCTGCGGGTCTGGGGCGGGCCCACCGCCGACTGCATGCGGGTGCAGCTGATTTTTTCGGAGAATACCAGCTCGAACCAGGTGACCGAGCTTCGAGCCCAGGGTCAGGTCCACATGTACAACCGGTTCTGAGAGGATGAACGGATGAGCAGTGAAAGAGCGCAAGGCGTGGCCATCGTGATCGTGCTGCTGGTGCTCTCGATCCTGACGGTGGTGGCCGCCGCGGTGGTGATGCTGGGCACGGGCAACCTGGCCCTGGCCGGCCGGCAGGTGTTCAATGAGCGGGCCTACTACGCAGCCGAAGCCGGGGTCACTATCACCTTGGTGCGCTTGAAGGCGAATCCTGCCTACGCCGGCGCCGCGGGCACCGTGACGGGGACGAACGACACCTATGCCACCCAGGTCTTTCAGGCTCCGGCGGTGGCCCCCAACGGCGTTCCCCTGCCCTCGTCCGACCACCGCTACATTCTCTCCACCGGCACGGCTTCCAACGGCACGCAGCGGCAGGTCGGCATGCTAGTGCGGCTCTCGAGCGGCCTCTACGACTATGCGATCTTTGCTCGCGAGACTATCAACATCGAGAACAACAGCACCATCACCTGGTACAGCTCGGCCACGGGAACGCTCGAGCCGGCCGGCGGTCGCGGCAACATCGGCACCAACCTCAACACCAAGGGCGCCATCAACGTAGAGAGCCTGTCCAACGTCAAGGGAGCCGCCTTCCTGGGCCCCGGAGCAGCCAAGAACGCTCTCCAGGTCAAGGCCGGGGCGGTGGTGGAGGACGGCCAGAAGTCCATGCTGAGCGACCGGGAGCTGGCCCCCGTCGTGCTGCCTCCCCCGCGAGGGCCGGCCACCCCGCCGCCGGACGCCGTGGTCATGCCCGCCGACCCCGACCTGGGGGTCGACCTGAACCTCTCCCCCGGCTTCGACCTGGGGCTGGGCCTGAACGTGCTGCCGCCCGGGAACTACAAGAACGTGGTGCTGAACGGGGGTGTGCAGGTGACCTTCGTCAACGGAGGAGCCGGTTACTACAATTTCAAGAGCCTGAGCCTGGTGGACGGCTCCATCCAGGTGCTCGACCCGGCCACGGATCCGATTCTGGGGGTCAGCAACCCGGTGCCCGTCTACATCGAGACCGCTTTCAACATGGGCAATGGGGCTACCATCAATTTCACTGGCCAGCCGCCGATGTTCGACATCTCGGTCAAAGCCGGGCCGGTCAACCTCAAAACCGCCAAGAAGGCCGACGGAACCACCTCGGGCTACTTCACCCT
>CAYYHB010000035.1:0-32242 GCA_964471395.1 uncultured Burkholderiales bacterium | reverse complement strand
GAAGAAGTTTTGCAGCTGGTCGGGCTGAAAGGGGGAGCCATTGTGAGTCAGGCTCAGGGCTCGCGCGGAGGCGCGCACCTGGCAGCGGGTGGCCCTGGCCGCCACCGCCGACTGGATCCACTTGAGCACGTAGAAACAACGGTCGGGTAACTGGAAACCGCGCAGCCTCTCCAGAGCGTGTCGCCAGTCGAGCGTGAACTCTCCTCTGGAGTCCAGCGCCCCGCGGTCGCGCAGCTCCTGGAGAACGTCATCCAACTCGTCCATTAGCTGTCGACCGCTCCTGTCGTCGCTGAAGGATCGACGGCTCCTGTCATCGCTGAAAAATTGCGTTCCAAGACGATCAGGCTGATATTGTCCCGCCCTCCCCGGTCCAGGGCGCCCTCCAACAGTGCCCGGGCCGCCTCTTCCGGCGTGCCGGTCCGCATCAGCTCGGCCAGGGCATCCTCTCCAAGCTCGCGGTGCAGACCATCGCTGCACAACAGCAGGCGCGAGCCCGGCCCGAAGGCCTGCTCCTGGCGCTCGGCCTTGAGCTCTCGCAGTCCCAGGTGGCGCACCAGCGAGAGCTTGCCCCGGGCCAGTACGGAGTGATCCTCGGTCAGCCTCCGTCCGTCCAGATAGGCCCGACAGTCGCCCGCGTGGGCCAGCTCCACGCTCTCGTCACGCACCCGGGCCAGCACCACCGCCGCTCCCATCTGGAACATGGCCCGGCTGCGCAAACCTTGCGCCCAGATGCGCCGGCTGGCCTCGGCCAGGGCCTGCTCCAGCCCCAGCTTCGGCAGCAGCTCGCGCAGCAGCTCCAGGGCCAGCAGCGTGGCCATGCCCCCCCCACTGGTGCTGCTGAGGCCGTCGAGCACGCCATAGATGCCCAGCTCGCCCAGCTCGAGCAACCCGTCCTCGTTCCCGGGCTTGACCTTGCCCTGGTGGCTGAGCGAGATGACGTCCATCGGCCAGGCTTCGACCTGCGAAGCGTTCACAACTCCTCTATGGCGTCCCAACCAGGACTTGCATACACTCCCGGCATGAGCGTCCTCAGCTGGGTTCGGCACAACGTCGGGGCGAGCAGTGACTACCGCCCCGCCCATTCGCTGGTCAACAACGTGCGCCGCGAGGGTTTTGGCGGGGCCGCCGCCGGGGCGGGCATCGGAGCCGCTGTGGGCGGCACGGGCGGCTTCCTCTGGGGCCTCAACAACCTGGCCAACGACCGGGTGGAGGTGGTCAACGCCACCTACCAGGTGACCCGCCCCGTGCTGGTGGGAGCCGACTTCGATTCGGGCAGCAGTTACTGGGTCTCCACCGACGACAAGGGTGGGGGTTACTGGCACACCGACCCGGACGACTGGGATCCGATCATCCGCCACGATCCCACCGGAGCTACCTACGAGCGCCAGAGCTTCAAGCACACCATGCTGTTCGGCCCGGTCACGGGAGCCCTGGTGGGCCTGGGAGCGGGCGCGGTGCTGGGCGGCATCGCCGGGGCCATTACCCAGATGGTGTTGAACCGCGACAAGGACCCCTATCAGTGGCCCCCACCCCCCCAGAAGGTTCCGCAGACCCCCGAGAAGGTGCGGCTGGCCCGGATGGCCGATCGCGCTCCTGTGATCGGCACCGCCGCCGGCGGGGCGCTGGGGCTGGGAGCCGGCATCCTGATGGGGTCCATCAGCCAGAGCAAAGCCCAGAGCCTGACCCAGACCCTGTCCGAGCCCGTCTTCCGGCGCGAGCAGATCGGCTGGATCCCCTACAATCGCGATACCTCCAGCACTCGCCCGTTCATGGAGTCGGGTGGGAGGATTTACTACGACAACCTGCCCCGCGATCGCTTCGGCGAGGTGCCCTTCGCCGGGCGCGAGGCCGTCAACCGCGACGTGCCCACGGGCGAGTTCACCCAGCGCAGCGTTACCGAGCACAGTCACAAGCTCTCTCCCCTGACCGGGGGATTGATTGGCCTTGGTCTCGGGCTGGCGGGTGGCTTCCTGACCGGGGTGGCTACCGGGGTGCTGCTGAAGGCTGCGGCGGGGGAGGACCCCCCTCGCCACTGAGGCTGCGGCAGCTGCGTTCGGCAGGAGTTTCGCCTCCGTGAAAGCTTTCACGGATCGATTTGACGGGACATTCTTGTTGTCTGTTCGGCAGGTTTTCGTTTCCGCCGGAAAGGCCCCTCAACAGCCCTTGCACGTTCTCCGCACTCCGGCCGGGGCCAGGTAGAGCTCAGCCTCCAGCGGCACCGCCACCGTTCCCAGTCGGGTACAGCGCCGGCCTTCCTCCAGTCGGTCGTTGAAGCGGGCAAACTCATCGCGGGGGGTTCCCGATCCCGGGGTGGCGCCCGCTTGCAGGGTATCCATCTCCTCGGTGAGCATCTCCACGGGCAGCTTGTCGTGCACCACCACCAGGTCGCCCTCTTCCAGACGAGCGCGCTCGGGCTCGGCCAGCGTGTCCAGATAGCGAGCGATGAGCCCTTCCCGCAAGCCTTCCATCGCCTGCTGTCTTTGCATTTGCAGCGTACGTTCCACGTCCTCCGGGGTCACCTTCTGGCCCGAGGACTCGGCTACGCGGAGGACCTCCTCCCGGGTCGGTCCTCCCCGGGCGTTGCGCCAATCGGTTTCGTCGGCATAGGCCTGCTGCAGGTCGGTCACGAAACTGGAGGCGCTCAGCAGCTTGAGTCCGTCTTGCCGCCGCTCGCGCAAGAAGGCTGTCACAAGGTCTCGAGCGCTCCCCGGCCGGAAGGTCTTGAGGTGGCCCGGGCGACCCTCCATCCCGGTGGGCTTGAGGTTGGCATAGGTCAGACTGGTACCGTCCTCATAGTCGCACACCAGGTCGACCCAGACCCCGGCTTTGTCATGTTCGTAGATCACGGCGTAGGCGGTCTGATCGCGTGCTACGAAGCCTTGCAGGCGGACAAAGCCCATCTCCTCGATCGTGAAGGTGCCCAGACTCTCGAAACCTGCTTCGGTCACTTCCTGGGCCGCCTGTTGGACGGCCGCGACCTGTTTCCACTCGATCTCACTCGCCGGCTGCAGGTGGATGCGCACCGGAACGTAGCTCAGGGCCAGTTCCTCGAGCTGGCTGGCCAGCTTGCTCAGGAATCGGCGGGCGGCGAGCTTGATGCCCACCACCAGGACGAGCAGCATCAAAAATCCGCCGGCGACCACTCCCAGACCGACCTGGATCCAAACAGGCATTGTTCGTCCCTCCCCGCTGCGCTTCTCGGGTGGTTCTCCAGGAGTCCCCGTCGGCACCTGCGAATGCCGCCTTCCCGGGGAGGTGTCAGTTTGTTCGGAATGTTCAAGCCCAAGGGGGCCCAGGCCGTGGCCCGAGCGGGGCAGCTCTACCAGGCTGGCAAGAAGGCCGAGGCGTTGCAGATGGCCCTGTCCGGGGCCAAAGGCGACCCGGCCGGCTGGCCCCTGGCGGCCAGCATCGCCCTCGAGCTGCAGCGCTATTCTGAGGCTCTGGAAGCGGCCGAGCATGCACTCAAGAGCTCACCGACCGACCCGGGCAAAGCCGTGGCCTGGAACGCCAAGGGCCAGGCCCTGGCAGGTCTTGATCGCATGGCCGAAGCCCGGGCCTGCTTTGCCCCGGCTCAGACCCAACCAATGCAGGCCTTGACCCTGGCCGCCGTCCTGGCCTTTCGGCCCGCCAGCGATGCCCCGCCCCGCAGGGCTCCTGTCGTGCTCTCACCCAGCGGCATCCGGGCCTGGTTTCCCGGTGCCACCGAGCGCCAGCAACACGGTGGACACAGCACCTTCTCGCAGTCGACCTCGGGGATGGATTTCAAACTGGCCTGTAAGTACCTCCCGGCCGACCAGACCGAGTTCTTTCGCACGCTCGACCCCGAGAAGCTGCTGACGGGTGAGTTCGAGAAGTGCCGGCCCAGGCCGCCCTGCCAGCTCCTCAAGCTGGAGATCGAGCCTGAGCGCTCGTGCTTCAGCTACGCTTTCTTTGACCCGCAGCTGCGGTTGCTGCAGCTCGAGCGGGTGTGGTATGACCTGGGCAATGCCCGCCAGGTGCAGGCCAGCATCACCATCGCCGATTTGAAGCGTGCGGCCGACCCCGAGCCGGGGCACTTTCTCAACTTGATCGATCTGACGGGGCCGATCAACTGAGCTTCAGGCGGTAGAGCCGGAAACCGCCGGGGCGTCCTGGTCCTCGCCCAGAGCGAGCTTGGGTTTGGCCCGGTTGATGCGCACCGCGCCAATGGTCACCATCTCGCGGTCGAACTTGATGGCTCCGGTCTTGGAGGGGTAGATGGCCTGGGAGATCTCCAGCACCTCCAGACGGCTCTGATCGGCCTGGATGGCCTGCTCGATGGGCCCGAGCATGGACCGGGTGGCGGCGCCGGCCCCCTGCAATGCCTGCACTTCGCCGTCGAGGCGGTCGTAGGCATGCCGCTGGGGCCAGAACTCGGCCAGCAAGAGCCGCCGCTTTTGATTGGCGTTCCCCATCGCCGCGAAGCTCGCCACGGCGGTGGCCATGCCACCAAAAACCAGGCCAGTTTTGACCACCTCGCCCACCATGCCCGGCTGCAGGAGCACGCCCGCCAGCAAAGCCCCACCCCCCACGAACAGTCCCATTCGGGCCAGGTTGACTCTCTTGATGAGCTTCTGGTCGGTATCCACCATCGGGTTGAAGCGGTCGGCCAGGGCCTGCATCTCGGTCGTCTTGCCGGCGATCTGGGCCGACTGGCTGGAGATCTCCTCTTGCAGCATGGTCTTGATCGACTCATGCAACCCGATGCGCTGCTGCAGCACCGTCGGCTCAAGGCTATCCTGGCTGCTAGGAGGCGCCTCGGGCACCGAGGGGGCGCTCTGGACCCACTTGAAGGCGAAGCGCTGGATGCCCACCGCAACCTGGTCTGAGGAGGCCTGAGCCGACTGCAGCAGGGCTCCCTCCAGCACCCCTTTCTTGACCCGATCAGAGGCGTTCTCGGCCAGCGCGTTGAGAACCCCGTGGCCCATCGTGCGGCTGTCCGAGACGGTCTCGCCTCTCTCCAGCACGGCTTTTCCCAGCCGGGCCACGAGGTGGTCGGGCTGGGGCGATCCCCCCTCGGCGATCAGGCTGAAGGCGTCGTAGTGGGTGCCGGCGGCACTGGCGTTGTAAAGCCGCGGGCAGGTGATCTCGTCGGCCACCCGGGCCGTCAGGCGGGCGGCCGGATCTTCGGCGTGGCGGGCCAGGCCGCGCAAGATGCTGTGCCCCAGGTTGCGTTGATCCTCGGCATACTTGCAGTGGTTGAGCGAGCGCGTTCCCAGGTCGGCCAGGTCCTGGGCGATGCTCCCCTTCGAGCCTTCCAGGATGACGGCGAAGCCCACGTCCTGGGCCATGCTGGCTGCGTCCTGGCGCAGATACTCGGCGCTGGCCTGGCGGGTGACCTCGGCGATGGCCGCATCCCGCCCCGAGCCGTTGGCGGCGATGGCGCCCAGGATGGGCCCGGCCACCTTGCGGGCGTTCTCGTTGTCGAGCGACTTCATGCGGGCTGCCCGGCCGAACTCGGCCAGGCTCGTGGCTACGTCCTGCCCGGCCACCCCGTCTCGGATGCGGCGCAGAGCCTCGGCCTGCACGTTGAAGGCGGTCTCGTTGTAGAGATAGTCGGCGGCGCTCTTGCGGGCAGCCCGGGCCAGCTTGCGCTCGGTCGAGTCCTGGCTGTGGGTGGCGATGCCGTCCAGGAAGACGGCGCTGACCGAACGGCCGTCGTGATAGGCGTAGGACGCCTGGTGCCAGATGGTCTTGTGCATGGCCTGGTAGCCTATCGAGGCCAAGGCGGGGCCAATCGGCCCTCCGATGCCGGCCGCCAGGGCCTGCAGCGCGTGGTTCTGCGCCTGGTAAGCGCTCTCAGGGTAAAGGTGTTGAGCGGCCGCCTGGCTGGCCACCCGCGCCACCGTGCCGTCCACGCTGTCGCCAGCTTGCTCGGAGATGGCCGCGAGATAGCTCTCGCCGACCTTGCGAGCGTTCTCGAAGGTTTGCCCACCTTGACGGACCAGCCCTTCGCGGGCCAGTTGTCGAACCTGCATGGGGGGAGTGTGCCGCAGGGGGCTGAAAGAGGCTTGAAATCGGCGTCTTAAAGCTCTCTTCCCAGCTCCTCCAGGCGCCGGATGTGGGCCTCGGGGCCAACCAGGCCCTGGCCCATGGTGGCCAGGTAGACGTGGCTCGCGCCCAGGCCTCGCCAGGTCTCGGCCTGCTCGCGCCAGCCCGGCTTGCCATCCAGGCGGGCCTCGATGCCATAGCCTTCCCAGCTCAGCCCGGCTTCTTCACGCCAGCGGCGCATCCGCTCGAAGGTGGCCTCCCAACCGCCTTCGAGTGCCCGTAGAGGGAAGAAGCCATCCCCCATCATTGCCGCCCTCTTGAGTGCCGGCTCCGCCTTGCCTCCGAACCAGATCGGGATGGGCTGCGGAGGGCGCGGGTTCAAGCCGACACCCCGCAACTCGTGGAAGCGGCCCTGAAAGTCCAGTTCCTCGCTGGTCCAGAGCAGGCGCAGCACCTCCACCTGCTCTTTGAGGCGGGCGGCCCGGGTGGAAAAGTCGCAGCCCAGCCCCTCGAACTCGGCGAAGTTCCAGCCCAGGCCGACTCCCAGCCGAAACTTGCCCTCGCTCTTGAGGAACACGTCGGTGGCTTGCTTGGCGACCAGCGCCGTCTGGCGTTGGGGCAGCACCAGGATGCCGGTGGCAAACGAAAGCTCGGGGGCTACCGCGCTCATGAAGCTGAAGAGCGTGAAAGGCTCGTGGAATGCATCCTTGATCCCATAGGGCGCGTAGTCTCTGGGAAGACGCTCGGGGATCGCTCCTAACACGTGCTCGTAGGTAACCAGGTGGTCGAATCCCACTTCGGTGACCGCCCGGGCATACTCGCGCAGACCCCCCGGGTCGCTGCCGATTTCGGTCTGGGGAAATAGCGCGCCGATCTGCATGGAAGTCCTTTCGAAGCTAAGGTCTTTTTGCTGCCAATCGGGCCAGCTTCAGCTGAAGCCCGACAACATCGAGAGCATCGCGCGCTCTTACACTCCCGCGCGTTGACCTGTTCAGAATTAGAACGCGCGGGAGTGTAGACAATCTGTTGAACGGCGCCGCGCCAATTCCTGAAGCGTTCAATGCGCGGCGCCTTATGCCCTCTGCGACCTCACCATGATGCGCAAGCAGTTGCTGATGTTGAATGGGCTGGCGGAGAAGATAGCTTGCTATCGCAGGTGGGCCGGAGTTGCGCTGGTAGTGGGCTGTTTCACATTGCCATGGGATGCAGGCGGTTTGACGTCATCGCCAATCGGTTCATTGTTCGAATCAGCCCCCTCAGACGCGCCGCCTCCTGATCGTCCGCTGGCCTGGGGGGCTACCGGCTCAGGGGAGGGTTTTCCGACCGCGGCTGGACTCGGAGTGGAGGAGGCCTCGGGGGGGACGGGTGCCGAGCCACACCCGACCACCAGTGCTGCACCGATGAGGAGGATCACGTTTCGCATCATGCCCTCTTCGTCGCCGGACCGACCAGATTCTTTCTTGCCAGAGTCCCCTTTTAGGGGCGCGCTGAAGCCTCAGCATGATCGCGAAAGCCGGTCCCATGGGGATCGGCCTTCTCGGCGACAAGCCCGGCGCAAGAAGCCTATTTCACGTACGCTTTCTGGTCGGCGCCGAGCGTGACGACGCTTGCTTGCAGCAGATTGATGCCGCTGAACTCCAGGAACCCACCCTCCGAGTCCTCCACGCGAATGTCCCACAGGGCCTCGTCCGAGCCGGCGTTGAAGGTGATGTTGAGTTGCTGGCCCTGTTTCAGCACCCGCCCGTCGAGCAGCTCCTCGGAACCATCCCAGTCTTCGTTGCTGCTTTCACCCACGTAGACTGCGTGGATCTCCACTCCAGTCTGGTTGACCAGGGCGAAGTCCTGGGCGCCGGCGCGGGCAACCCGAAAGCTGCAGAACACCAGAGCCAGCAATAACAAACCGAGAACCAGTGACTTTTGGGCTTTGCGCATCACATTGTCCATTTTATTATCGACCTCCTCACCAGGATAGATCTAATTTTATCCCGCTGCGGTCGTGTCAACCGGACGCAACAGGGGCGCCAGGGGATCTCCGACGGGTCGGGAGGGAGTGGTCCTTGCCGCCGCCAACGGGTGGCTCAGCCGAAACGCCTCACCGACCGCTCCCGCGTCTTGCGCTCTTCCTCTCCCCGGTCGCGCGGAGGGGCCTGCGTGACCATCCGATCGAGCAACCGTCCCACCGAGGTGGCGATTTCGTCGACCGCCTGATCGAACGCCTCCTGGTTGAGCTTGGAAGGTCGGGTCGTCCCGCTCACCTTGCGCACGAACTGCAGGGCGGCGGCGCGCACCTCCTCGGGGGTGGCTGGAGGGGCGAAGTTGTGCAGGGCCTTGATGTTGCGACACATCCCTCTGACTTCGATGCAACTTTCTTTCAGCCCCTCCGAGTAAGCTTGACGACGTGATCCAAGCGGCCCGAACTGATCTGACCCGGGCTCTGCGCCGCCTTGAGCAAGGGGGCGCTGAGCTGTTGCGCCCCGAGGGCCGCGACCGGCTCGAACGGGCCAACGAGGCTGACCTCGACAGCGCCCAACCCCTCTACTTGCGCCTTCCGGGACATGAGAAGCCGACCCGTCTGGGCGAGGTCTCCGAGCTCGCCTCTCTCGACGACTACCTCCACGGTCCGCCCACTCCCCTCAAGGAGGCGGTCCAGAGCCTGGTGGAGCGGGGCCTGGTGCACGACGGTGCCGACGCCTACAAGACGCTGCTCCACAAGGAGGTGTTGTGGGCCACCGACCGGACCCTCAAGGAGATGAGCCGCTCGGCCTCCACCCCTGACCATGTGCTGGCCATGGACTACTTCGGGGGTAGCGGCGTCGACCGTGGCCTGGCCCAGGGCGAGCGGGCGCGCAGCCTGAAGGCGACCGCCGAGGCCGGCCTGATCAGCCGCTGGGAAGCCTACGACCAGTATGCCCGTCCCCGGCCGCGCTTGAGCGTGGGCTCGGGGGCCAACGTGCCGCGCATGCTGGTGAGCGAGAGTCACCTGGGAGACCCCGACGAGGTGGTGCGGGCCGAGGAGAACTGGCGCGGCGCCTTCTTCCGGCATCTGGCTCCGGTTCTCTCCGAGCTGGGGCCGGTGGACAGGTCGGTCCACGTGCCCGACTCCTTCCGCAGCCTGGATGGGCCCTTCCCCCTGGAGACCCGGTTGCAGTGCGCTGCCGTGCTGCTTTCGGCCGTGGCCCCGACCTCCAGGCGGCCCTGGCAGGACGCGTTCAATCTTTACGCGGCCGCCTCCGAGGCCAGCTCCAGCTCGCTCGAGCTTCTTCGCAATGCGGAGCTGCTGGCCGGGGTGGCCAGTCTGCACGGAGTGGTCGGGGCGGGTGCCGTGCTCGGCCAGAGCGTGAAGAGCCCGCACGCCGATACCAAGGAGCGCCTCTTCGCGCAGTTGACGGCGGCCACAGGCTCAGCCTCGGTTGCGGCGGGAGCGGTCGAGCTGTTGCGCATCCGGGTGGGGGAGGAGAGCCAGAAGGAGCGCCTTGAGCTGTTTGCGCGGCTGGCCAGTCACTTGCCGACCGAGCAGCGCCAGCACGCACCGGCTCTCTATCAGGAGATCCTGGCCAACCGCCTTCCCCAGGAAGGCCTGCTGGTTACCGGCGAGCGTTACCTGCAGGTGCTTTCGGCCTGCGCCCAACTGGACCAACCGCTTCTTACCGGGCCGGTGTTCGAGCACATTCAGCTGGGGCTCGCGGAGGGTCGCTTCACTCCCGATCAGATACCGGCCATGCTGGCCGGCGGCGTGATGTCAGGCCGTTTCGACCGACTGCCAGGCCAGGGCGGCGTGCGCCTCGAGCCTGAATACGCTGTGGTCGGGGGAGTGCGCCTCAAGGGCCGCCGGCCGTGAGGTCGCTGGGTCCCAATCTGTGGGTGCTGGATCAGCCTTTCAAAGTCGGCTTTCTGCACCTGGGCACGCGCACGACCATCGTCAAGCAGAGCGACGGTAGCCTCTGGGTCCACTCCCCCGGACCCCATGTGCGGCCCCTGCGCGAGCAGATCGAGGCTCTGGGCCCGGTGGGAGCCCTGGTGGCTCCCAACACGATGCACCACCTTTTTCTGGGGGAGGCCATGGAGTTATTCCCTCAGGCCCGCGCCCTGGCTTCGCCCGGGGTGGACCGCAAGAACCCTCAGCTCAGCCTCGAGAACCTGTCCGGCCAGAAGTGGAGCGACTTGGAGCAGTTGCTGGTGCAGGGGATGCACACTCTGCGCGAGTTCGTCTTCTTTCACCCGGCCAGCGGCACGCTAATCCTGACCGACCTCGCCTTCAACTTGATTGCCAGCGAGCACTTCCTCACCCGGGTGGCCATGCGGATCAACAGCGCTTACGGACACTTCGGCCCCAGCCGGCTCTTCGGGCTGATGGTGGCCGACAAAGCTCAGCTCAAGAAGTCGCTCGACCAGATCATGGAGTGGCCCTTCCGGCGCATCATCCTGGCCCACGGCGCGGTAGTCGAGCAGGATGCCGCGGCCGTCTTTCGCGAGGGGTTCGAGCGCAAAGGCTGGCTGCGCTAGAGAGCGATGCAGCCTACCTGCGCCGATCGGGCGCTCTCTGAGAGGTGCGCAACATCAGGCTGCGCCCCTCCACCCGCTCTACCTCGCGCCAGCCGAACTGCTCATAGAGGCCCATCGCATCGCGCGTGTCCAGGAAGACGCGCTCCTCGTCAACCAGCTCCAGCAGCCGGGTGAGCAGCTCTTTCCCAAGTCCGCGCCCGCGACGCTCGGGCGCGACCACCACGTCATAGAGCCAGGCCGTGCCCGGGTGCACCAGGTTCACTCGAGCATAGGCCAGCAGCCTTTCGTCCTCGTAGCAGGCCAGGTTCACCAGGGCTCGCTCCAGGTTGGAGGCCACCAGCGAAGGGCTGCGCTTGTGCGCCCAGTAAGTCGAGCGCAGCAGCTCCCAGACCTCGGATGGCTCGATGCGGGCCGGGTCGCTCACCCACCCGTCCTTCCCGGCAATCAGGTCGGGGTTGGCCCGTAGCATGGCCCGGGCAACGTCCACGTCGCCACGACCCACCAGCCCTTCGTAGACTCTCTGGCGCGCCAGAGGGCGCAGGTGCTGGCCCAGCTTCACCTTGCAACTGGCCTGCTCGAGCCCCAGGCGCAGCACGGTCAAGGCTTTGAGTGGCCCGGCATAGCGTGGATCCGAGAAGGGCGCGTAACCTCCCTCGGGCTGGTACTTGTGCATGAAAGCCTCCAGGACGCGGGCCTTCTCGTCCAGCGACTCCACTCGCTCGAGTCGTCCTCGGGCCACGGCCGAGCGATAGTAGGTGGTGGCCGGACAGGCCAGCTCGGGATCGCGCCAGTAACTTGGCAGCCAGCTGGCCAGGGACAGGCACGAGAAGACGGCCGGCTCGCCGGCTCGGGCGGCCAGCGAGCCGGGGCCGGCGGTGTGGAAGAAGAGCTCCCTGCCCCGCAGCACGAAGTTCATGGGGCGTAGCTCCAGCTCTCGGGTGCCCAGAAAGCCGTAGCGGCTTTCTTGCAGCACCTCCAGCAAAAGCGATTGGTCGGCGGTGAATTCCTTGCGTCGGATCATGGTCTGAGCCTAGCTCAGGACTGGTCGAGGAGAAAGGACCAGTTCGAAGAAATACTATCGACCAGTGCGCGATGACCTCCCCCTCGTCCTGCCCGACACCAGTCAGCCGGTTTACCTGCGCCTGGCTCAGGCGATCCGGGCCGCTCTGAGCCAGGGTCAGCTTGCCCCCGGCGAGCTCTTGCCCTCCACCCGCGGCCTGGCCCAGCGCTTCCAGTTGCATCGTCACACCGTTATGAACGCCCTGGACGAGCTGGTGGCCGAGGGCTGGCTGAGCTCGGAGCCGGGGCGCGGCTACCGGGCGGCCGCCGTCCCGCCCAGCCGCTTCCTCGAGGTCGAAGCCGGGGCCCCCTCAGCCAGCCGCGAGCAAAGCTTTCGACTTGTGCGCACGGTCCCCGAGAGGGAGAGTCTTCCCGAGCTGGAGTATCGCTTCCCCAGCGGCCAGCCCGATCTGCGCCTCTTCCCCTGGCGCGAGTTCTACCGCCACGCCCGTGAAGTGCTGCGGCGCCGCACCCCCGAGCGTCTGCTGGGCTACGGTGAGCCCACCGGGCGCGAGGCCCTCAAAGAGCAGCTCTGGGCTCACCTGCGCAGGCTGCGCGGTCTCACCGAGGGCGAGCTGGTCATCACCCACGGCTCGCAAGAGGCCATCTACATCCTGGGCCAGCTGCTCCTGGACAGGGGCGACACGGTGGCGGTGGAGGAGCTGGGCTATCCTCCCGCCTGGCAGGCCCTGCGAGCGGCCGGGGCGCGCCTGGAAGGCCTGAGACTCGACTCGCAGGGGCTTGATCCGGACGCCTTTCTGCGGCTCTGTCGCAGGCGGAAGGTGCGGTTGCTCTACCTGACCCCTCTGCACCAGTATCCCACCACGGTCACCCTGCCCCGGGACCGCCGCCAGGCCCTCTACGAGCTGGCTGAGCGCTACGGAGTGCCCATCCTGGAAGACGACTACGATCACGAGTTCCACTACCGCTGCCAGCCCGTGGCGCCCCTGAAGGCCTCCGACCCCACCGGGCTGGTGCTCTACTGCTCTACCTTCTCCAAAGTGCTCTTTCCGGCCGCCCGGCTGGGTTTTGCTGTGGTGCCTCCTCAAGTGGCCCGCGAGATGGGCCAGCTCAAGCGAGTCATCTCGCGCCAGAACGATCATCTGATGCAGGAGGCCGTGGCCCTGTGGATGCGCACGCAGGGCTTCGAGCGCCACTTGCGCAGAATGCGCCGCGTCTACCACGCTCGCATGGAGGCCATGCTCTCCGCGCTGAGAGACTTCGGGCCGGGGCGGCCCGATGGCGGCATGTGCCTGTGGGCCAACCTGGGCGTGGACGCCGACGCCCTGGCCGAAGCGGCCGCGCGGCGAGAGGTGGCCGTCGCGCCCGAGTCAGCCTTTCGCCTCCATCCCGGGCCCTCGCGCCACTTGCGACTGGGATTTGCCTCCTCCACCCCGGACGAGATAGCCGTTGGCATGGCGCGGCTGATTTCAGCCACTTTTGAGTGTCCCCGGCTACCCTGATAGACAACCAGAGGTGTTCCATAAGCCCCTTCTCGCGGGGGGCTTCATCCAGGTATGGAGGTCGGCTCTTGCAGGTTCAACCACTGTTCAGCCGGTCGTCGGGGCATTCGGCCGCGCCATCGCGCGCTGCCGAGAACCAGGACGTCAGTCCCGACGACCTCTTTAAACCCACGCCGCCTACCCGGCCAGCCGAGCCCGAGCAGCCGGGCGGTCCGGGCTGGGGCCAGACGGCTGCCTTCAGTGCGGCCGGATTGCTGGCCGGTGGCATCTCTGGCTTCTGCACCGGTGCCAACATGGGAGGGGTCTGGGGTGGCATCGTGGGGGGAGTCTTGACCCTGCTGCCAGCCGCCGGGCTGGCGGTGCTGGCGGCCATTCCCCTGTCCGAAAGCGAGGCGCCCACCCTGGTGGCAGCTGGATTTCCCATCGGCATCCTGGGCGGGGGCATCGCCATGGGCGCCTACTGGGGCGCCACCGGCAATCTGGGTGGCCCCATCGGTCTGGCGGTCACCGGCGCGATTACGGGGGGAGCCTTGATCGGCATCTGGGGCTTTTTTCACTCCGAGCGCGGCCACGAGAAGAAGATGGACGCTTACTATCAGCAGATGGAGGCCTTCCGCAACGCCGAGCAGCGCTACGAGTCGGACAAGAAGGAGTACGACCGCGAGCTCAAGGCCTGGGCCCAGCGCAAGGACGAGACGCGTTCCTCCAGCGTGCTCGAAGATGCCCGGAGGCTACTGGTCAACGGAGTCCAGCTCAAGAAGCGTCCCCAGAAGCCCCCGAAGCCCAGCAAGCCCGATTAATGTAGTTTACTCGGTAGCGATGTCGCTGAACTCGATGGTCACCATTCCCTGCTCGGGCGGGGCCAACAGTACCGTCATGTCCCGCACCGGTCCGAGCGGCGAGCCGCCGAAGCGAACCGATTGGGTCCCTACCCTGAGGGTGTACTGGCCCTCCTCCGTCCAGGTCAGCTCGTAGGTGCCGTCCCGTCCGTCGATCTCGGTCTGAAGCATCAGGTCGGAGTTGCCGCCCCCCGTGCCCAGGAGTTGTACGCCGTACTGGTTGTTGGCCTGATCGTAGCGCGAGAGGATGGCCAGATTACCTATCATGACCTGGAAATCGCACGGCTGCAACCGCCGGACTCGCAGCGAGAGGTGCCGGGGTTGGGCGTCGGCGACGCGCTCGAACCAGGCGCCAGCGGCCTCGCCTGGCTCAGCCATCATGCTGCCCGTAGGGTCCAGCCGGCTGGCAGCCGCCAGCTTCCAGGCCTCCGCATTTCGGCCTGCAAACCAGCTGGGGGCATTGGCCACCACGGCGGGGGGCGGTTGCTGCAGTTGGACCGGGGTATCAGAGGTAGTGCGCGGTTTGAACTGGGGCTGCAGCCTGGGGGTGGGAACGGTGAGCTTGATCGGGTTCTGGACCGTGCCGATGTCCGGCGAGGACTGCAGGGGCGTGGCGCTGGGGCTGGCGCCGACCTGCGGTTTCTGCTTCATGGCCGCCAGGCTCAGCACGATGGCCAGCCCTCCCACCACCAGGACCAGGGTCATGAAGGCAAACAGGCTGGTGGGCATCGGCCCCTCGGGCGGCTTGATCAGCGCATCGGAGGCGGCTGGGGTCAGGGTCAGGTCCTCGTAGATGCCGGTCATCTCTCCCAGCGCCTTCTTGAGGGCGGCCTTGACGGTCTGGATGTTGGCAAAGCGTCGTTCAGGCTTCTCCTGACAACAGCGGTCGACGACCGCCGCCAGGGCGGGGTGAGCCCTGGGAAACTCCTCTTGCAAGGGGCGGATCTGGAATGGCTGGGGAGCCTTGCCCGAGATCAGGTGGTGCATCGTGGCGCCCAGGCCGTAGAGGTCGGAGCGGGTCTCAGGAAAGCCCTTGAACTGCTCGAGCGGGGCGTAGCCGAGGGTGCCCACCAGAGTCTTGGTGCCGCCCGAGCTCGAAGTGTTGCGGGCCAGGCCGAAGTCGACCAGCACCACCTCCTGGGTGTTCTCGCGCACCAGGATGTTCTGAGGCTTGATGTCCCGATGGATGATGGGGGGATCTTGCTCGTGCAAATAGCCGATCACATCGCAGATCTTGAGGGCCAGGTCGATCACCATCTCCTGGGGCATGGGGCCGCCGAGCTCCATGAAATGCTCCAGCAGCTTGTCCAGGCTGGTGCCCTCGACGAACTCCATAACGATATAGTTGGAGTTGTCCTCTCGGAAGGCGTCCATCACCTGTGGAATGCCCGGGTGGCGGAGCTTCTCGAGGGTCTGCGACTCGAGCTTCAGTCGCTCTTCCGCAAACTCGCGCGAGACCTCTTCCTCGTCGAGCACCTGCTTGACGGCCACCACTTTCTCGGACAAGCGCATGTCGCGGGCTCGATAGACCGCCCCCATGCCGCCTTTCCCCACTAGCTCGAGAATCCGATAACGGTTGTCGAGCATGGTCCCCGGCCCGTGAATCTGCATCGAGGGCCTTGATTCGGTTTCAGGAGACACTCCCCTTTCGGGGGGGAGCTGCGGAGGGATTTCCTCCCGAGCTTAGAGAAGATGCGCCGGGTGAGGCTTTCTCTTCTGATGGCGTCGATTCTCGTCTCAGGCTGCGGCTCCACTCCCTCGACCTCGACCTCGACCGCGACTCCGACCGCGACCCCGGACTCCCCGGCCGAAGCTCACGAGCAGTTGCGCGCCTGCATAACCAACCTCAAGAACCTGGCCACTGCCTACGAGATATACTCCTCCGACTTCCAGAACCGTTACCCGGACCTGCCGAGCAAGGTGACTCCCAACTACCTCAAGGTCCTCCCCGCCTGTCCCACGAACAATCAGGCCTATCGCATCGAGTCCACGGGGGCCACTCCCCCGGACGGTTACACCTTCTGGTGCCAGGGACGCCACGCCGATCTCGCGCCCGAGTATCCCCGCTACACCTGGTTTCAGGGGGTCATCGAGCGACCCTGAGGAGAGCAGGCTGATGGCAGCTTATCGCTACCGCGCCACTCCCGAGCCCCGCCTGGAGGGCCCCAGCACGTGCCTGCTGGACCGAGCCTGGGTATCCCTGGGCACCGATCCGGCGTGTGACCTCGTGCTCGAGCAGGGAGAGGCATTTCACGCCCGGGTCGAGCTGACCCCCAAGGGAACCTACCTGATTGACCTGGACACCCCCACGGGCACCTGGCTCAACGGCCGGCGCATCTCGCGGGCTCTCTTGCGCGAGGGCGATCAGCTCAGCTTCCTTCCTCCCACCGAGAAGCGCGGCTCAGAGCTGGGCGTGCAGCTTTCCCAGGAGTCGCTGCCCGAGCGAGAGGTCACCCGCGCCGGCCATCTGCAGGTCTTGCTCGAGGTGGCTACCGAGCTGAGCCGTCCCGAGCAGCTCGAGGTGCGCCTGGATCAGATCTTGCGCCTGTTGCTCGAGCTCTTGCCCTTTGACCGGGCGGCCCTTCGCATCCTCAGGCAACCCTTCCAGGGCGAGCCCGTTTTCGTGCGCCAGGCCTGGCGCACGCGCTACGGCCAGGACAGCGGGGAAGAGAGTCCTCAACTGAGCGGCACGGTGATCGGTAAAGTGCTCGGCACACAGCAGGGACTGCGCATTCAAGACGCTCTCTACGACTCGGAGTTCGGTCAGGCCCGCAGCGTCAAGAGCCACCAGATCCGAACCTGCCTCTGCTTTCCGCTCAAGACGGCCCACAGCCTGCTGGGAGTGCTCTACGCCGATGCTCAGAGCCAGCTCAAAGGCTTCAACGAAGAGGACCTGACTTTCTTCTCCGCCTTCGCGTCTCACGCCGCCGTGGCCGTGGAGAATGCCCTGTTGTCCGAGCGCATCCAGCACGAGGCCGTGGCCCGCTCGCGCCTGCAGCGCTTCTTGCCGCCCAGCACGGTGGAGGAGATGCTGGCCCGGCCCGAAGCGGCTGCCCTGGGTGGCAGCGAGCGAGAAGTGACCATCTTGTTCTGCGACATCCGCAACTTCACCGAGCTGTCCTGCCGGATGCCCCCGGGTGAGGTCGCCGCTCTCCTGAACGGCTATTTCCCTGAGATGGTGCGCATCGTGTTCAGCCATGGCGGCACCCTCGAGAAGTACATTGGGGATGCGCTGATGGCCGTTTGGGGCGCTCCCCTGGCCATGGAGGGGCCGCAACAGGTGGAGAGGGCTCTGGCTTCCGCTCGGGCCATGCGCCGGACGGTGCTGCAATCTCAGCTGCCTTTCCAAGTGGGCATCGGCATCAACACCGGCCGCGCCT
Source organism: uncultured Burkholderiales bacterium (assembly GCA_964471395.1). Taxonomy (GTDB): domain Bacteria; phylum Vulcanimicrobiota; class Xenobia; order Xenobiales; family QWHO01; genus QWHO01. Next base: position 14,989 of record CAYYHB010000035.1, on the reverse strand, counting down.
TCGTGGGCAACATCGGAGACGACTCCTTCATGCAGTACGCCGCCATCGGCGCCTCCACCAACCTGGCCGCTCGCCTGTGCGCCCAGGCCGGGCCAGGCGAGATCGTGCTGAGCCAGTCGAGCCAGGCCCTGCTCGGCTGCTCGGGGGAGGCCTCTGAAGAGCTGGTCAAGGGCTTCGCCGACCCGGTCAGGGTCTTTCGTATCTGACCGTGGCCCGACTCAGGCGATCGCGCAATGCGGTCCAAAGCTCATCTTCGCCCACTGGCGCCAGCACGGCGATCAGCTCCACCCCGGCGACATCGGCCTCGCGCAAGCGGGCATAGAGTCTCTCGGCGTAGGCCTCGGGGTCGATTGGCATCGGAAGAAACAGGTCCGGGGGCGGCTCGAGAGGCTGGCAGGCCAGCAGGGCGATGCGCCCGGGGCGCGAGCGCACGGCCGGCCAATCTTCCTCCTGCAGCAGCAGGGCCGGGGTGTGGGGCGCGTAGTGGCGCTCGAGCTGGCCAGGCGAGGCGGCCTGAGGACCGCTGGCCAGTTGCACCTCTTGCCCCAAGACCTTGGCCAGCTGGCGAGGGGTGATCAGCCCCGGGCGCAAGACGCGAGGCGGGCTCAGGGCCAGCACGGTGGACTCAATGCCGCCTCGACAGGGCCCGCCGTCCAGCACCAGCACCTCTTCGGGCGGAAAGTCGACGTGGGCGGCTGTGGTGGGGGAGACCTGGCCGCTGCGGTTGGCCGAGGGGCCCACCAGTGGCCGGCCGAAGCGGCGCAACAGCTCGAGCGTGACGGGATGGTCGGGGCAACGCACCGCCACCAGATCGCCCCCGGCGGTCACCTCGGAGGGCAGATCCGGCCTGCGAGGCAGCACCAGCGTCAGCGGTCCGGGCCAGAAGGCTCGGGCCAGGATTTCGGCTTCCTCAGGCCATTCCGCCGTCACCTGTCGAGCCATGGCCGTATCCGCCACGTGCACGATGAGGGGGTTCGTGGCCGGGCGGCCCTTCACCTGAAACACCCTGCGCACCGCGGAGGCGTTCAGCGCGTCGGCTCCCAGGCCGTAGACGGTCTCGGTGGGGAAGGCCACCAGAGAGCCGGCGGCCAGGCGGTCCACGGCCGCGGCCAGGTCTCTCACTCGGGGTGGAGAGCTCGGATGGCGTCCAGCACCGTTTCGGAAATCTGCTTGTAGTAGTCCAGCTTGGGCTCGAGACCGTCGGGCAGGGGAGCGTCGAGCAGGCTGGAGAGGTCGAGTTGCTGGCCGATGATGATGCGCACGGTCTGGAACATGCCCGGGATGAAGCGGCCCACCCCCATGACTTCGCGCATGCCCAGCATGCGCACCGGCACCACGGTGGGCCGGGCCTGGTAGATCAGCTTGCCCACCCCGGCCTTGCCCTTGCCGATCTGGCCGGTGCGAGTTCGGGTGCCCTCGGGGAAGACGACCACAATGTTGTTCTTGACCAGCTCGGCCCAGTGGTCGACCTGGCCGAGGTCGCCCTTTTTGCGGTCCACCGGCACGGCCCTGAGGTGACGCAGGAAGTGCTTGCCCAGAAGGTGCAGCACGCGGTCTTTCAGCTTGCGCGAGCCGGGCTCGCCGAAGAAGGTCTTGCGGTCGGCCAGCTGCACTGGCAGGTACTGCGGCTTGAAGAACAGCTTGGGCACGTAGACCGCTGTCTCGAAGGCGAAGTTGTCCAGGATGGAGTTGTGGTTCAGGCAGTAGAGAACATTCTGGTGGCTGTCAGGGATGTTCTCCAGCCCCTCGACCCGAGTGCGGTTGAGAAAGCGGAACAAAAAGAAGGACGCCGCGGCCGCCGCACTGGCGGCCAGGGCGAAGGCCAGCTTGTTCTTGTGACAGCTGGTATCGGGCGGGTGCTCGTGCTGGGGTTCGGTCTCCACGGGCGGCCCATTCCAGGCCCGGGGGAACCTATCCTCCGCATCCGGGTCGAGGCTTGACCTGGCGCAGGATTTGTTGGGCATTCTCGCTCAGTCCGAGGCGGGGCAGATCAGCCTGAGGGCCGTAGCCGCCCAGGTAGCCGTTGGCCCGAGCCACTGCGGTGGAGAGCACGAATTCCTGCTCTTTTGGGTAGATGGCTTTGAACTCGCGGTAGAGGGCCTGGGTGTTGCGCAGATAGTACTTCTGGTGGTAGTCCTCGGCCAGCGTGAAGGTGCCCAGCGGCTCGATCGCGGTGTGGATCTTGCCGCGTCTTTGCTGCTCCTGCTCCAGGGTCTTCAGGGCCAGGTCGCGCTGGGCCTCGTTCTGCCACAGGATGGCCGAGCGGTACTGGCGGGCATAGGGCGCCCGCGTCGCATGGCTGCCTTCCCAGAACAAGGCCAGCAGGTCGGCGTACGGGATCCTTTCGGGATCATAGCTGATGCGGATGCTCTCGGAATGGTCGAAAAGGTCGTCGTAGGTCGGGTTGGCGGCCCGGCCGCCGGCATAGCCCACCTCGGTGCGCACCACTCCGGGGAGACTCCCGAACCGGGAGTCGGGGCCCCAGAATCAGCCCATGGAGAAGACGGCCACCTCGATTAGCGAGGGTTTCTCCAGGTCCAGAGCCGGCCTCGGGGTGTGACCCCCCGCCTCGAGAAACAGAATCGATAGCAGCACGATGATCCACCTCATGTCCGGTGTAATTGGCTTTCGAGGGAAAAAGTTCCCGTCTGACCGAAGCTGCCCCCATGGCCTGCCCCAAGTGTGGATTTGCAAGCCCTGCCGGGTTCAAGTTCTGCGGCCAGTGCGGCAGCCCTGTTCCCGAGGGCGCCTCCGAGCCTTCTCGCCCGGCCGCCGAGCGCCGCCAGATCACAGTCATGTTCTGCGATCTGGTGGGCAGCACGTCGCTGTCGGAGCAGCTTGACCCTGAAGAGCTGCGCGAGCTGGTGCGGGCCTACCAGGGCGTCTGCGCCGATCAGATCGAGGGCCACGGCGGTACCATCGCCCAGTATCTTGGCGATGGCGTGCTGGCCTACTTCGGCTATCCCCAGGCCCACCCCGACGACGCCTTGCGGGCGGTGCGGGCTGCTCGCGGCATCGTGGCCCGCATGCAAGCCCAGGGTCTTGCCGTGCGGGTAGGACTGCACACCGGCATGGTGGTGGTTGGCGAGATGGGGGCCGGCGAGCACCGCGAGAACCTGGCCATGGGCGAGACCCCCAATGTGGCCGCCCGTTTGCAGTCGGCCGCCGAGCCCAACACGGTGGTGGCCAGCCGGGCCACCTGGACGCTGGCCGAGGATCGGGTGGAGTGGGAAGACCTGGGCGTGCTCGCGCTCAAGGGGCTTTCGCGTCCCTTCCGGGCCTACCGGGCCGTGCGCGAGCTGCAGCCGGCCGAATGGCGCTCGGCCGTGCGCCAGCGTCGCTCGCGCCTGCCGCTGGTGGGCCGCCAGAGGGAGCAACAGCGGCTACTCGAGCTCTGGCAGCAGGGCGCTCGCTCGGTTTGCATTACGGGCGGACCGGGGGTTGGCAAGACGCGTCTGGTGCAGTGGCTCAAGGACCACCTGGTGGGGCGCGAGAACTACGTGCTCTCGCTGTACTGCTCGCCCGAGTTCTCCACCAGCTCGTTTGCGCCCGTGATCGACCTGCTCGAGCGTGAGTTCCGCCTGGCCCGATTGTCCGAGGAGGAACGCTTCCCACGAATGCTGGAAGGCCTGGCCCGCAAGGCTCCCGGGCTGTCAGAGCGGACCGCCGCCCTGCTGGCCCGCCTGCTCGATTTGAGGCTGCCGACCGGAGTCTGCCTGCCCAACCTCCAGCCGCAGGCTCTGCGCCTTCTGACCCTGCAGGCTCTGATCGACCTGTTCCGCAGCATGGGCAGCCAGCGGCCTACCTTGTTCGCGGTGGAGGATCTGTTCCTGGCCGACCCGTCCACGCGCGAGCTCCTGCGTCTGTTGTCGGCCTCGCTGGACGAGACCCGCATCCTGCTGGTGGCCGTGGGCGACTGTCAGGACTGGCACAATCCGCTCGGCCTGGAGCTGCAGCGGTTGACTCGCGAGCAGTCTCACGAGCTGGTGGCGGCCCTGACCGACAAGCCCCTTCCCGCCGAGGTGGTCGAGCGATTGATCGAGCGCTGTGAGGGTATTCCTCTCTTCTTGCAAGAGTGCGCCCACCTGGCCCTGGAGTCCATCGTTCTGGTGGAGGAAGAAGACTGCTGGCGGCTCACCGGCTCGCTCGATGAGCTGGGCATTCCCGTCACTTTGCAGGACTTTCTCACCGCCCACCTGGACCGGGCCGGGCCCTCCAAAGATCTGGCCCAGAAGGCCTCGGTGGTGGGCCCGTATTTTGCCGCCGAGCTGCTCGAGCGCTACACCGGCCTGAGCCGCTCCACCCTGGAGGCCCACCTCGAGCGTCTCGTACGCGAGGAGGTACTGCTACAGCTCGAGCTTGCCTACGCTTTCTCCCACGGTATGCTGCAGCAGGCCGCCTACGGCTCTTTGCTCAAGTCGGTGCGCCAGGAGTGCCATTTGAAGCTGGCCGATACCCTGCAGACTTACTTTCCCGAGCTGGCCGAGAGTCAGCCCGAGGTGCTGGCTTACCACTACACGCGCGGCGCCCAGTTGGAGCGAGCCCTGGAGTGCTGGAGCCGGGCCGGCCAGCGGGCCCTGCAGGCCTCGGCCAACCAGGAGGCCATCGCGCACTTTCGCCAGGCCCTGGGCCTGCTCGAAACCATGCCCCGACGCTACGAGGTCGAGCTGGGGGCGCTGGTGGGGCTGGCCTCGGCCCACATCCCCCTGCGCGGCTATGCGGCTCCCGAGGTGGCCGAGAATTACTCCCGGGCCCGCGAACTGTGTCGTCGCATGGGTGACGGGCCAGGGCTGTTCGAGGTGCTGGGCGGGTTGTGGGTCTACTACCTGGTCCGGGCCGAGCTCGACCAGGCCAGCGAGCTCTCGGGCCAGTTGCTGCGACTGGCCGCCGGGGCGGGCGATGACCGGCTGGCCATCGTGGCCCACGCCGCCGCTGGTCAGACTGCCTTCTACCAGGGAGAGCTCGAGAGCTGCCGCAAGCACCTTGAGGAGGCGGTGGGCCGCTATCGTCCCGAGCAGCATCGCGGTCTGGCCTACGAGTACTTTCAGTCCGACCCGGCCGTTTGCTCGCTCTCCTATCTGGCCATGGCCCTGTGGCTGCAGGGCGAAAGCGAGCAGGCGCAGGAACGAGCCGAGCAGGCCCTGGCCCTGGCTCGCCAGCAGAGCCATCCCCATACCCTGGCCCACGTCCTGTTCTTCTACGTCTGGCTGCAATACCACCGGGGCTACCTGGAGCGGGCCCGCCAGCTGGTGAGCGAGCTGGCCGCGCTGGCCGGCGAGCAAGCCTTTCCGTTCTGGCATGGCCTGGCGGTGGCGATGGAAGGTTGTTGCGATCTGCAGGGCCCCGACCCGGCTGCAGGCGCCGCCCGGATCGCACAGGGGCTGCAGGTGGTCTCTGCCACCGGCGCCCAGCTCGGCCACACGTGGTTTGTGGGCGTGCTGGCCCAGCTTCAGGCCCTGGGCGGCAATCCGGCGGGCGGCCTGGAGGTGCTGGCCAGGGGCCTGGCCGCCTGCAGTCAGGAGCGCTGGTGGGAGAGCGAGCTTTACCGCCTGCAGGGCGACCTGCTGGCTCGAAGCGGCGCCAGCACCACCCGGGTGGAGGCGGCCTACGATCGGGCCCTGCAGGTGGCCCGCGAGCTGGGCGAGCGCAGTCTCGAGCTGCGGGCCGCCTGCTCGCTGGGCGCCCTCTGGCAGCAGGCTGGTGGCCACGCGGTGGCGCGCGACCTGTTGCAGAGCGTGCTGGCCGGCCTCAAGGACGAAGCCAGTCCCGATCAGCAGCGGGCCCGGGAGCTCCTGGCCGGATGACCGTCACCACCTCGACCACTCCGCGCTGGTGGCTCTTCTCGCCCCGAATCGACGTGGCTGCCTTCATGGGCAGCGCCCTGCTGGCCTTTATGGCCCTGGCGGTTGGTTGGAAGCTGGGCCTGCTGGAGCAGGGCGACACTCCCGACTGGGCCTGGATCAGCGCCGTGCTGCTGGTGGACGTGGCCCACGTCTGGGCCACCGGCTTTCGCACCTACTTCGATCCGCGCGAGCTCTCGCGCCGGCCGGTGCTGTATGTGGCCACGCCGCTAGGTTGCTTGCTGGGCGGGGTGGTGCTCTACTCCTTCGGACCGGCCGTCTTCTGGCGCACCATGGCCTACCTGGCCGTTTACCACTTCGTGCGCCAGCAGTACGGCTGGGTGGCCCTTTACCGGCGCAAGCTGCACGAGCCAGACGGCTGGCCGCGCTGGCTGGATACGCTGACCATCTACGCCGCCACCGTCTACCCGCTCATTTACTGGCACTGCCATTTGCCGCGCGGTTTCTGGTGGTTCATCCCGGGCGACTTCGGCTCGCTGCCAGGGGCGGTCATGGCTCTGGCCACGCCCTTCTACTGGCTCTTGATGGCCGCCTACTGGACCCGCTCGGTTGGCCTCTGGCTGGCCGGCCATCCCAATCCGGGCAAGGACATGGTGGTGCTGACCACGGCTTGCTGCTGGTATGTGGGCATCATCACCTTCAACTCCGACTACGCCTTCACGGTCACCAACGTGCTGATCCACGGAATTCCTTACTTCGTGCTGGTGTTCTGGCACAGCCCTCCCCGCCGCTGGCCGCTGTGGCGGGCGCTGCCGGTCTTTGTCCTGAGCCTGTGGGCCCTGGCCTACGCCGAGGAGATGTTCTGGGACCGGGCCGTCTGGCACGAGCGTGGCTGGCTCTTCGGGGGAGCCTGGACAGGGGCCCCGGCCGAGCTGCTGGTGCCCTTGCTGGCCGTCCCCCAGCTGACCCACTACCTTCTGGACGGCTTCATCTGGAAGCGCAGAAGCAACTCCCAGCTCAAGGAGATGGTCGATGGATGAGGTGATGCGCCTCTTGATCATGGCCCGGTCCAACCGCCCGGCCGCCCAGCGCTTGCTTGAGAAGAGCCCTGAAGGCCTCTCCTGGCGCTCCTCGAGCGATAACACGGCTTTGCACCTGGCCTGTTGGTTCGGCTATCGAGACGTGATCGAGTTTTTGCTCGAGCGCGGTGCCGAGCTGGAGGCCCGCAATCTGGCTGAGGAGACCCCGCTGGGGGTGGCCTGCTCGCGCGGCAAAGTGGATACGGTCGACCTCTTGCTCGCGCGCGGAGCCGACCCGTCGGTGCGCGATCGCCAGCAGCGCAGCCTCTTGCACCTGGCCTGCGGAGCCGGTTGCGCGGCCACGGCCCGCCGTTTGCTGGAGGCCGGTCTGGAGGTGGATGCGACCGACGAGCTGGGCTTTACGCCGCTTTTTCACGCCCTGCAGGTGGTCTCGCCTCATTTCGCCACCCTCTCGCGCTCGTGGGCCGAGCAGCAGCAGGCGGGCGTCACCCCGCCCCCGGTCGACTATGCTCGCGAGGAGGAGCGACGGCTTGAGGTGCTGACCGTCTTGCTCGAGGCGGGGGCTGACCTCGAGCACGTGGGTGCCTGTGATCAAAGGCCCCTGCACCGGGCCGGCGAGGTGGCCGATCTGTGTCCTGAGCTGGCCCTGTTGTTGCTCTCGCGGGGCGCTGACCCGAGCTGTCGCGACTCCAACGGAGATCGGGCCGCCGACCGCCTGCCGCCGGGGGTTGCCGCCCCGGTGCGAGCAGCTTTTGGCACCTACTCCTTTTGAACCGCAGAGCTCGCGGAGAGCGCGGCCTCCAGAGGGGGCTGTCCGCGCTCTCGGCGCGCTCGGCGGTTTTATTCAAGGGGAGGGACGGACTGACTCGGACGATGCACTACCTGCCTGAGCGCGGCGGCCTGACCAGGCGCCTGGGAGGGCTGGGCCCCACCCGGGCGAACCAGGCTTCTCGTGGACCTCCTCAGCCGGCTCGAGAAAGACCATCCTGGGCTGGAATCCTTTGTGCGGGTGGTCAGCATCTACTTCGCCATCCCCGAGCAGGTCATGCGCCAGGCCTATCTCGACTACTTGCAGGGCTTCCCGGAGCCCGAGCTCCGGCGAGCGGCCCTCGACTGGGAGGCCCACGGCATCCTGCCCGGGCTCACCCCCGACCGGGACGAGCAGACAGGGGCCATCTGGGCCAGTCCACTTTTTCCCATCTATGCGCTGGGCTTCTCGCCTCCTGAGAACACCGACCTGCGCCCCTTCCTGCTGCCGCCGGTGCGCACACCGGCCGACCTGGCCGGGCGCATGGAGCTGCCCTTGCCCGGGGTCCGTCCATACTGGCAAGTCTCGCTGCGGCGCACCTTTCCCGAGCTCTACCTGATGCCCGAGTTGACCCTGCCCGCCCGTGGATGCGACCTGGCCTGTGGCTGGGGACGGGCCACCCTGTCCCTGCGCGAGGATTTGGAGGTGCACGGCTGTGACCTCACTGAGGGCGGCCTGGCGCGGCTGGCCAACCTCGCCCGGGCCTCGGGTCGCCAGAACGTCCACACCACCCGGGCCGACGTCACCGCACTGCCCTATGCCGATGACTTCTTCGACTTCCTGTTGGCCTTCGACATCTTCGAGCACCTCACCGATCCCACTCTCGACCGGGCCCTGGCCGAGGTGCTGCGAGTGGGCCGCCCCGGGGCCCTGCTTTACACCGAGGTCCCCCCGGACAGCTACTGCCCGCCCGTGACCCACCTGCAGAAGTTCTCCCTGTGGGAGATCTTCGAGCGCTTCCGGGGCTTTCAAGCCCACGGAAAGACCTTCGTTCTGGCCCGCTACGCCGAGGAGGTTAGCGATCAGTTCACGTTCCGCGTCCAGGCTGCCTGAGCCGTGGAGAAGGGCTGCACCGCGCTGGGCTGCCTGGTGCTGCTGGTTCTTGGTTTTTTCTTGCTGCGGGCCTGGTGGAGCGAGCCTCTCGCTCCCGAGTCCTCGGTAGCGCTCGTATCGCCCTCCAATCGACCGTCGCCTCAGCCGGTGTCAGTGGGTGGCTCACCGCAGCCCGCGGCCCCCGCCAGCGCTACGCCATCCGGCGCGGCTCCTTTCAGCGCTCGGGTCGACCTCGACGCTGACCCCTTCGCAGCGGTCACTCCGGCGGGGCTCCTCAAGTTGCCCGGCCCGGATCGACTGGGCCAGGCCCTGCCCGCGCGCCTCTTGCGCCTCCAGGATGTCGCCCGGGCCTCCAACACCGCCTACGACTGGCGCCAACTCGCGGACGCGGCCGCTCAGGCAGAGCACTATGCTCTGGCCAGCCAGGCTTACCGCGAGGAAGCGGAGATCTACCGGCGGACCGGCGATGTGCACGCAGCCCGGGCCGAGGAGTTGAAGTCAGCTCGCTACGCAACTCAGATCGAGCTCTACGTGGAGCGACCAGCCCCCGTGGCTCAGGGGACGGCCCGCCTCGAGCCAACCAGCGGCTGCTATCTGGGGGCGTTCATCGACCGCGACGACAACCTGCCCTCGGAAGTGCTGGCCAGCCAGCGGCACGGCGACATCCCGAGTTTCAACGAGCTGACCGGCAAGAGGCACTCCAGCTTTTTTATGTATCGAGCCTACGGTCAGCCCTTCCCGACCGAGTGGGCTCAGAAGGTCAAACAAAACGGTGCCATCCCCCACATCGCCTGGGAGCCCTCCGGCCTCGAGCAGGTGCAAGACGACGCTTATCTTCAGGGTTTCGTGGACCAGGTCGCTCTGCTGGACTGGCCGGTTTTCATTCGCTTTGCCGGCGAGATGAATGGAGAGTGGACTCGCTATCACGGGGATCCGCGGGCTTATCGTCGAGCCTTCCGCACCGTCTATCAGGCCTTTCGCAGAGCCCCGCGAGCGGCTCTGATCTGGTGTCCCAATAGCGTGCCGGTAACGGGCTTGGAGGAATATTACCCAGGCGACGATGCCGTTGACTGGGTGGGCGTGAACCTTTACAGCGTGCTGTTCCTGGATAATGACCCCGCGCGAACGGGGGAGCAGGTTAATCCCATCGACCTGCTCGACCCGGTCTATCGCAAGTTCTCAACTCGAAAGCCCATCGCCATCGGAGAGTACGCGGCCAGTCACCAGTCCGCCTTGAGCCCGGCGATCCGCTCTGATTTTGCCGTGGACAAGATGCGCCAGCTGTATGAGAGCCTGCCCACTCGCTATCCCCGGGTGAAACTGGTGAGCTGGTATGACTGCAACAACCTGGTTCACGCCCGGCCGGGCCGGCAGTTGAACAACTACCTGGTGAGCGAGCCCCGCGAAGTGCTCGAGGCCTATCGAGCCACCATTCGGCAGCCTCACTTCCTGGCCGCGGGCCAATCGGCCAGCCCGGTCGTGGCGGTGAAGCTCGAGTCGGGCCAGGGCCTGTCAACTGGCCAGGCGGTGCTGATCTGGGCTCGCAGTTATGTGTCGCGCCCGCGCGTTTTCTTGCGGGTGGACGGAAAGCTGGTCAGTGACCGCCCTCGCTGGAAGCTGACCGGCCTTGAGCCTGGAGCGCACAGGCTGGAGGTTCTGGTGTATGACGACAAAGGGCGCCTGGCCGGACGGCTCGAGCGGACGGTGAAGCTGGCCCGTTGACGGTCAAGGCGTCGAGGCCCGGGGGTTTACCACCCGGCCTGAGAAGAGAACCATGCTCGTAGGGCGATGCACCAGGAAGAACAGGAAGGGTCGGTCGACTCGAAACTCTCTCGCGGCTCCGTTGCGCAGGTTGGCCACCACGGCGGTGGCGGCGGTCGCCTCGGTGCCGGCCTCGTCGAAGCGAATGAAGGTGGACTGGATGACCTTGCTCAGATAGACCTGATCGCCATCCGGGCTCAACCGCGAGAAGTCGGAACGCTGGCTGAAGGCAAGCCGGAGACCCATATTCTCCAGCGGTGTCTTGAGCTGCAACGAGTCGGTGCGCACCTCGATGCGGGGAAAGAATACGTGGACGCTCTCTTCTTCGTCTGCTTTGAGACGACCCAACCAGTCGTCAAGTTGCTGCGCTGTCAGTTCTTTCTGGAGCTGGCCTATCTGCCCCGCAGGCGGCAGCACGACGATCAGGCTCAATTCACCTTCGTAGGGCATCTCCAGGACCTCGACGCCTGGCTCCACCAGGAGAGGAAAAGGACCGGTGCGGCTCATCAGCGAGACCCTCACGGCGGGGGAGCCATCGGGGTGGAAGTCGGCCTCGAAGGTGGACTGGGGGTTGAAGGGGAGCTTCCAGAGCGCCTTGAGCGTCGTGGCGTTGGTCAGCACCAGCACGGTGTTGGCTTCGATCGAGTCCGGGTTGAGCAGCTTCTCGATCTTGCCTTCGGTTTGCAGGGCCACCCAGCGGTTGATCTCCTCGATGGCCTTCAAAGGCTGGCGGAAGTCCACCTGTCCAGCCTCGGCTCGAAAGTTTTCCGTGCAGAACGCCTGGTAGGAAGGCAGGACGGGGAAGGCTTTGTCCACCCAGAGACGGGTGGCGGTGACGACCGGCAGGCTCAGATTGCGGGAGCGAGCGGCCGGCCCGTCCAGGGGGCCGAGCAGGGCCTCGAATTCCTGCCGGGTGGCTCCCTCGGCGCCCTCGCCGACCATGAGCAGTGCATCGGCCAGGCTGTGGGGAGCCAGGCACAGATTGACCGGGCCTGCCAGTTGGCGCTGCAGATCGAGCGATAGGCGCCCCTCGGGCAGCGGAGCCGCGGCCAGGAGAAGCAGGGCCAAAATCAGGGTCCAGAATCGCATGGGAAGGGAGGTTCGCTTCCGCCGGCCGGTTTCCCGTGCCCGCGAAGGACTGCGCCCGGACTTCGAGGAAGCCTGGCATGGCGGGGAAACGGCAAAGGAGCACAACTATCGTGGCCTTCGAAGACAAGTATCACAGCCAACTCTTGCGTATCAAGATTCGGCCCGGTTGCACCGCCCAGGTGCTCGAATGGCTGAAGGGCTTGACCAAGCGACCTGAGGCTCTGGCGGCCATGCGGCGTGAGACCATGGTGATCGAGTCGGCCTTTTTCGAGCGGGTCTATACCGACGACTACCTGCTCTTTTATACCAAGGCCGAGAGCATGGACAAGGTGATGGAGCAGGCCGCCTCGACCAGCGATCCCTTCACCCTTGAGCTCAATCAGTTCATCGCCGACAACTGGATGGAGGTCGTGCCCCTGGAGACCGTCTTCCACCTCGACCGCATCGACGAGCTCAAGGGTACCGCCGTCAACCGCTGATGTAATCGGGCCAATTTCGGGCGAGCTCCACCAGGGTCCGCACTCCAACCCCGGTGGGTCCCTCCTGGAAATACTTCCAGGGTTTCTCGCGCCAGAATGTGCCCGCGATGTCGAGGTGGGCCCAGGCTACTTTCTCGGGCACGAACTCTTGCAAGAAGAGGCCCGCGGTAATGGCCCCGCCGTACTGACCGCCCACGTTGTTCAGGTCGGCCACCGAGCACTTGAGCATCTCTTTGTACTCCATGGGCAGCGGGAGCTTCCAATACGACTCTCCGTGATTGCCCCCGGCCCGAGTGACGGCGTTGACCAACTCGCGGGCATTGCCCATGAGGCCGGTGAAAGATGGCCCCAGCGCTCGGACGCAGGCTCCCGTGAGAGTGGCCAGGTCGAGGACGTGAGTTGCCTTCAGGGCGCCGCATCGGATCAACCCGTCAGCCAGGATCAGCCGGCCTTCCGCATCGGTGTTCTCGACCTGAACGGACTTGCCGTTGGGATAGACCAGGATGTCGCCAGGACGCTGGGCCTTCCCGTCGAGCAGGTTCTCGGCCGCGCAAATCAGGGCTGTGACGCTGACGGGGGCACCCAGCTTACCGAGTGCCTCCATGGCTCCCATTACCGCCGCTGCCCCGGACATGTCACCCTTCATCATTTCCATCCCCGCGGCGGGCTTGATGGAAACTCCGCCGGAGTCAAAGGTCACCCCCTTTCCAACCAGCACCAGGTGGTGGGCCGAGCCCTCCACCGGCCGGGCTAGCCGAATCATTCGTGGGGCTTGCTGCGAGCCAGCCCCCACCGCCAGTAGCCCTGTGCAGCGCTGGGCGGCCAGTTCATCCTCTCGCCATATCTCGCATTCCAGGCCGTGACGGTCGGCGATGTCCTGGGCACGCCGGGCAAGAGTCTCAGGGACGAGGGTGTTGGCTGGCTCGTTGGAAAGGTCGCGGGCCAGGTTGACCGCCTCGGCGATGGTTCGGGCGGCCTCCAGGCGTCCCCCGAGGTCCTCGGAGGCTGGCACCATCAGTTCGAGAGTGAAGTCCTCAAAGCGCTTCTTCGGCTCGCGGCGATAGGTCTCGAAGGCATAGGTGCCCAGGAATGCCCCCTCCACGCAGCGGCCCGCCAACTCGGGGCTGTTCAGGGCAACCGTCACCTTGCGCCGGCCGGTCTCGGCCGCCAGGCGCAGGGCTCGGGCGGTGAAGGTCTTCAGGTTCTCCCAGAGGCTGAACGCTTTTTCGGTGAGGGTCGAGAAGACCACGACGGGGCCCACGCCTTCGAGCTCGAAGAGCACTTCGCGGCTGATCCGCTCTTGCTCGAAGCCCGACTGAATTTCGCGTAAACGGCTTTCAAGCGAGGGGTGCTCCAGGTCGAAAAGCCTCTCGTTGGGGTCGAGCACGAGCACGAGCAACTCGGTCTTCAGCTCGGACAGCGATTGATGGAAGGTCGTGATCTGCATGGTCAGGCCTGCTTCTCAGCTGCCAGGACTCCTCCTGTCAGCTGAGAAGGCCGACCGATGTTCTATCTGAGTCTGGACGTGGAGGCCTCCGGCCCGTTCCCGGGCCTCTTCAGCCTGGTCAGCGTAGGCGCGGTGGCGGTGGTGTGTCAGGGTATCTGGAAGCTGGCGGAGGGATCGGAGTTCTATGTCGAGCTCAAACCCCTGGCCGGGGCTGGCGAGATGGCTGAAGCGACGGCCGTGCATGGTCTGAGCTGTGATTATCTCTCCGAGCACGGCCTGGCTCCGGCTCTGGCAATGGAGCGCTTTGCAGCCTATTACGCTGGCCTTGAGAAGCGTTACGGGCAGGCCGTTGGGGCTGCCTGGCCGTCCAGCTTCGATCTGCCCTACGTGGGCTGGTATTGCCAGAAATTCCTTGGTCGAAATCCGCTGGGCCACAGTGGCTTTGACATCGCCAGCTACGCCCTGGGCTTGCTCGGCTGCTCACGCAAGGACCTGAGCCGGGCCATGCGCCGAGCAGGCATTCCCAAGCCCCACAATCCCAACGCTCACAACGCCCTGGCTGACGCGGTCGAGCAGGGCACGCTGCTCGCCAGCCTTTTGAACCATGCGCAGGGACGCGGCCTTCCCGAAGAGAAAGCCGATTGAGGCACATGGAGGAAATATACACATGTTGAAGACTCTGATCCTGTTGGCTGTGGTGGGAGCGCTGGCCAGCGCTCCGGTGGGGGCGCAGACTGAGCAGAGCAAACCTTCCGCCGCCACCGAGGTTGACCCGAGGCTGAACGACTTCGAGATGCAGTTTCTCAATTCCGAAGGCGCAATTTGGGTCAACCGCTCTGTCAACGATACCGTTTACTGGCCGGGCTACTCGCCCAACGCGGTTTATAACGAGCGCGACGCTGCTCGGGCAGAGGCCCAGGTGCGCAAGATCGCTGCCGGGTCCAAGGTGTCCGACCTCACCGTGACTCCGTCCAGGAAGACCGAAGACTACCAGATCAACATCAACGGCAAGGTGGTGCCGGTCCAAGCGCAGCCCTGAGGATGGTGGCCCGCGACATCATGAGCCACCCGGTCATCCGGGTGGGCCCCGAGGCCAGCGTGGGCGAGGCCGTCCGGTTGATGGCCGAGCACAACCTTGGCGCGGTGGTGGTGGTAGACGAAGAGGACGCGCCCTGTGGTATTCTGACCGAGAGTGATCTGCTGGTGCGGGTGGCCCACCCTCATTACCCGCCTGTGTTGAGCATCCTGGGCGCGGTCATTCCTCTGCCGGGAGGAGAGTCTCTCGATGAGACGTTGAGAAAGATCACGGCCGTGCTGGTCAAGGAGCTGATGACCTCCCCGGTTCATACCACATCGGTGGACACGCCCGTGGCCAACGTCGCCGACCTGATGGTGGAAGAGAAGGTCCGCCACGTCCCGGTCCTGGAGGATGGCAAGCTGGTGGGCATGGTCTCGAGGGGTGATCTCGTGCGGCGCTATCTCGTCACGCGCGAGTAGACGCAGGGTCAGGT
>CAYYHB010000034.1:0-32409 GCA_964471395.1 uncultured Burkholderiales bacterium | reverse complement strand
ACCTGCCTTACAAGCAGGGGGTCAGGGGTTCGAGTCCCTTTTCGCCCACCACCGAGAGCCCCGCAACGGCGGGGTTTTTTGTTGGTCGGGGGGGGCGTGCTTTGCGGCTCAAAGTGGAAGCTTGACCCAGACTTGACCAAGACTTGGCGAGGGCGCGAGCGGTGCGCTCGGCTCGAGAAGGGAGCTCCCTTCGCTTCAAGAACAGCCAGAGTTCCATGGAGAAGACCTTTGACGAGCTCATGCGGTCCAGTTACGAGACGGTGGGCCTCGCCGTTTCGCCTGCCCCTGAGCGCTCTGCGCCAAACCTACCATGATCTGCCCACCGGCAAACGCAGGCAGGAGCGGTAAGAACCTCCCCATCACTCTCGCTTTGAGGAGCTAAACCATGCGCATCAAGAAATACTTCCCCCACAGTCGCATTCTGGGTCAGACGATGCCGGTCTCGATTTATGGGCACTTTGGAGTTCCCCTGCTGTTCTTTCCCACCGCCTCGGCTGACTTCGAAGAGCTCGAACGCCATGGGATGATCGACGCTCTGCGCGGCCACATCAAGGCCGGTCACGTCAAAATTTTCAGCATCGACTCCATCAACCGCCAGAGCTGGTTCAACTACGAGATCAGCGTCAAAGAGCGCCTGGCTCGCCAGGCGGCCTACGATGCTTACATCGCCAGCGAACTTCTGGGGATCATCCACGAGGACTGCCAGGGCAAGCTGCCGGTGGCCACCGCCGGGGCCAGCCTGGGTGCTTTCCACGCATCCAACACGATGTTTCGCCATCCGGATGCCTTCCTCTGGGGGATCTTCATGAGCGGCATCTACGACATGAGTCAGTACTTCGAGAACTACTTCGACGACAATTGCTACTGGCAGAACCCCACCACCTATCTGCCCAACGCTTCCCGCGAGCATCGCGCTGCCCTCAGGAAGTGCTCCATCAACGTGATCTGCGGCCAGGGCCCCTGGGAGCGGGTGCACTGGTCCAAGCGCATCCATGACGTGCTCGATCAGGTCGGGATTCCCCACAACTACGACCTGTGGGGCCATGACGTGGCTCACGACTGGGAGTGGTGGTACGTCCAGATGAACCACTACATCCAGCGGCTCTTCGTTCGTTAGGGCTGCTTGATGGGAGCCTGCAGCGCGGCCATGCCGTTGCGGGCGAAGTAGTCCTGCGAGTCCTTCAGCTCACGGGCGGCCTGGGCCTGATCCCAGCCAGCCTCGGGAGCCATCAGTTGCACCACGCGCGGCAGCACCGTTCGCACGGCGGCTTCATCCAGGAACGAGAGGCGGGTGCGACGCGAGAGCACGTCCACCGGGGTCACCGCCATCTCGTGGCGAACCGCATGGATAACCTCGCCCTCCACGTAAGGGTGATCGGGGTGCAGGCGCTGGTTGAGACCCAGGTCGGCCACCTGGATGGCCCGATCACCGTAATTTTTGGCCAGGTGCAGCGAGACCTCGGCGTCCAGACCGTACTGCTGGGCCAGGCGGGCGGCCAGGCCCTCGGAGTAGCCGTGGGCGCCGATGATGCGGGCTCCATCGCGCTGGGTGGGCAGATCGGGCAGGCCGGCGCTCTTGATGGTGGCGTCCACCACGTCCTGGGCCATGCGGGCGAAGCTGGTCCACTTGCCCCCCCCGATGGTCACCAGACCCGATTTGGAGACATCCACCAGGTGGTTGCGGCACAACTCGGCGGTGTTGGTCTTGGCCGGGTCCTTGACCAGGGGGCGGATGCCGGTCCAGACCGAGGTCACGTCCTGGGGCTGGATCTGGTGGTTGGGGCCAAGGTAGCTGTTGGCCAGGTCGCGCAGGTAGTCGACTTCTTGCTGGGTAGTGTTTGGCTCGATGGTGAGAGAGGTTTTCTCCTCGGTGGTGCCCACCACTGTGCCCCCCTCGAAAGGCTTGAAGAAGGCCACCGAGCCGTTGGGGGCCGAGGGGATGAGCAGCCCCTCGGGCACCTTCAGGTTCTGCACGAAGATATGGGTGCCGGCGCTGGGAACCACCAACTCGGGCGTCTGGGGGTCATCCATTTGGCGGATCTTGTCGATGAAGGGGCCGGTGGCGTTGATGACGGACTTTCCCTTGATGGAAAAGGTCTCGCCGGTGCGCTTGTCGCGAGCCTCCAGGCCCACCACCTTGCCGCTGGCGTCCTTGGTCAGCGAGACCACCTCGGTGTAGTTGGCCACGGCCGCTCCGTGGGCGGCGGCGGTCAGGGCCAGCCCCACGTTCATGCGCGAGTCGTTGAACTCGCCGTCGGAGTAAGCGATAGCGCCCTTCAAACCCTCGGTCTTGAGCATCGGGAACTGCTTGGCGGCCTCTTTGGCTGAGAGCACCTCGGTGGCTGATAGCCCGGCCTGGCCGGCGATGCGGTCGTAGAGCCACAGTCCAGCGAAATAGTAGGGCACCTCATAATACTTGTAGCAGGGCGTCACCAGGCGCAGCTCGTCGGTCAGGTGGGGGGCCATCTCAAGGAAGCTGGAGCGCTCCTGCAGGCCCTCCTGGACCAGGTCGTACTGCTCCTTGTCGAGCTTTTTTACGGCTTTCTCGAGGTAGCGCACGCCGCCGTGGATCAGCTTGGTGCTGCGGCTGGAGGTGCCAGTCGAGAAGTCCCAGGCTTCCAGCATGGCCACTTTGAGGCCACGGCGGGCGGCTTCCATCGCGGTGCCGGTGCCGGTGGCGCCACCGCCGATGACGATGACGTCGAACTCCTCCTTCTTGAGCCGCTCGACCTGAGCGTCGCGGGTGGGGACGGTCCAGCCGAACTCGGGCAGCTGACGGATCTGGTCCAGGCTCAGGCCGTTGGGATCTTTGGGCTGCAAAGCTCCAGACAGCGAGGTGCCGGGCTGCAGGGTAAGACTGCGGGTGTCGTCGTTGTTGGGGATGAAGGTCAGGTCCTGGCCACTGCGTTGCAGCGTGCCGGTGACAGCCTTGTCGACTTCTCGAGGACGGGCTGCGGCCGCGCCCACCGCGGCGCCGGCCAACAGCCCCACCAGCAGACCAGGGCTGGAGGCCCCCAGGAGAGCACTGGCCACCAGCCCTACCCCTGCGCCGATCAGGGCCCCCTTCTTGCGGTTGGGAGGAGCCAGCTCGGTGCGGCGGTAAATGCCCAGCTCGGGCCCAGCCAGTTGCACCTTGTCGACCAACTCGGCGGTAGAGCCGAAGTGCTGGCCATTGACCTCCCAGGATTCACGGACAGGGCGGGTGGCTGTGGTGGACTGCAGAGCGGTGACCTGGACGTTCATGCCCTCAGCATACTGGGTGTGCCTGAAAGTTCCTGGAAACCAGGAAGCCCGGGCAATCAGGGCAGCCCGTGCGAAATCTCCATCAGCCGGTCGCAGGCTGGCAGAGCCTGGCTCCTCCGGGATGGTGCCCTCGTAAACTGGACTCGAGTCGGGTTCCCGGTCCCAGCGCCCCCGCAGCTCGGGCAGGAGCCTTCGACCAGCTCGGCATCACAGCCGGGGCAGGGAGCGAGCTCTGGTCGGTCCAGCGTGCGTGACCAGAGGCTGAACCAGGCCAGGGCCTCCAAAAGCATGCCGGGGGTAGCCTCTCGTTCCCAACTCCACACGATTCTCAGGCGGTCGGAATCTGCATAAAGCTCGGGCCGCGGGCCGGCCTTATGCGCGTAGATACGGTGACGGAGCCGTTCGAGGCCCAGGGGCTCGGTTCGGCTCAGTTCGATTTCGACCGCTGAGCTGGCTGTCGTCTCGCAAGAGGAACCGGCTCCGTATTCTGGGCAGGCGCCCGAGCGCTCGAGCTCGTGCAAGGCATCGATCAGCCGAACCTTCAATCCAGGCGAGCTGATGCTAACCCAGTTGACCTGATAAAGCTTCTCGATGTCAGAGCCCACTTCTTTACGCCAGATCAGAGTCTCCTCTCGCTTGAGAGGCACACAGTCGGCAATCACCTCTACCTCGCTCAGGTTGAGTTTCTGCAGGGCCTCCACCAGGCTGCCCAGTCGCTCCAGCGTCTGCTGGCAGCGCTGCCACTGAGCAAGCGGCTGGCTGAAGGACGATCCACACAGGGCGTGGAGCGATAAGACCAGGAGGGCCGGAAAACCCCACACGAAGGAAAGGTTGAAGGCGACAACGGTCAGCAGGGTCAGGGCCAAAAGGATGAGGCGGTGCCAGGTCAGGCGCCTCTCCCAGAGCGGGAGCTGGGTCAGGCACAAGGAGTGCTGGCGGGGAACGCTTTGAGCGAGTTGGATTAGTGATACATAGTGGAGCTTGTTCGGGGGCTGTTGCATACGGGTCACCTCGGTTTCGGAGAATGACCCCTCCCGGCGAACTTGGGCCCGGGTGACTTATGTTACCAGGATGTTAACCGGCTGTCAATGGCCGATGACCTGGAAGAGGTAAAAGACGATCAGGCTCAGGGTGGTGCCACACAGGGCACCCAAAGCAACTTCCCGCCAGTGGTGAATGCCCGCCTCGACCCGACTATGGGCTACCAGCGCCGACATCAGGAGGGCCAGGCCGGCCACCAGCGGCTGGCGAGTGATCAGCACGATGGCGGTGGCCGACCCGAAGGCCAGGGCCGCGTGACCGCTGACCAGACCACCTTTGGTGAAGGTCCCGCGCTGGCCTACGGCTTTGGCCACCAACACGGCCACCAGGATAAGAGCGATGGTCAGAGCCACGGCGTGAGCCGGGTGCTTTTGCACTCGGAGAATGATGCTTTCGGAGCGGTGGAACATCTGCATGAGCGGTGGCAACAGCACCAGATAGGCCACCACCAGAGCGTTGATGGAGGCGACCAGTACCGCCCCCGCACTGACGTCTTTGGCGACTTTGGCGAGCGGGTGGTGGGCCGTTGTCATCAGGTTGATCATGGTTTCAATAGCCGTGTTGATCAGTTCGGTGATGATGACCAGCACGATGGCAAAGGCTACGCAGAGGAGCTGCAGTGCGTTCAGGTCGAGCCCCAGACACAGCAACAGCGCGGCGACGGCCATTACAAAGTGAATCTTGAGGTTGCGCTCGCGACGCACGGCATAGACCAGGCCTTCGGCGGCGTGATCCAGGCTACTCATCAGGGAAGGGTTCTTGCGTTGTCCCACGGGGGGGGGGAGAAAGACCTGCCGGCGCGGCAGCGGGACGTCTTCTTCTACCTGCTCGCTCACGGTAGTGGACCCAGGCCGAGTCGCTCGAGCACCGCGCGCTCGCGCGCGCGCATCGCCGCGAGCTCGTGCTCGTCACGGTGGTCAAAGCCCAGAAGGTGGAGGATGCCATGGCTGACCAGCCAGGCCACCTCACGGCGAAGAGGGCAGCCCTGGTGGGCGGCCTGTCGTCGGGCGGTATCCAGCGAGACGATGACGTCCCCCAGGATTCTGGTGGGGCCGGGCGAGCTTTCCTGGGCGAATGCGAGTACGTCGGTGGGGGTGTCCTTACCGCGGTAGTCGAGATTGAGCTGGTGGATGGAAGGATCGTCGGTAAGCGTCAGGCTGATCTCAGCGGGCCCCGAGCAGCCGCCCTCCTCGGCCGCATAGCGGACCACCATGCGCAAGAACGCGATGGGGAATCGATCATTGCGCGGTACCTTGAGCTGATTGACCCATACCTGGAGGGCAGCCATCACTCACGCCTTCTTGCGCAGGCTGGTTACGTTCTGTCTTCGAGGTGAAGTCAGCGAGCTGGGCTCGGGATACTCGATTCGGGTGTGATAGATGCCTTTGAGCGAGCGAATCAGAGATTCGCGGATGGCGGTGATATCCTTGAAAGAGAGGTCGCACTCGTCAAGCTGGCCGTCCTCGAGACATTGGCGAGTCATCTTGTGGACCAGCTCAGTGATGGCTTCGGGGGTCGGCGATGGCAGAGTACGGGCTGCCGCCTCGATGCCGTCGCACAGCAAGACGATGCCGGTTTCGCGAAGGGATGGCTTGGGGCCGTGATAACGGAAGTCTTCCTCAAACACCGGCTCGGTGGCCCGGCTGATGGCCTGATGGTAGAAGTAGGCCACCAGGCTCGTACCGTGATGCTCGGCGATGAATTGCTGGATGACATCGGGAAGTTTATGTTGACGGGCGAGCTCCAGGCCATCTTTGACGTGAGAGATGATGATCAGGGTGGAAAGATTGGGGTTGAGACGGTCATGGGGATTGTCATGCCCGGTCTGGTTCTCCACGAAGAAGCGTGGACGTTTGATTTTGCCAATGTCGTGGTAGTAGGCGCCGACCTTGCACAGCAAGGCGTCCGCCCCAACCGCCTGGGCGGCGGCTTCAGCCAGATTGGCCACCATGATGGAATGCTGATAGGTGCCCGGTGCTTCCTTGAGCAACTTCTGCAGCAAGGGCTCGCTCGGGTTGGAGATTTCCAGCAGGCGGAAGTTGGTCGTGATTCCGAACAAGTTCTCCAGCAGGGGTAGAGCGCCAACCGCCACCAGCGTGGATGTCAGCCCGTTCAGACTGGCGAAAGCCAGCGCATTCAAGGTGGTATTCAGGTCATCGGTGGCGATCAGGCTGAAGGTGAGCGCTCCCAGAGCGTTGGTGAAGACCACGACCAGAGAGGCCGTAATCAGGCTGGCTCGCTGTTGAGCTCGCGAGACGGCCAGCAGGCCCGAGACTCCGGTCAGGAGACTGACGATGGCTGCGGCCAGGTTCTCGGTTTCGACTCCGATCAGGGCCGACAGGAAGACAGTGACCATCAGGGCCAGACGGGCCTCCACCAGCAATACCAGCAGGATGGAAGCCGTCACCACCGGTGCCAGATAGGGAGATAGGCCGGTCAGAGAGCGGGTGGTTGCTGCTACTGCGATCACGAGGAATCCGGTCAGAGCCAGCATCCGGTCCGATTCGTAGATGGCCTTCTGCTGGCGGCGTAGATAAAGGGCGACCAGGGTCATCATGCTGATTACCAGAAGAGCATACCCACCGAAACGGGCCATATTCCAGGAGGAGTGCAGGCCCAACTCTTGCATCTCGCGCAGGTGCTCGGGCGCTACCATCTCGCCCTTGCCGACAATTTTGTAGCCCTTCTGGATGATCTTGCGGACTGGCTCGACTCGATTCATGGCCGCCTGCTGTTCGCGAATCGTGGCTTCCATATCCAGGCTCAGGTTGAAGAGCAAGCACCCGTTTGCGATCTCGGTCACGGCCAGGACCTGCTCGGGACCAAGCTGAGGCATCTTCTCGGCGTCCGAGGCGATCGTCTGGCGGGCCTGGGTCAGTCGGTCTTCGCGCACCCCATTGTGTTGTACTCTCCAGAGCAACTGGCGGGTGGTGGTCTCGAGTTGCTGCAAAGTCTCGGGGCTCGAGATCAAGAGCACCGTGAGGGTGCTGTTCTTGGGCAGGAATGGGATGTCTTTCTTGAGCCGCTCGATTTCGGGCTCGGACTCTTCGCTCGGGAGGTTCTGGTAGGCGGCGGCCATCTTCTTAAGAACCGCAAAGGTATCCTCAACTTTGCGCTCGGATACCTTCTCGGGCATGGGGTCGTAAGCGTATTGGGGCTCGACCTTTTCGGCCGCTTCCTGGCGCGCGGACTGAGTGGCCCGGTCATTGACGACCTCAACCGTGCGTGGGGCGATGACGTCTCGGGGACTGACCTGGCCCACGGTCAAAGGGGGGGGAGCGGACCAGAACTCGACCGAGAGAATCAGGAGCAGGCCGGCAAAAATCCAGAAGCAGTGAAATGCGCGGCGGAGCCACGGGATGCGTGGCAGGCCAGCCAAGAGCTCCCGAAGGGTCAGGAGCCTTTGGAGCAGACTGCGAATCTAGTCCTCCGGGCCTTTCGCGGCCCGATCTTGGCGCTGCAACATCATCTTATCGATCTACCATCTGGCCAGGAAAAAGCTCTGAACATCTCTGGCGGGAATACTTTCGACCTGCACTCAGGCCCCTCCCGCTGATGACGACACGAAGCCATCAGGCCCGCGTTGGAGAGCGATATTGAAAAAAAATTCCATCATACCCTTGACAGGTGAACGCCTGTCCACTACTATCTGTTTAGAAGGTGGACAAATGTTCACTACCTGGAGGCGAAGATGACCCGAGAGATTACTGCCCGACAAGACGAGGTCCTGAGCTTCTTGATCGAAACGGTGCGTGAGCGAGGCTACGCCCCGTCGATCCGGGAGATTTCGGCTCACTTTCACCTCAACTCCACCCAGGGTGTGCAGCGACACCTGGAGGCGCTCGAGAAGAAGGG
Source organism: uncultured Burkholderiales bacterium (assembly GCA_964471395.1). Classification (GTDB taxonomy): domain Bacteria; phylum Vulcanimicrobiota; class Xenobia; order Xenobiales; family QWHO01; genus QWHO01. Next base: position 24,270 of record CAYYHB010000034.1, on the reverse strand, counting down.
ATTCATTCGGCGCGACTCCAAGGCGCGGGCCATCCAAATCGCCCCTCATTTACTCGATGGGCGACCTGGCGAGGACGATGTCCAGATGGTGCCTCTGCTAGGTGAGGTGGCGGCCGGTCTGCCCATTACCGCCGTAGAGAATGTGGAGGACCGTCTCCCCATTCGAAGCGATTGGCTGGGCGTCAGCGGAGAGAGCTTTCTGCTGCGCGTTCGCGGTCGCAGTATGGCAGAGGCCATCCAACCGGGTGACCTGGTTCTGGTCGAGAAGCGCTCCACGGCCAACCAGGGAGAGATCGTTGTGGCGCTGATCGACGACGAGGCCACAGTGAAGCGTTTTTGGCGCGAGAAAGAGCGAGTGGTCCTGCGCTCCGACAACCCCGATTTTGCAGATATAATCGTGACCGAGAGTCAACCGCTCCAGTTGCTCGGTCGGGTCACCGCTCTGATCCGCAAATACCTCTAGCGCCCCCAGCCCCTTAGATTTTCTTCGGAGGATGCAAGTAATGTCACCTCTTAAGCCTTCTTTTGCTCAAAAGACCACTACTGTGCCCCAGGGTGACTGGCGCACAGCGACCCCCCAGCGTTCGCGCACAGCGCGTCGGCGCACGCCCCACGCCGCGTTCGTGATGCGAGCTCTCGAGCTTTTTCCGGGCAGCACGGTGCTGGAGTCCTTCCCGCATCCGGTTGCTCCAACTGCCGGAACCGCCTGAAGACACGGAACACACACACAAAAAGAGAACGATCTTGGAGGAACAAGACCGCCATGAGCACTCAGACCATTCCCCTGGAACTGCCCTGGAAACCCGTCACCCCTCGTCGCCCTCAGACCTGGATGATGCCGCGCATGCATGACCGCCGCCGGCGTCGACACTTCGAGCGGGCATTCCGCCGCCTGCTCTGCCAGATGGGCCGCCTGGCTCGCTGCACCGAGCTCAGAGAGGGGGCCTGCTTCGGGCTCTCCCTGGCGCTGATGCTGAGCAGCATCTGGGTGCTCGGCAAGGTCTGATCCCAGGCGCTGAGTCTCCTTCCAGCGCCCCTCAGGCCAGCTCCGCGCCGCAGCGCGGACAGACCGCTCGGTTGGCCGTTCTGCCCCCCCTGGCGGCTGATTGGCGGTCCCAGAAGCGCGTTCCCGCGCCCGAGAACTGACCCCGGGTGGAGGAGAATCCTCCCCACTCCTCCACCCGGGGTTCGGCCTTCTTGGAGCCGGACGCAAAGCTAACCGGCTTTGCCCGGCCTGACCAGCGAACGAAGCCCGTAGAGGGTGACCGGCAGCTCTACACCGTCTAACTGGCGATTTTTGAACTCGTCCACGTGCATGGAGAGCTTGGAGGCGTGGAAGCTGATTTCGTCCATCAGCACGTTACTGCGCAAAACCTGGCTCAATGATTGAATTTTGTGGGCCAGTCTTACGGTTTCACCGATGACTGTGTACTCGGCTCGACCTGAGCCGGTGGTGCCGATCTCTCCGATGGTGAGCGGGCCGGTACAGACAGCCGCGCCCACATCGAATTCGGAGCGATTGAAGATGCCCCAGCGCTCTCTGAGGATATCGACGGCTTTCTGCATCTCATATGCTGCTCGAATGGCCGCGGCGGGAGGATTGCGCTGCTTTTTCTGGAGGAAGGCGATGATCTGAGCGTCTCCCTGGTAGGTGAGGGCCCGGCCGCCATGCTTTTCGTAGATGGCCACCGTGACGCTGTGATACTCGTTGAGCAACCTGAGGATCTGCGCCGGAGTTCTGTTCTCGGACAGGGTGGTGTAGCCCCGGATATCGGTCACGATGATAGTTGCGACTTCGTGGCGAGGCTTGGCTCTGCCGGCGGCCATTACCGCGCTGACAACTTCTGGCGGAATGAATCGCTGCAGCACTTGGGCCGTCAGGAGAAGGCGGGCGAAGGTGGCCAGCATCAAAGTGACCAGGTAAGTTGCGATGGCTCCAGCGATGCGAGCCTGCCAACCCAGGCACAGGCAAGACGCGTAGGCTCCCAGAGTTGCCCCGAGGAGGGCCACGGACCAGAAGAGGGCGCTCCACTTGGAGCGCGAGCGAAGGACGGCCATGGCCAGGGTAAGACTGAGCAAATAGCTGGTCAGGCCGATCAGCCAGCCTGGCAATGGTCGCGCGTAGGACTCGGTAAGCAAGGTGTTGAGGATCTGGGCATGGATCTCAAATCCCTTCATCAGACCGACTGGCGTCGCGTAGAGGTCGGTATCGCCATCGGTGTTGTCGCCCACGACCACGATGGCGTCCCTGACCTGCGAAAGGGCAGGGCTATCGGCATCGAGCAACTGGTGGTAAGCAATGACCTTCAGGGCTTCGGAGGAAGGAGTCCGATTCGGTCCGGTGGCTCGGGCGAGGTAGTAGATCGGCAGCATGAACCGGGTCGAGTCGCCGGTCGAGCGGATCGAGATCGGAATACTGGTCGGGGGGGCGATAATCCGGTCTGCTTCCTCGTCGTAGACGATGTCGCGCAGGGCCAGGTGGTTCAAGCGAGCGTACAGGGCCAGAGCTGCTGCTGGCCAGGTTTCCTCTGCGCCGTCCTCATCGCGTAGACGGACGGCCAGGGCGGCGCTGCGGATGGTCTGGTCGACCGGGTCGGGATAGCAATTGATCAGGCCCGGCAGGGCTTTCCCGTCCGCAAAGGAGGCCTCCAAGCTTTCAATCAGGCGCTCGCGGCGGAGGACCCGCTCGCCTTCCTTGAGCTGGTTGTCCTGCAAGGAGATGTTGCAGGCCAGCACAGTCAGGTTCGTCTCATTGACGGCCTCGGTCAGCGCGGCATCGATCTCCTCACCTCGGGGAGCGTCGAAGAGCAAGTCCAGGAAAACAACCCGGGCACCGTGCTCTCGCATGTTAAGCAAGAAGTTGGCGTGCTCCAATCGGTTGAAACGGCCCTGTCGGTGCGTCTCGTCGTCGATCCCGGCCAGGATGATCTTGGCGCCCTGTCTCGGTCGAGCCAGGTGAGCCATGGCCAGGTCGTAAGGATAGGCTTCCAAACGGTCGAGGGATCCCCCCAGGGGGAACTGGGTCAGCCAGCCGAGCAAGGCCACGAGTAAGGGGAGGAAGGTGCGGTAAAGGCGCGAGCTCCTCACGGTTTCACTCGTGCTACGGGGACCGGTTGGCTCTTCCCTTTCAGGGTGATGGGAGGGATGTCTTCGAAATTGAAGCGATTTAGACAGAGAGTACGCGTTTCTTCCGAGACCAGGACTTCCACGTTCATGCGCTTGGCGGCCCCGAGCAGGCGGGCGGCTACGTTCGTGGTGTCACCGATCGCTGCCGAAGCCAGTTTGCTGGAACGGGCCCCCACCTGACCGATAGCCACCGGGCCGGTAGCCACTCCGCAACGAATAGTCACCGTTTCGCTATCGTCGATATCCCACCACAGGTGGCACAACTTATCCTGCATGGCGATGATCTCAAGACTGGCACGGACGGCATGGTAGGCGTGCTGAGGGTCTGACTTCTGCAACTCGGTGTTAAACCCGATCATCGGGGCATCGCCTTGAAAGTCCAGCACAATGCCCCGGTTCTCAACTGCCACGTCGTTGAGCAGCATCGAGAATTCTTGTCGACGACGGAAGTAGTCGGGCGAATCGGCCTTCTCCAGACGCCTGACGACCTCGGGAACATTGCAGAAAAGGATGGTAGCCACTTGCTCTCGGATCACGTTCAGACCAGAGTCGTCCAGACTTCTGGCCGCCTCGAAAGCACTCTTGCCGCCAAATTTTCGCAAGTTCCGCATCAGGGTGACCAGTTGGAGGGCGACCAGAGCCAGCGAGGATGTTAGGAGTGCGACCAGGGGACGGGCCAGGTTGAGATAGGTGCCTCTCTCAAACAGGATCAGGTTGACCCCGATGTGCAAGCCGAACCCTGTGGCCACGACCAGGAGAGCGAACAGAGGTCGTCTGAGCGCCGCGTAGGCTACGATGATGAAGGTGCCTGCCACCAGAAGAACTCCCTGGAACCAGCCAGGAGGAGACTGCAGATACCATCCCGACAGCAGGGTATCCAGCACGCAGGCCTGGAATTGGATGGCCTTCATGCGCTGGTAGGTGGTCATCACCTGGTCGGTGGCGTCGTACTGGAAATTCCCGATCACAAAGACCTTGCCGGGGACAAATTGATAGAGCGGATCCTCGAGGTCGAGCAGACGGAAAGCAGACACTGGGGTGAGGTACTCGACGCGGATGCCCTCCAACTCATGCTCTTTAAGGTCGGACAGCCTGAGACTGCGAGGATTGAGCGGTCGAATTCTTAGAGCATAGTCACTGGTCGTCGGAATCAGTCGCGGGCCAACCCGGATCCAGTCGGGGCCGTACTGAATGGTCTCGGGGGGCACGTTGAGCAGGCGGGCGAGCAGGAGGAGCGCGCCCGAGGGCATGGGGCTTAAAGTCTCTGGCAGACGCGTCGCCAGGTAGGCCTGACGGACCACACCATCCTGGTCGGCTGCAAAGTCAACCGAGCCGGCTGGAACAAAGTCTCCCTCAAGTCTATCGCGCCAGTCGGGCAAAAATTTTCCGTCCGCTTGGCGCAGCCGTAGTCCGCGGAGCAGAATTCCGGTTCCCGCATGCACCTGGCTCAGTGCCTCTGGCAGGCGCCAGCGGCACTGGTCGGCATTGACCCCGCGGTCGGGCTCGGACTGAAGATAGAGAACCCCTTTGGCTCCTCGGCCGTAGAGCTCCGCGATAACCCTGGCCAGGTGCTGCGAGCCCCACCGCTCACCTTTGACCTGGCTCCAACTTGGGTAGAGATCGAGTTTGGCTGTGGCATCATCGAGCCCCACCATCTGGATGGCCGGATGAAGTCGCAGGCCCACCCCCCGCACTTCCTCCTGGATGAACTCGATGCGCAGGTCGTAGAGAGCCAGCTCCAACCGGTCCACCCACGGCAGCAGCGAGAGCACGACGCCGAGTAACACGCAACCCAGAACCAGGGTGGGCCGACTCAGCATCGCGGGCCGAGGACTAAGGCGTGGGAGCGGGCAAGGCCGGATCGGGCGCCGGCTGGGTGGACGGGTCTGGCGCGGGCGGAGCCCCCCATCCTTCGGTCACGAAGACGCTCTGGGTGGCCTTTCCCATGGGTTTCCCCTCTTTGTCCAGGCCCATGACGCGCCAGTAGTAGGTGCCTGCCGGCAGGGGAGCGGCTTCGGTTGGATAGCTCACGCTGGTACTGGTGGTCTTGGTGGCCCAGTCAAGGTTGCCCATCTGCTCTTCTCGGCTGAGCAGGAGTAGGTACTCTCGGGCTTTCTCCACCGCAGTCCAGCTGAAGCTGGGCGGGCCAGAAACAGACATGCTGTTGGCCGGCATCGGATTGGTGGGGAAGTCGGGCTTCTTGGGCCCCGAGTTGCGGGGGATGTATCCCAGGTAGCCCCCTCCCGGCACGTAGCTGGCTGCCAGGTCGAGAGCGGCCTGCTCGGGGTTGGAGATGAAATTGCTGACCGTGCCGGCGTAGTAGAAAGCTTCGCCGGCAGTGCCCAATCCGATGTTGCCGGGGATGTAGCTGTAGCTCGAGATGGTGCGCACGATGTCCATGGCCCTCTGGAAGTCTTGCCACTCGCTCGAGTTGAGGATCTCCTCGCGCAAGGCCTCCGGGTCGTCGTACTGCTTGACCACCGGAACTTGCAGGTAGGGGATGTCCACCTTGGTGCCCGCTTTGGCTGCGATCGGGGCGCCTCCACCGATCGGAGTGACCTCCACTTCGCCTTCCAGCACGTTCAGGCTGGTGGCCCCGTTTTCTTCCGTGGCGATCACGAACTCGGTGCCTTTGATGCCCATGACCCCGCCGGCCGTCTCGATCTCGAGCGGCTCCTTGCGCTTGGACATCTTGGCCCAGACCCGGCCACTCTTGATCTTGATCCGCTTGACGACGGGCTTGCCTTCCTCCTTGATCTCGCTCTCGCTGACGATCTCGATGCGGGTGCCCTTGTTGATGCCCACGCGGCCTCCGGTGACGAACTCCAGGGCCGCCACGGTGGCGGCATCAGTTTGGTACTCATCCTTCACCATCGTGTTCATGAAGGGAAAGGCCAGGGCAGTGGCGGACTTGCGCTCGTAGGTCATCTTTGGGCCGTCGATCTCGACCACCTTGGCTACCGCCGGCTGGGCCCAGGACGGGCTTTGCAGTGTCAGGCACAGGGCTGCGGCAATCAGCATGGACCGGAAGGAACGATTCATCGTAAATACCTCACTCTGGACAGCATGAGGAGGGCGAGTTCCCTAACCTGCGCCTGATTCCTGTCAGCCACCGTTGTAGAGAATCTTGCGCGGCTTGCTGCCTTCGGCCGGGCCGACCCAGCCTTTGCGCTCCATCAGGGTGAGAATGCGTCGAGCGCGTGCATAACCCACCTTCAGCTCCGTCTGTAGCATCGAGGCTGACGCCTGCTGGGTGCGCAGCACTACCTCCAGAGCCTGTTGCAGCAAGCCGTCGTCCTCGTCGCCTCCGCCTTCTTCCTCGGCTTCCAGTCCGGCATTCTCATTGATGGCCAGCTCGATCAAATTCTCGGGGTGGGACTGGGCCTTCCAGAACTCCACCACTCGCTGGATCTCGTCGTTGGAGACATAAGCGCCCTGCAGGCGGCGCGGGTCGGAGGCCTCCACTGGAAGAAACAGCATGTCCCCCTTGCCCAGCAGTTGCTCGGCGCCACCCGTGTCCAGAATGACGCGTGAGTCGACCTGGGAGGTGACCGCGAAGGCGATGCGGGAGGGAATGTTTACCTTGATCAGGCCGGTAATCACGTCAGTGGAAGGTCGCTGGGTGGCCACCACCACGTGGATGCCGGCCGCGCGTGCCTTCTGGGCCAGCCGACAGATGCTGGTCTCGACCGACTTGGAGGCCACCATCATCAGGTCGGCCAACTCGTCGATGATCACCACCACCCAGGGTAACGGCTCGGGGGCCTTGGAGTTGAACTCGGCCAGATTGCGCACCCGCAGGGAGGCGAAAATGGCGTAGCGCTGCTCCATCAGCTCGACCACCTGGTTGAGGGTGAGGGCGGCCTTTTTGGGGTCCACTACGATCTGGCCCGGCTTCTGATTGGAGAAACCGACCAGGTGGGGCAATCCTTCGTAAATGGAGAGCTCGACCTGCTTGGGATCGATCATGAGCATCTGCAGTTGGCGGGGGGTGAAGCGGTAGAGCAGGCTCAGGATCAACGTGTTGATGCAGACGGACTTTCCCGAGCCGGTAGTGCCGGCCACCAGCAGATGAGGCATCTTCTGCAGGTCGGTGACGGCCGGCTGGCCGGTCAGATCCAGGCCGAGGCCCAGCGTGAGACCGTTGGACTTGCTGAAGGACTGGGCTGACAGGATGTCGCGCAGCACCACCAGGTCGGTGGAGCGGTTGGGGATCTCGATGCCGATAGCGGCCTTGCCTGGGATGGGGGCCTCGATGCGCACCGCCGTGGCAGCCAGAGCCAACGCGATGTCGTTGGTCAGGGCCGTGAAGCGGTTCACTTTGACTCCCCGGGCGGGTTGCAGCTCGTAGCGGGTAACGGTGGGGCCGCGCACGGTGTGGATGACCCGGGCCTCCACTCCAAAGCTCTGCAGCGTATCGATCAGAATTTGCGATTTGTCTTCCTCCGGACGGCGACGAGCCTGGGCCGGGGGGGAATCCAACAACGAGAGAGGGGGCAGTTTGTAAGTTGCCGTCGGCACCCGAGCAGGCCCCGGGAACAGTCTGAGCTGGCCATCAGGGTCCTCCAGGATGCCGTTCTGGATGGGCGCCGGGCGAGCCTTGGGAGCAGGCTTCTCCTCCGCCGTGGGAGGGGAGGAAGCCATGGAAGGCGGTGGTGCCTCCTCGGTGGGCTCAGGAGCAAGCTCGCTCTCCCGGCTCAGGGAGGGCTCGGGCAGGTAGCTCGGCTCTTCGGAGGCGACCAACTCAACCTCGTCGCTGAAGACTTGCTCTTCCGGAAGCAGGCTGGGCTCCACGGCGGTCTCGTAGGCTTCCTCGCTGAGAGCCGGAGCTCCGAGGTTCGTTTCCCAGGCGGTCAGAGGGCGAGCCTCTTCGGATACTTCCACGGCTGGTTGCCCCTCGGTGGAAGGCTCCTCGGCCCAGGGTCCGGGGTTGAGGCTTGCCAGCATCCTTCCCAGCGCACGGAGCAGTCGCCATCCAACCCGTCCGAGGGAGCGGGCTCCTGCTGCCAGCACGCGGCCCACGTCCGAGAGTGGAATCTGGCAGACCATCAGGAGTCCAGCGGCCAGCCCGGCTCCCCCGACGATCCACGAGCCGGCCGGGCCCAGGGCGTGAACCAGGAGCAGGTCGAGCCCATAGCCGAGTTGACCCCCCTGGCCGCCCATGCGCTGGGCCAACAGAGTCAGATCGAGCCACAGGAAGAGCGCCGGCCAGCCAACCTGCATGCCCTTCAAGAGTCCGGGTGCCACCAGTCGCACGCTCCAACCCAGCGTCAACCAGGGCAAGAGCCAGGCTGAGCGTCCAAAGGCCGCATGCAGGGTGGCCGATATGGCCAGGCCGACCGCTCCGGTCACGTGCGGGGCGGCCAGGCAGATGGTCAGGAAGGGCACGCCCACCAGCAGCAAGCCCAGACCGGCCACGGGCGCGGCCACGGAAGGGGAGCTCAGCGAGGGAGCCGGAGCATGGGGACGCCGGCGCGCCTTCCGGTTCGGCTTCTCGCCCCCTTGCAGGTTCGAGCGGCGCTTCGGCCGACTCTCCTCGATCGGGTTCTCCAATGGCTGAGATGGCATAGCGAAAGAATTTCTATCAAGCTTGAACCCCTTCCTCCCTGCAGGAATCTCGACATTGTGTGGCGTAAGCTCGCTGGTTGTAAAACCCAAATGCCCCTGGAGGACCTCCGATGCTGGTAGAACCCAATCTCGACCTGCTGTTGAGCAACGAAGCTCTGGATAACAAGTTTGCGCTGGTGACGCTGGCTCTCAAGCGGGCCCGGCAGTTGAACGACGGCAGCCCGGTGCTGGCCGAAACCAACGCTCGCAAATCGGTCAGCCAGGCTCTGTGGGAGATCGCGGCAGGCAAGATCTCGGTCACCCGCGGGGCGAACGAGGACGACGATTTCTTCCCTCATCTCAACCTGGATGGGCCGGACCCTCTGTCTCGAACCCTGAGCGCTGATCCCGACTCGGGTTCCGAAGAGGAAGAGTTGGAAGCCGACATCAACTGAGGGACCGGCCTTGAGTCTCGACGAGCAACTGAATGCCACCCTGCAGCGCCTGACGGCGGCTGTCGAGGGGTTGGCCGAAAAAAGTGGCAAACCCAAGCTGAGCTTCAGCCTGGATCAGTTGTTGTCGGTCATGGTCAAGCATCGGGGAACCTTCCTGCATCTGAATGGCGGCTCATTTCCGATGCTGCGAATCAACCATGAGCTCGTGCCGGTCGGCGAGCACGCCATCTCGCCCCGCGAATGCCAGGCGCTGCTTTCGCAGGTACTCAATCAGGAGCACCTGTTGGCCCTGGCACGGGGGATGGAGGTTGGATTTGGCTACGCGATGGACGGCGCAGGTTTTCGCTTCCATGTTTATCAAGAGCGCGGCCTGCTGGGCGCTTCCATCCGACGCATCCGTACCGACATCCCCCCCCTGGCTCAGCTTGGCCTTTCGGGCAGTGTCCTGGAACAGCTGCTCGATCAGCGTCAGGGCCTCATCTTGCTGGTGGGGCGGCCTCGTTGCGGTAAGATCAACTCGTTCGCCTCGTTGATCTCGCATCTCAACGAGCAACAACGAGTGCGGGTGGTGACGCTGGAGTCCCCTATCCAGTTCTGGCACGAGAGCAAGAAAGCCACCGTGGTGCAGCGCGAGGTTGGGGTGGACACCGAGACTTACGTTCACGGAATTCGCCAGGCCGTGCTGCAGGATCCAGACATTCTGGCGGTGGGCGAGCTGCCTGACCCGGATACGGTGGAGGTCGTGATCCAGGCTGCCGCCGGCGGACACCTGGTGCTGGCCATGTTGGATGCCCCCTCGGCGGTACGGGCTGTCGATCAGATCGTCGAAGTCTTCTACAACAACAATGACAGCCGCATTTTGCGACTCTTCTCACGGGTCCTGAAGCTGGTGGTCTGTCAGTATCTGGTTCCGCGGGCCGACGGCCGGGGCAAGCTTCCCGCCTTCGAGATCCTCGAGTGCAACGAGGAAGTGGCCGACTGTATCGGTCGGGGCGAGACCTCCAGCCTGCATGAGGCCATGCGCCAGGGGAACATGCAGACCCTGGGCAGGCACTTGTCTCGCATGGTGGATGTGGGCCTGGTCAACCGCGAGGAGGCCGCCAATCTGCTCGACGATCCAAGCGAGCTGACGGTGATAGAGGAGCAGCCGGCTGAGATGGCTCTGCCGCAGCCCTCCACTCCAAGTATCCTCATGGACGACGAATCCCCTCTTATGTCCTGGCTCTGAGCAATCGTTGCAGGGCCATTGGCACCCGGGCCGCGATTTCGTCAGCATAAACCCCGCGCTGTCCGATCTGGCGGCCAGCCAGGCGGGCCGCCAGGCCGTGCAGGTAGACGCCGCAGCAGGCCGCCCGCTCGCAGTCCAAACCCTGGGCCAGCAGGCCGGTGATGATGCCGGCCAGCACGTCGCCCGTTCCTCCCTGGCTCAGCACGCTGGTGCCGGTGGGATTCACCCAGAAGCGGTCCTGGCTGGCGATCACCGTCGGTGCTCCCTTCAAGGCCACTACGCATTGGTAGCGACGAGCGCATTCCAGGGCGCTTTCGATCCGGTCTGCTTCCAGCTCGGGCACGGAGCGTTCCAGCAGGCACGCCATTTCGCCTGGATGCGGAGTGAGAACCCGCTCCTGCCCAAGCGGGCCGCGGCCGGCCACCACGCGCAGGGCTCCGGCATCCAGCACAAGGGGTTGCCAGGTTCGGGCCAGCTCGCGCACCAGTTCTTCGGCGGAGGGGTCGAAATCGAGTCCGCAGCCGATCAGGTAGGCTTGCATCCTCTGTCCGATCAGCGTCTCGCGGTCGTCAGGATGAAGGCGCGGCCCCGATAGGGGCTGTGAAAGTGGCGAGGCGAGCCGAGAGGCAAGCTGGGCTCGCACTCCGGGCGAGGTGGCCAGGGTCACCAGGCCGGCACCGGCCCGTAGAGCCCCCTCGGTAGCCAGGAACGCTGCCCCGGGATAGCGGTCCGAGCCGGCTACCAGCAGGGCGTGTCCGCAGCTGCCCTTGTGCGAGGTCGGTCCTCGAAGGGGGAGCCAGCTGCGAATCTGGGCGCGCTCCAGTTGCTCGCCCTGGCCTGCCTGGCTCAGGAGCGCCGGGGGGAAGCCGATCTCGGCCACGATCAGCCGGCCGGTGTGGGCGGCGCCCGGGTGGAGCAGAAGGCCACGCTTGGGCAGGCCCATGGTGACCGTCAGTTGAGCCTGCACGGCTGCACCCAGGATCTGGCCGGTGCGCGAGCAGACGCCCGAAGGGATGTCGATGGCGAGGACTGCCCGCCCCTGACAGGCCTCCACGGCCTGACGGGCCAGCCCCTCGAGCGGTCGGGTCAGGCCCGTGCCGAATAGGGCGTCCACCACCACCTCGCCCTCGGTCAACCAGGCGAGGTCGTTCAGCGGTTCGACCGGACAGCCAAATTTCCACAGCAGCTCATAGTGCGCCAAAGCATCCCCGGTCAGACGGCCGGGATCGCCCAGGAGCGCTACCCGCGGGACCAATCCATTCTGCAACAGGGTTCTGGCCAGCACAAAGCCGTCGCCACCGTTGTTGCCCGGGCCGCACAGGATGCTGAAGGTGCGGGCCAGGGGCCACTCGCGGCGGGCGGCCCGATAGACCGCTCGCCCGGCGTTCTCCATGAGCACCAAGCCGGGCAGGCCCAGCTCGGCGATGGTGTGATGATCGATCTGGGCCATCTCCTGGCCGGTGACCACACGCATTGACAGGCTTTCGCGGCCATAGAAAAACGGCCCTTCAGGGGGCCGTTTCGCGTCCTCAGCTTAACGCTTCGTCCACTGGAAGCCGCGCCGAGCGCGCTTTCTTCCATACTTCTTGCGCTCTTTCTCGCGCGGGTCGCGGGTGAGGAATCCACCCTGGCGAAGATTGGGCTTCAAGTTCTCGTCGAACACTACCAGGGCGCGCGAGATACCGTGCCGCAGAGCGCCAGCCTGACCTGAGACGCCTCCGCCGTGCACGCGGGCCAGAATGTTGAATTTGGTCAGCGTCTGGGTGCTCTCCAGGGGCTGGCGGATCAGCATCAGCTGGGTGGCGCGGGTAAAGTAGTCCTCCACCGTGCGCTCATTGACGATGATGCGGCCGTCGCCGGGAACCAGGCGCACCCGGGCTACCGCGCGCTTGCGCCGCCCGGTGGCAGCATAGACGATCGAACCGATCGAGAACTTCTGGTTGGCCACGATTTACTTTCCTAACCTTTCGAATACTCGAGAGCCTTGGGCTGCTGCGACTTGTGCGGGTGCTCGGCTCCGGGGTAGATCTTCAACTTGTTCATGCGCGGGGTGCGCAGCTTGTTCTTGGGGAGCATTCCCTTGACCGCGAGCTCGAGCACGCGGGTGGGGAACTTGCGGTGCATCTCGTCGGCCTGAACTTCGAACAGGCTGCCCGGGCGACCGTTAGTGTGGCGACGATAGAGCTTCTGGCTCCATTTGCGGCCGGTAAACCGAACCTTCTCGGCATTGATGACCACCACGAAGTCGCCCACGTCGGCGTGGGTCGAGAATTCGGGCTTGTGCTTACCGATCAGCACTTCGGCGATGCGGGTGGCCAGGCGCCCGACGGTCTGACCGTCGGCGTCCACAATGAACCAATCTTTCTTCACCGATTCTGTCTTTACGGTGTAGGTATCCATCGAGTTCCTCCTGGGAATCGACCGGAAACAGGCAAACAAGACCTGTCCTGGTCAAAAGCCTGCCCATTCTAGCAAAGCCCCCCCGGGCTGTCAACAGCGCACCAGGAAGGCTTTGTCATTCGGAGAAGGCCTGTCTCATGCGCCTTCCAGTGCTCTTGATCGGGTTGCTGGTTGCATGCGTTTTCCTGCGCACTCTCAGCACCCCCCTGGACTACGACCTCTGGTTCGATCTGCGCATGGGGCGCGAGATCGCCAGCACCGGCTCCATCCCTCACTATGAGACGTTTCTGGCCAGCGCAACCCGATTCGAGCCGCGTTACTGGGTCAATGACGAGTGGGGTTTTGCCTGGATGAGCTGGCAGATCTACCACGCGTTCGGGCTTCCCGGGTTAGCGGTGGCCAAGTCGGGGCTGCTGGCGTCCATAGCTCTCGTTCTTTGCTTGAGCTGTCGTGCAGTGGGTCTGCCTCCCTGGGCAACGGTCTTGCTGGTCTCACTGGAGCTGTGGATGGTGCAGAGCCGCTTTATGCTCCGTCCCCAACTGGTCACCGATCTGCTTCTCGCCGTGCAGACCTGGCTGGTTTTGCGGCAGGAGCGCAGCGAGCGCCTGCTGCTTCCAGCTCAGGTGGCCTTCTTGTACATTATCTGGACCAACATGCATGGCGGCCTGATGGCTGGACTCGCAGTTCTGGGCGCCCTCTGGGTGGGCTCGGGCTTTCGCAAGGTGTACCTGTTCAGCCTGTTGGCGGCTCTGATCGCCGGTCTGGTACGCCCCGACGGCTGGCAGATCTACCTTTACGTGCTGGATGTCTTCGCGCGCAAAGAGATGATGGAGGGAAACGTTGAGTGGCTTCCGATCTCCCTGACGGACTGGCTGGGTGCTCCCGGTCTCTTCCTGGTGTTCATGGTGGGCGGATTCGTGGTGGCCTGGAAGTCGGGCCGATTCCGGCCGGGGCATCTGATCGCCTGCGCAGGACTGGTTTACACGGCAGCGCGTCACAATCGGGCCATCGGCGAACTGGGAGCGGCAACCACCGGTCTTGTCGCACACGCCTGGGGACCCTGGCTGCCTGACAAGAAGTCCTTGAACTTCCTGGCTCTGATTCTGCTGGCGGGAGTTCTACTGCTCGGTCCGGGAGAGAGAGATTGGAACCGATCGGACTTCTCTCCGCAGCTTTACCCCGAGCGCGCCCTGCAGTTCCTGCGAGCGCATCGGGTCCCCGGCACAGTCTTCAGCAGCTATCATCTGGGTGGCTACCTGGTCTTTCGCGAGGCCCCCACCTTCATTCACGGAATGACCAGCACGTTCCCAGAAAGTCTTATGCGTGACTACCTGGGGTCACTGCAAGATCCAGTGCGCCAGGAAGAGGTGCTCGGCAAATACTCCATCGGGTCCTACCTGCTTCACTATACCGACCCTTCCGAGGCCCACTCCTGGTTGGCCGGACGTCTGGCTCGGGATTCGCGCTGGTCTCTGGCCTATTTCGACGATCAGGTTGTCCTCTATGTGCCGACCGCGCTCGGTCTGCCGGGATATCGCGCGGTCAATCCGGTTCTCGCCGATCCTTTTCCAGGGGGAACCGCTGCCGCGCGGCCAGAGCTGGAGCGCAAACTGGCCGAAGACCCCCAATCGAGGCTTGGCTGGCTCCTGCTCGCTCAGGTCGAAGCCCGCGAGGAGCTCTGGCAGTCCGCCGTCAGAGCCTACTCGCGTGCTATCGAGCTGGATTCGCGTTATTTTGCGGCCTACCTGGGAAGAGGACAGGCCCGGATGGCCCTGGTCGATGCAGGAGGGGCTCTGTCGGACTTGAAGCAAGCCGTGGCGCTGCGGCCCGAGTCGGGGGTCGCCCACTACAATTTGGCGGTCGTGTATCTTAACTTGAACAAGCCAACTGATGCCCGGCGCGAAGCGGAGAAGGCGGCCCGCCTGAAGTTCGAGCCTGCCCTGCGACTGTTGGAGCGACTCTAAGCCGTGTGCGGCATCTGCGGCTGGTACAGCTCCCACCCTCCCCAGCTTGAGATGCTGGCCCGCATGGCCGCCCGCATTCACCACCGTGGACCGGACGAGCAGGGCCTGTTTACCGAGGGTCCGGTAGCCCTGGCCATCCAGCGTCTCAGCATCATCGACGTGGCTGGAGGTCACCAGCCCTATCGCAACGAGACAGGGGACCTGGTCTGCGTTTTCAACGGGGAGATCTACAATTTCCAGGAGCTGCGCCGCGGGCTCGAGGAGCGGGGCCATCGCTTCAGCACCCATGCCGACGGCGAAGTCATCGTGCACCTCTACGAGGAGCGCGGGGTGGAGTGCCTCGAGCCTCTGAACGGCATGTTCGCCCTGGCCCTCTGGGATCGCAAGAAGGAACGGCTTTTTCTGGCCCGTGATCGAATGGGCATCAAGCCACTCTATACTGCCGAAGTTCCTGGTGGGATGGCCTTCGGCAGTGAGCTGAAAGCTCTCCTCGAGCTGCCCACCGTCTCCCGTAAGCTCAACCCCGTGGCGGTGGATCAATACCTCACTTTCGAGTACGTGCCAGCCCCCGAGAGCATACTGGAGGGCATCTCCAAGCTCCCCCCGGCCCACTACCTGGTGCGCGACCCGGCCACAAACCTGGTCCAGAGTTACTGGGAGCTGAAGCTGCGTGAGCAAGACCGCACACTCTCCCCACGCGACTGGCAGCGCTTGCTGCGCCAGAGTCTGAAGGAGTCGGTGCAGCGCATGCTGATCAGCGACGTGCCGCTGGGCGTGTTCCTGTCAGGCGGGATCGACTCGTCCGCGGTGGCCGCCCTGGCCCGCGAGGCCACCGGCCGGGTCAAGACCTTCTCCATCGGCTTTCAGGACCGCACCTACGACGAGTCTTCCCACGCCCGCCTGGTGGCCCGAGAGCTCGGCACCGAGCACCATGAGGAGCTGCTCGACCCGCGCGCCTCGCTGGAGGTGCTCGACCCGGTGGTGGCCCAGCTCGACGAGCCGCTGGGCGATGCCGCCATTCTGCCCACTTACCTTCTGAGCCGCTACGCGCGAGAGTCGGTGACCGTGGTGCTGACCGGGGAAGGGGCCGACGAGCTGCTGGCCGGTTACCCCACCTATCCGGCGCATGCCGTGGCAGCCTGGCTCCCCCGCCCTCTGGCCCGGGTCGCCTCCTGGATGGTCAACCGGATACCCGTCTCGACCAGCTATCTGAGCCTCGACTTCAAGCTCAAGCGTTTTTTTCGCCACGCCGGTGAGGCTGCCACGCCGCGCCACTTCCACTGGATGGGCTCGTTCACCGACGAGGACAAGCGTCGGCTGTACACCTCCACCTTCCAGGCCAGCTTGCCCTGTGAGGCCACCTGGCGACCGCTCGAGGAGCATCGGGCCGAGCTGGCCGGGCTCGACCTGGTGGAGGGCATCCAGCACCTGGATCTCCACTTCTATCTACCTGACGACCTGCTCGTGAAGCTCGATCGGGCTACCATGGCGGTCTCGCTGGAAGGGCGCGTGCCCTACCTGGACCACACCCTGGTCGAGCTGCTCGCTCGCGTGCCCATGCCGCTTAAGCTGCGAGGGATGAACGGCAAGTGGCTGCTCAAGCAAGCCATGAAAGGCAGCCTGCCGGCCAGCATTCTCAAGCGCCCCAAGAAGGGCTTCGGTATTCCTGTGGCCCAGTGGCTCAAGACAGACCTCAAGCCCCTGCTCGACCGTTGCCTGGAGCCCGAGCGGCTGCGCCGCCAGGGATTGTTCGACCCCACCTTCCTGGGCCGGATGGTACAGCAGCACCTGGCCGGGAAAGTGGACCATCGCAAGCCGCTGTGGACCATGCTGATGTTTCAGCTGTGGCACGAACGCTGGATGGAGTAAACCTGATGGAAGCGATCGCCTACGACCGGATCTGGGAGATCGAGCAGGACATGTGGTGGTACCGTGGTCGCCGCGCCGTCTGTTTCGAGCTCTTGCGCCGCCACGCCCCCCGGGGACGGGTGCTGGACGTGGGCTGCGGCACGGGCTACAACCTCAAGCTCCTGGAGGAGTTCGGCGAGACTTGCGGAGTGGATCCCTTCCCCGAGGCTTTGGACTACTGTCGCAAGCGGGGCGCCCAGCGCGTGCAGGAGGCCAGCGCCGAGAAGCTCCCCTTTCCCGATCGGCACTTCGGTCTGGTAACAGCCTTTGACGTGATCGAGCACATCGTCGACGACGAGGCGGCGCTGCGCGAATGGAACCGGGTACTGGCTCCATCGGGCACGCTGTTGATCTACACTCCGGCCTTGCCCTGGCTCTACGGCGAGCACGACCGTATCGTGCAGCACCAGCGCCGTTACTACAGGGGCCAACTGGTGGGCCGGATCCAAAGAGCAGGCTTTCGCTTGCTGCACGCATCCTACGTCAACATGTTCGTCCTGCCCATGGTGATCGGGGTGCGCCTGGCGGTGGCCTTGATGCCGCGCCGGCCGCACGTGGAGATGAGCATTCCCTCGCGACCGGTGAACTGGGCCCTGACGCAGCTTTGTCAGGCCGAGGTGCCCCTGGTGCTCGGTCCCGGGCTGCCCATCGGCCTTTCTCTGGTGGCTCTGGCGGTGAAGCCCTAGGGGATGAGGTGCACGAGCAGCGCCTTCTGGGCGTGCAGCCGGTTCTCAGCTTCCTCGAACACCACCGAGTTCTCGCTTTCGAAGACCTCTTCGGTCACCTCCAGCTCGCGCTTGGCCGGCAGGCAGTGCATGAACAGGCAGTTGGGATGGGCCAGCTTCATGGCCGCTCTGTTGACCTGATAAGGCATGAATTTGGCCTTACGCTCTTCCTCGCTGCCCTGCTGGCCCGGGCTGAGCCAGACGTCGGTGTAGATCACATCGGCATCCTGGAAGGCCTCCCTGGCATCGCGGGTGAGCTTGACCTCCGAGCCCCAGGCCCGGGCATACTCGCGGCAGCGCTCCACCACGGCCGGATCGGGATCATGTCCCTCGGGGCTGGCGCTGTAGACATTCATACCCACCTTGGCGCAGCTGATCAGGGCCGTGTGGCACACGTTGTTGCCGTCGCCCAGGTAGGCGAATTTGAGGCCTTCCAGCTTGCCCTTCTTCTCCCAGATGGTGAAGATGTCGGCCAGCGCCTGGCAGGGGTGGTACATGTCGGTCATGGCGTTGATGACCGGTACGCTGGAGTAAGCGGCCAGTGTTTCCAGGTTGGCCTGGCTGAAGATGCGGGCCATGATGGCATCGAGCATGCGCGAGAGCACCCGAGAGGTGTCCGAGATCGGCTCGCCTTTGGCCAGCTTGAGGTCGTTGGCCGACAAAAAGAGCGCGTGCCCGCCCAGCTGGCGCATGCCCACTTCGAAGCTCACCCGCGTGCGGGTGGAGGTCTGCTCGAAGATCATTCCCAGGGTGCGATTGGCCAGCAGGGGCTGAAAGCGGCGCATGCGGGTCTCGGCCTTGAGCAGCTCGGCGGTCTTGAAAAGCTGCATGATCTGGTCGAAGCTCAGCTCGTCGAAGCTGAGAAAGTGGCGGCCGAATAAGGTCTTCATGGCGTTCCTCCGGTTGGTCTGGAGGGCGGTTCAAGCCTCTTTCCCCCTTTCCTCCAGAGGCCAGCATGGAACAGGCCTGCCATCACCAGGCTCTGCACCGAGGTAAGGCCCACGATGGCCCACCAGATGCTGTTCAGCCCCAACCCGTTGGTGATCGCCAGCCAGCGGGCCAGGGGCACGCGCAGAAGAGCCGAGGTGGTGGCCACGATGGTGGGCGGTACGGTCACGCCCGCCCCCGAGAAAGCTCCCTGCAGTACCATGGCCACCCCCATGGGCAACTGGGCGAAGGCCATGATGTGGAGGTAGGGCACTCCCACGGCCAGCACTTCGGGGTCGCTCGAGAACAGACTCACCCAGAGGGGAGCGCCCACCAGGTAGAGGGTGGTGGTACCCAGGCTCGCCAGCATGACGATGCGCACCGCCACCCAGGCGGCCCGGCGAGCTCGCTCCATCTCCCCGGCGCCGATGTTCTGGCCCACGAGCGTGATGGCAGCCAACGACAGGCCGTGGCAGACCAGGTAGGACAGGCTTTCGCAGCGATGGCCGATGCCCAGCGCGGCCAGGGCCGCGGGTCCAAAGGCCCCTACGATGGGGGCGATCAGCATGTAGACCAGGCAAAAGGTCACGAAGGCGATGGAGGGAGGGATGCCGATGCGCAGGATCTCGTAAAGCCAGTGGCGGCTGAATACCTTGCGCAGATCCTCTCCCGGGCGGCGCCCGAGCTGGAAGGGCAGGTCTTTGAGCCGGGTCACGTAGAGGACGGTGACCAGAGTGAAGGAGAGATTGGTGGCCAGGGCCGCGCCCACGACCTCCAGTCGGGGAAATGGCCCAAGTCCGAAGATCAGCAGGGGATCGAGCACGAAGTTGACCGCAAAGCCGACCGCATACACCCGCAGAGGGGTGCGTGTATCGCCCGCCGCCCGGAAGATGGCAGACAGGGTATCGTTGAGGCAGTGGATGGGAGCCCAGAGGAAGATGAGCGAGAGATAGCCTGTGCCGATGCGCACCGCCTCGCGCCCCTCCGGGGTGTTCCCGGCCATCCAGGCCAGCAGGTCGTCAGAGAAGAGCAGCACCGGAAAAGCCACCACGACGCCCAGGCAGAACGAGGTGAGGATGCCAACGTGGGCGGCCCGCCGAGCCTGCACCGGATCGCCGGCTCCGATGCGCTGGGCCACCACCGAGTTGGTGCCGGTGGTGACGATGGCCGCCAGGGCAAACAGGAGCCAGACGGTGAAGCTGGCCAGGTTGACGGCGGCGAAGGCCAGGGTGCCCAGTTTGCCGACCCAGAAGGCGTTGAGCAGATTGAACAGGGTCTCGAGCAACATCGCACCCATGATCGGGAGCGAAAGGCGCAGCAGAGCCCGCTGAAGCGGTTCGCGGGTGAGGTCCAGGAGCTACATCTGGAAGTTGATTTCCAGCTCCTCGTAGCTATCGCGGTTGATGGTCATGGCCTTGTTCATCTTGGTATTGCCGTCTTTGCAGAGGTTGAACCCGTCCTCAAGGTGCTGGGGGTTCTGGTCGTCGAGGTAACGGCGGATTTCGGTCATACCCTCCTCGTAGAGATCCATGGCGGCGTAGGCCTGCTCTGCCTCGGCCGGGGCCGAGGCGGCGTAGCCGCTTTCCTCGAGCCATTCGCGGTTGGCGCGGCCTTTCTCGAGCAGAGCTTCGTGGGTGGTGTTCAGAAAGTCGCGGAAAGCTTCCGGGCTCATTTCGCCCGAGAGCACCTGGTCGATGGCCTGGCGGATCTGGTTCAGCCGAGAAGCGATGTTATACAGGGCTGCGGGCTCCTTTATCCTGATTGGGGTGAACTTCCACCCGGCCCGCCCATGCTTCCTTCTTGGCCGGGTCGGTAGACCTGAAGTCGTTGGGCAATCTTCTGCTCATAGCCGAGTGGGCCCGGCTGGTAGAACTGCTGCCCGGCCAGCTTGTCGGGTAGGTACTGCTGGGCGGTCCAGTGGCCTGGAAAGTCGTGCGGATAGCGGTAGCCCTTGCCGTGCCCGAGCCGGGCGGCGCCCTTGTAGTGAGCATCGCGCAGGTGGACTGGCACGGGGGCGTCGGGGTGCTCGAGGGCGGCTGACTCGGCGGCGAAGTACCCCATCATGCTGTTCGACTTGGGCGCGGCCGCCAGGTAGACGGTGGCCATGGCCAGGTGGTATTTGGCTTCTGGCAATCCGCACCATTCCAGGGCCCGGGCGCAGGAGGCGACGACCACGACTCCCTGGGGGTCGGCCAGGCCGATGTCCTCGCCGGCCAGGATAAACAGACGTCGCATGATGAAACGGGGATCTTCGCCCGCTTCCAGCATACGGGCCAGGTAGAAGAGCGAGGCGTCCACGTCCGAGCCGCGCACCGACTTGATGAAGGCCGAGACTGTATCGTAATGCTGATCGCCGCTGGCGTCGTAGCGCAGGGCCTTACGCTGCAGGGCCTCCTGGGCTCGCTCCAGGGTGACCGGCTCACCCGGGGCCGATTCTACGGCCAGCTCCAGCGCGTTTAGGGCCGTGCGGGCATCGCCCCCGGCCATCTCAGCCAGAAACCGGAGCGCTTCGTCCTGAGCCTCGACGCCGCGTCCGCCGTAGCCTCGCTCGTCGGTCAGGGCGCGGCGCAGCATCTGCTCCAGGTCCGACTCGGTCAAAGCCTGTAGGCGAAAGATGCGGCTGCGGCTCACCAGGGCCCCGATGACCTCGAAGAACGGGTTCTCGGTAGTGGCGCCGATGAGCAGGATGGTTCCATCCTCCACATGGGGGAGCAGCGCGTCCTGCTGGGCTTTGTTGAAGCGGTGAATCTCGTCCACCAGCAGGATGCTTCGACGCCCAGACTGCTTGAGCTCGGCCGCCCGGGCTACCTCGCGCCGAAGATCGGCCACCCCTGATAGCACCGCGCTCAAGGTGAAGAACTCAGCCCGGGTGTGCAGGGAGATGACCCTGGCCAGGCTGGTCTTTCCGGTGCCGGGAGGGCCATACAGGATCATCGAGCTGTGCAAGTTGTCCTGCTCGATGGCCCGACGCAGCATCTTGCCCGGGCCCAGCAGGTGCTGCTGGCCCACATACTCCTCCAGGTTGCGAGGCCTCATGCGAGCGGCCAGCGGAGCCTTCGGGTCGAAGCACGAGTCGAAGAGGGTGGGCTCGTGCAAGGGCAGCGGGCGGCGCGGGGGCATGGACTGGAGTTTAGCCCCCGGAGGGCCTTCGCCTGCTCGACTTGGATATAGAATTTCCTTGACAAAGGACTGGGCAGTCGGGCGGTGTCTCGTGGTATCAGGCCCTGCCACAGGCGCGGGGCCGGATGGCGCACGTTTCGTGGCACGGTCAGTGCCACGAAGCTCAGCGACGCACCCGAACCTTGTTGCGCACCTGCTCGGGACGCTCGGCCACGCTGACCTTCAGGGTGACCCGCCTTCCGTCGCGGAGCACGTGGAGGTCGGCCGTGGAGCCCACCGGTGTGGCCGCGATCTCTTTGAGCAGGTCGCGGTCAGAGTCCACCGCGCGCCCGTTGATGCTGGTCACCACGTCCTGCACCTGGGCTCCGGCCTGCTCGGCCGGCCCGCCCGGGATGATGCTGGCCACCAGGGCGCCGCGCTGGTCTGCAGGCAGGCTCAGCTTCTCGCGCACCTCAGCCGTGATGGGGGCGATGCCGATGCCCACGAATCCGCGTATTACTTTACCCTGCTGCTTGAGTTGCTCGACTACCTCTTTGGCCAGATTGATGGGCACCGCAAAGCCGATGCCCTGGCCGGCCGGAAGGATTGCCGTGTTGATGCCCACCACCTCGCCGGCCGTGTTGAAGAGCGGTCCACCCGAGTTGCCTGGATTGATGGCCGCGTCGGTCTGCAGGAAGTCGTCGTAGGGGCTGGCTCCGATGGTGCGGCCGGTGCCGCTCAGCACACCCACCGTCACGGTGGCCTCCAGGCCGAAGGGGTTGCCGATGGCCATGACCCAGTCCCCGACCTCCAGGGCTTTGGAGTCGCCCAGACGGGCGGCCGGTAGAGGCCTGTCCGCGCTCAGCTTGAGCAGGGCCAGATCGGTGTTGGGGTCGGTGCCCACCAGGGTGGCTCTCAGCTCGGTATCGTCCATCAAGGTCACGCGCACCTCGCCGCGCTCTGCTACCACGTGGTTGTTGGTCAGTACGTAGCCATCGGGGCTGATGATCACGCCACTGCCCTGGCCTGAGTTGGGCTCCACGTCCAGGAACGGGTTTTCCAGCGCAAATCGTCGCTGCTTGACCACCGAGATGTTGACCACCGAAGGCTTGAGCTGTTTGGCCAGCCTGGCAAAGGTACCGAGCTCGCGCTCCACCTGGGCCCGGGTCTCAACCTCAGGCTGGGCCAGGGCATAACGTGCCCCCAACTGGAAGGCCCCCAGCATGAGCCCCACGATCAGGGCAAAACTGAGCATCGAGGCCACCAGGCGGCATCTTTGAAAGAGATTCAAGAGTATCCACCTCCGGTTTCAGAAGTTCGTTTCCGAAGACGCGTGAGCGGGCCGGGTTAGTTCCTGTTGCGCATGGCCTTCCAGCGCTCGATCAGCTCAAGCTCCTCGCTGGAGAGGTCGCCGGGCACGTCGAGCTTGATGCGGGCATAAAGATCGCCGGCCGGCTCGCCCTTCATGCGAGGCAACCCCTGGCCGGTCAGGCGAAATTGGCGGCCGGCCTGGGTGCGGGGTGGAATCTTCAGGTCCACCTGGCCGCGGGGAGTGCGGAAGTTCACCTTGCCCCCGAGCACGGCTGTGTAGACCGGCACTGGCACCTCGCGATGAAGATCGTGGCCTTTCACCTCGTAGACCGGATCGGGCTTGAGGCGCACGATCAGTACCAGGTTGTGCTCGCGCAGGCGAATCTTGGAGCCGTCCTTGACGCCAGCCGGAATCTTGACCTCGAGCGTCTGGGGCCGACGAAGCTGACCTTGACCGCGACAGGTCGGGCAGATACCTTGATCGGTCAGGCCCGAGCCATGGCACTGGGGGCAGGCCTCGCGCTGGTCCAGGGTCAGGGTGCGCGAACTGCCCTGGACGGCCTCCTCCAGCGAGACCTCGATCTCGGCCTCGCTCTCGGGGGGCTTTTGCGGACCGCGACCTCGGCCCCGGCCGCCTCCTCCCATCTGGCCCCCGAAGAAGTGCTCGAAGAAACTCGAGAAACCCGAGCCGCCGCCTGCCCCACCAAAGAGGTCGCCCAGATCCTGGAAATCGAAGCCCTGGGCGCCCGACCACTGTCCACCCCCGCGCGGTCCACCTTGAGGCTGGTTCCAGTACATTCCGAGCTGATCGTACTTCTGGCGCTTCTCGGCGTCCGAGAGCACCTCGTAGGCCTCGTTGATCTCGCGGAACTTGACCTCGGCGTCCCGGTCGCCCTTCTTGACGTCGGGATGGTTTTCGCGAGCAAGCTTGCGGTAAGCTTGTTTGATCTCTTTTTCGCTGGCTGTCTTGGAGACGCCAAGCGTCTTATAGTAATCCTTGAACTCCATCGAGGAGTTAGCTCAGTCCTTTACCTCGTATTCGGCATCGACCACGTCGCCCTCGTTGGCGCCGCTGTCGGAGGCCTGAGCCCCGTTGGGGCCCGGTCCGCCCGGCGCTCCGGGCTCGCCTTGCTGACCGTAGAGCATCTTGGATACCTCGTAGATGGCGCTGGTAAGCTCCTCCAGGCCGGCCTTGACCTGTGCCTGGTCGATGCTGGAAGACTCGACCGCGTTCTTGAGCTTCTCGCGGGCCGTCTCCACTTTGGCCCGCAGGTCGGGCGTCACTTTGTCACCTGCATCCTTGAGAGTCTTCTCCGAGCTGTAGATCAGGCTGTCGGCCTGGTTCTTGAGCTCGATCTCCTCGCGTCGACGCTTGTCTTCCTGGGCGTTGGTATCGGCTTCGCGGACCATTCGATCAACGTCGTCCTTGGACAGGTTGGTGCTGGCCGTGATGGTGATTTTCTGCGACTTACCAGTGGCTTTGTCCTTGGCGGTTACGTTCAGAATTCCGTTTGAGTCGATGTCAAAGGTCACCTCGACCTGGGGCACTCCGCGCGGGGCCGGGGGGATGTCGGTGAGCT
>CAYYHB010000033.1:31670-32875 GCA_964471395.1 uncultured Burkholderiales bacterium | reverse complement strand
CTTCTTGGCTTCGCCAGCCTTCTTGGCCTCGTCGGCCTTCTTGGCCTCGTCAGGCTTCCCGGCCTCGTCGGCCTTCCTGGCCTCGTCGGGCTTCCTGGCCTCGTCGGGCTTCTTGGTCTCGTCGGCCTTCTTGGCCTCGTCAGCCTTCTTAGCCGCGTCCGGTTGGCGGGTTTCTTCAGCTTTCCTCGTCGGGACGACCTTGCCACGAGCCTCGGTAATGCCGGATGCCAGCTCTGCCTGGGGGGCTTTCGGGGTCGGGGTCGCCAAGCGCTGCGCCTGCGCGGTTGCAGCCTGCTCACGAAGGTTCTCGTTTCGATCATCTGTGATCGGCTTGGCGGTCGTTCGGTCGGCTTCTCCACGGTTGGCTCGAGCCGCTTCACCGCGAGCAGGTTGCTGCCGCTCGGACCCGAGATTGGCTCGCGCGGAGGGAGCATCAGACTGAGCAGCGGCGGGGGTCTTTGGCTTCTGGGTCTGAGGCTCTTCCTGCCTGGGTCCAGCGAGCCCGGGGCGGGGCGGGTCGGGCCGCTCTGTGACAGCCTGGGAAAGCCGCTCGGGGCTGGCCTCCCAGAGTTGCTGAGGTCGGAAGGGGTGCTCGAGCCCGGCTGGTATCCCCACGCCGGTGCTGGTCGGAGTCGGAGCTGGCTCCACAGCCGTATTGCCGATGTAGGGTTTCATGTCGATCTCGCCCGGTCGAGCGGTCGGATTCGGCTCGCTTCCCGGACTGGCTAGGCGCTCGCTCTTGGCCCCACCGTTGAGGGGTGGGCGCGGCCCTGTTCCGATTTCGCGGGTTCGGGTGGTGTTTGCCTGGCTTGCCGGGTCCGGACTTGCGATTCCGGGCGAGCCCGTCTTGCTTCGTGTTGCGGTTACCGTTCGATTGGCTGTACTGGCCTCGGAGCGAGTCTGCCCCTCAGTTGGAGTCGACCCTGCCTGGAGAGTGCGGGTTCCAAATTGACCCATCGACTCACGAACCAGGTTGTCACGAATGGCCGAGTCTTCACCGGGAGCTTTCACGGTATCCCGTTCGAGCTGCGTGGGGCGCGTGCCCGGAGTGCCACCACCTTGCTGGGTGGTTTGCGTTTCCGGTGTTGGGCGCGTTCCCGGAGTGGCGCTGCCCTGCTGGGTGGTCTGGGCTCCCGGCGTGGGGCGCGTGCCCGGAGTGGCGCTGCCCTGCTGGGTGGTCTGGGCTCCCGGCGTGGGGCGCGTGC
>CAYYHB010000033.1:31129-31570 GCA_964471395.1 uncultured Burkholderiales bacterium | reverse complement strand
TGCCCTGCTGGGTGGTCTGGGCTCCCGGCGTGGGGCGCGTGCCCGGAGTGGCGGTGCCCTGCTGGGTGGTCTGGGCTCCCGGCGTGGGGCGCGTGCCCGGAGTGGCGGTGCCCCGCTGGGTGGTCTGCGTTCCCGGCGTGGGCCGCGTGCTCGGAGTGGCGCTGCCCCGCTGGGTGGTCTGGGTTTCCGGTGTGGGCCGCGTGCCCGGCGTGCCATCGCCCCGCTGGGTGGTCTGGGTTCCCGGCGTGGGCCGCATGCCCGGCGTGGCCTCGCCCCGCTGGGTGGTCTGCGTTCCCGAAGTGGGCTGAGTGGACTGGGTTCCCGAAGTGGGCCGCGTGCTCGGCGTGGCCTCGCCCTTCTGGGTCTGCGTTCCCGGCGTGGGCCGCGGGGTCGGGGTCGCGCTGCCCTGCTGGGTGGTCTGGGTTCCCGACGTGGGCCGCG
>CAYYHB010000033.1:0-31029 GCA_964471395.1 uncultured Burkholderiales bacterium | reverse complement strand
TGCCCGGCGTGCCGTCGCCCTGCTGGGTGGTCTGGGTTCCCGGCGTGGGCCGCGTCGGCGTGGCGCTGCCCTGCTGGGTGGTCTGCGTTCCCGAAGTGGGCCGCGTGCCCGGCGTGCCGTCGCCCTGCTGGGTGGTCTGGGTTCCCGGCGTGGGCCGCGTTGGCGTGGCGCTGCCCTGCTGGGTGGTCTGCGTTCCCGAAGTGGGCCGCGTGCTCGGCGTGCCGTCGCCCTGCTGGGTGCTCTGGGTTCCCGGCGTGGGCCGCGTGCTCGGCGTGCTATCGCCCTGCTGGGTGCTCTGTAATTCCGGAGTTGGGCGCGTGCCCGGCCCCGCTGGCCGGGTTCCACTGTGTGCCGGTCGAACCGCCGAGTCTGCCTCGTTCCCGCGAATGCGCCCGCCACGGTCGGTCACCGCGCGAGGCTCGACGAGGCCAGAGCGAACTTCGTCGGACTTGCTGCCAGGCGGTTCCAGGCCAGCCTGCTTGTGCAGCCAGTTCTGCAGCCTGTCGGACTTGTTGGGGTCATTCTCAAAGCCCTGGAAACGGTTGAGTTGCCCGGGCTTCAGCCCTTGCTGCTTCTCCACTTTACCCAGATCGAGGTCCTTCATGTAGTCCTCGTTCTTGGGCTGTTGGCGGGTCATCAGGTCGGCCATCTGCGGATTGAGGGCCTTCATGCGCTCCTGATCCTCAGGGCTGGCCTTCAGATAGCCGTCGCGGAAGTTGGTATGGAAGGCTTCACGGTTCTTCAGTGAGCCGTCCGCTCGCTCCTTGGCCTCGTCAGGCTGGTAGCCGCGCTGCCGATAGAGGTCGTTGAGCATTTCCCTGTGGGCCTCGGGCTTGGACAGAGCGTCGCGGTAGCCGGCTCCGAGGCTCATTCCGTGGGCCAGCTCTCGCCCTTGACGTCCCTCGATATTGGCTGCCTGGGCGTGGTCGGCCCGCAGCTTGTTCATCTCGTTCGAGACGGCCTGGTTGCGCTCGCTGCGGGGCATATCCAGAATCGAGGTGTCCAACGAGAGGCGATTCTTCATCGCATCGTAGCCGTTGCCACCCTTGTCGGTGAGGTCGATTCCCTGCAGGTGACGTGCCTGGCTGTCGTCAAGCTGCATCGCCTCGTCCAGGGCCGAGCGGCGAAGCCGCGAGCGTTCCTGCGGATCGCTCACACCAGCGTCGTTGACCTTGGTGAAGGCACGCAAAGCCTGGTCGCGGTCCTGGGGCTCGATTCCATTGAGATAGTTCTGATACCAGTTCCGGTCAGGAGTGGTCAGCGCATCTTGCCAGTTCTCGACCTTCTCGAGCTCGTTGCCCTTGAGCTTGCTCTGGCTGGTCAGGCTGCCGGGCTCGCCGTAGTTCTCGGTCAGTCGTCGGCTGAAGGCGTCCAGGCCGCGAGCTTTCTTGGAAGCATCCTCCTCACGCAGCTCCGCGCTCTGCTCGAAACTGTCGTTGAGGCGTCGGGCCGGAGCGCTGGACTCGCTCTCGCGTACGGCCGTGGCCGAGCGAGCCTCGGTGGTGGAGGTCGTGGAGCGGGCCTGAGTGGCCGCCTTGGAAGGGCTGGACTCGCCCGCACCTGAGCTCGACGAAGAACTCGAGCTGGAAGAAGTGCTCTTGGAGGGCGTGCTGGAGGAGGCTGGCTTGGGAGCCGGCGGCTTGGGCTTGGGCTTGGAGCTGGTGGTGCTCTTCTTGCTGCTGGAGACTTTGTCTACCATGAGGACGCTCCAACCAGCAGCTCGTGCATGCCTTCAGAGAAGAACTCGCGCCAGCGATCAAGGACCATCTGCAGAATCTCGCGCTCGGGGTCAGTCAGATTGGCCAGTTCGGTGGACAATGACTGGAGGTCGGAGCCGGCCTGGGCCAGAGCCACCATTCCGAAGCCCTCGTCCAGGTTGCGAGCTACGCGGCCGAGCAGGCCCAGCAGGCGATAGGCGCTGGCGTTGAGCCCTTCGGCCTCGCCGCGCTCGATGCGCCGTCCCCACACGATGATCTTGTCCAGCGAATCGGCGTCGAAGGCCTGGATGGCCAGCCAGACCAGCCTCTTGAGCTGGCCGCCCGGGCCATCGCCGGTTTCCTCGGTCAGAATGCCGAGCATGCGCAGCAAGCGGCGGGCCGGTTCCTCCGTACGGCTCGAGAACAGCGCGTGCAGCGCCCGACAGAGCAGTCGGTTGCTGATGTTGCGGGCCATCTCGCCCAAGAGCGCCAGAGTGGCCAGCATTCCCGGCTTGGCTATCAGAGGGCGCAGGATTTCCAATGCCTGGTCAGGATTGGCGTCAAGTCTTGCCTCCAGGGCCGTGGCTGCCACCAGGCCCGGGTGCGGCTCGAGCAGAAGCTCGCCCAGGACGGGCTCCGGGCGCGGCAGGGGCTCGCCGGCAGGATTGTCAGTCAGGGCGGCTTCGCGCACCCGGGGCTCGCTATCGGCGGCCAGGCTTCCCAGCAGGAACTGCACCTCGGGACGGTTGCGGGGCAGCTCGCGGGCAACCAGCTCGCGAAGGGGCGCTTCGGGAGCCGCGGCCAGCAGAGCCAGGGCCTGCACGGCCTCGTCCTGGGGAACGAACCGAGCCAGCACGTGCACCAGGGAAGCTCGCACGATGATCGAGGGATCGGTGACCAGGCGCACCAGGCTGGCCCAGGGCCAGCTCTGGAAGTGGATCAATGCTCCGGCTGCAGCGGCGCGGACGGCATCGCGACCATCCTCGAGCGCCGCCGCCATCAGGTCGATGCCTCGCCCTTCAGGAACCTGGGGCAGCAAAGCGAGGATGCCCTCGAGCAGAACCGGGTCGGGATGCCAGGCAGCTTCCTCCAATCGTTGCTCGAGGAACGAAAGAACCTCCTCCGGCCGACTGGGGGCCAGCGCGCCCAGCGCCACCAGACCGCGCAGTCGCATCTCCATCACGGGCGAGGTCAAAAGCTCGCCCAGCAGTTGGGCCGCGGCCACCTCGCCGTGGGCCCGGCGGCCAACCGCCTGGCAGGCGGCATCCCAGACGTTGCGATGCACATCTCGGACCAAGCGCTGGGCCTGCTCAAACTGATCCTCCGACCAGGGGCCCGGATACTGATCCAGGGAAAACGCCAGGGAAACCCGCTGCCACGGGCCGGCTCCCGAATTACTGGTCTCCTGGCGATGGGACAAGTTTTCCTCCTGTTCGGACCGCATCATGATAAGTTCTTGAGCTACCGGGCCCGCCCCTGGTCATGGCGACCCGGTCGGGGTGGCTTCCACCCCTCCCCGCAGTGTAACAAAACGCCCCGGGCAGTCGCTCGGAGCGTTTGTGAACGAGATGTTGCCAATGTTAACAAAGTGTGAATAATTTTGCCGGAATTGTGGGTCTTTGTTCGATGGATCAGCCCAGCTGGCTAACGGCGTCTCGCATCTGCTGGTGCACGCCGGAAAGGACTGCGATGGCCTCGTCGAGCATCTGCTCGTCACCGCTGGCGAGATAGTCGTGCAGGCAATCGAGTGTCCCCTGCATCTGCTCGAGTATGACAAAGGTGGCGGCAAAGGCCTGCTCAGCCTGAGCTTCGAAGCCCTCGGGGATGGGAATCTGCTCCATCTTGGAGCGGACATTCTCCAGGTGCTGGCTCAGGCCGGCATAGTAGCCCTCGAGGACTTCAGGCTCGAGTTGTCCCTGGCGCACCCGTCGAAGAGCCGGGAGCAAGCTTGCGAACCCGGGGTTGGCGGCATCGATGGGACTGGACTCAAAATCGGTCTGGTCTTCCAGGGTCTG
This sequence comes from uncultured Burkholderiales bacterium, assembly GCA_964471395.1. Lineage (GTDB taxonomy): Bacteria > Vulcanimicrobiota > Xenobia > Xenobiales > QWHO01 > QWHO01. The sequence continues at coordinate 27,317 of CAYYHB010000033.1, read as the reverse complement.
GTGCAGGTAATCGCTGGACAGCTGAAACTGGTCGGTCAGGGTTTCTACCTCCGGGCTGAATAAAAGCGACACGCTAAGCTTCCCTTTCTGCAAGCAAGTTCCTGTCCGGACGGGGCAGAGGGGATCAGACGCCGAATTTGGTCCAGGGTTTGCTGGGCACCAGGTTGTTCATCACGTCGTCGGCATAGCGCTCGGCCATCGGGCCTGAGCCGTTGTAGCGGCGAACGGCGGTCCGCCAGTCGCCTGTTTGCTTGTAGAGACCAGAGAGAAATTTGGCACTGTAGTCGATCTGGTAGGAAACGTCCTGCTTACCGCGGTTGACATCGTAGTCGGGGTGGGCGGTCGTATACACCTGGCCAATGCCGAAGCTCTTGCCTCCGTCGCCCACAGCGTTGGGGTTCCAGGTGGATTCCTTGTAGAAAATGGCTTTGAGAATGTCCGGGGGGATTCCATACTTCTTGGCCGCCGCCTCGATCATCTCGTTGAGTTGCTGCTTGGAAGGGTTGGCCCCGTAGTTGGGGATCTGAGCGCTGGGATCGGCCGGCGCGGCGGTCATTCCCGGGCCGCCGCCTGAGCCCCCGACCGGGCTGCTCCCGCCCCCACCCCCACCTCCGCCGGGAGACGATCCCCCGCCGCAGTTCGGGCATCCGGCACCGGCGCCGCCCGGCCCGCCCATTCCTGGAGCTCCGCCCATTATGCCGTTCTTCCCGCCCATGAGTTGGAGGAGCATCGTCAGCATCTGGATCAGGGTGTTGTTCATCTGGATCTGGCCCATCAGCATCTGCTCGGCCATCCCCTGGGGCGAGTTCAATCCCCCTGCCCGCATCGCTGCCATCGAGTTCTCGGGAGAGAAGCCGAAGCTTCCCAGATTGGCCCCGGCCAGGGGAGAGAATACCTGGCCAAGACTGGGAATTCCGGCCGCGCTGAAGGGGTCCATGAGTGAGCTCCTGTCGAGTAGTGTCTTGATTGTAATTCCCGGCCCGATACCCGTCAGCCCGGCCTGGTGAACATCTTGTGAACCTTGTGAAAGGAATGTTGCCGGCTTTGACTTTGGATCACGGAATCGCGGCCCGATGCAGGCGAGCCCAACCGACAGGAGGATTCCCTCGCTCTATCCCAAAACCCCGCTTTCCTATGCGTCGGCTTCTCTGGTTGCTCTGCCTGCTGGTCATGCTCCTCCCGGCCAGGGCCGAGCAGGGTTATCCTCCTCTCGACAGTGAGTTGGTTTTCAGCGGACGCATGTTTGATTCGTCCACTTCGGCCTTGCGCTTCTTGCGTCGCTTGACAGCCCTGCCCTGGATGCGGGCCGGGCTCAAGGAAACCGAGAAGGCTATGGGAATCAAGCTGGAAGGCGATTTCCTCGACTGGATGGATGGTCGAGTCGTCCTGGCGGTAGTGCGTACCGACGGGCGCTCACCCCTGCATCACCTGTTTGGTAAGACGCCTGAGAGCCCCGAGCGCACCATTGCCTTCAACCTGCAGACACTATACAACGGGGTGGCCATGTACCAACTCGAGAGGGGCAAGCTCCCGCTCGATCTCGAGAGCCTGGTCCCCGAGTACATCGCAGCCCTACCCGCAGAGCCGACCGAGGTTACCTACCGCATTGAGCCAGGGGCCGAGGGGGCCTGGTCCATCCAGACCACTTACCAGGGTGCTCCCGGGCCGAGCATCAACAGTGAGAACGAGCTGACTCCCGAGCTGGACGTGGCCGAAGGGGAGATGCCGCGCCTGAACCTCATTCTGGCCTTTCGCGTCGATGACGTCAGCCGGGCGCGTCAGGCACTGGCTCGTCTCGTGCCCCGGCTGGCCAATTTTCCTGGCTTCACCGTGGAGCAAGCGGGTGATTCGGGTTGGGATGTGGCCATGCCGCTCTTCTCCGTGGCCACCCGCCTTTCGTCCCACTGGCTGTTGTTAACCGACAATCCCACCCTGGCTGAGCCTGGCCTGAGCAGCCTGGAGGGTCAGGCCGCCAGTTTGAGCTCGAATCCTCGGTTTCAGAGGGCGCTCATTCATCTTCCGGAGCGCTTCCGCAATTACTTCTTCGTGGACGTGGCCGGAATCGTGGGTCACTGGCCCGGCCTGAAAATGGACGATCCCGTGTTGCAGGGGGCTCTGGAGTCGGTGCAGTCGGTGGCGGGAACGACCAGCTATCGAGCCGATGTGGTCGTCTCGGAGTTTTTCGTGTGCCTGACGCCCCCGGCCGAGCATCCGCTCGGGAAGCTCTTGAGCGATCCCGGACCCACAGAGTTGACACTGCTCCGCCAGGCTCCCTGGTCCACCGCTTACATCTCGGTGATCGACCTGGGCAAGAGTTATGACCTGGTCAAGCGAGCTGCCTCGGTCAACTCCGAGACGGACAAGATCTTCCGCGAGGTGTTGGGGGCCGCGGAAGCGTCGCTGGGCCTTTCCTTCGAGAAGGACCTGCTGCCCAATAGCACCGGTGAGATCGCCGTCTGCTACGAGCAGTTGGATGTCCTGTTCGCGGCCATCATGCGGGAGTGGCGTGAGCTCACGAACCCGCCGGAGCGCGATTCGGAGCCGGAGTCCGAGAGCGAGGCGCGGCCGTCCCCGTCGCCTGCCCCCGGTTGGATCCCCGACGGTCCCCCGCCCGAGACCGAGCAGGAGGCAGAAGAACCGGCTGGACGCGCGAAGAAGGTGGATCTGGACCTTGCCTCCCATCCGTACACCATCATCGTTGGTTTGCGCCCCGGCCCGGCCCGCCAGGACATCATGGCCCGACTGCGCGAGAAGCTTGGCTCCAGGGTGCGCCTGAAGCCCCATGCTGGAGTGGATGTCTTCTACACGGCCGACGATCAGGTGGCTTACGCCGTCCACGGCAACTACCTCATGGTCTCCACCGGAGGCTCTTATCGATTGATGCTGGCCACGCTCGACTCCATGACGGGGAGGGTTTCCCCCCTCTCCCGTCTGGACAGCTACCGGACCTTCATCGAGGGGACCGAGGGGCGGGTGCTGGCGGCGGGTCACCAGAAAGTCGATGACGTCTACTCCTTGCTTAAGGGCTTGATCTTGCTCTCGGGGGCCGAATTCCGACCCGAGGCGACGGCTCTCGGACGCTGGCGCGATGCCTATTCCATCCTGACCATCGAGCCCGGTGGCATTCGCTTGCGCTTCTCAGTCTACGCCACGGAGCAGATTCCATGAGCCGCATCCTGTCGCTTTCACCAGCTCACGCTGCCGAGATCGAGAGCCTGGCGCGCCGCCTTTATCCTGAGAGTTATCATCTCAGTGAGGAGGAGATCGCCGAGAACCTCGAGGGGGTCGAGGAGGAGGGCTGCAACTTCTGCCTGGGCATCCAGGACGATGAGAAGCGCCTGGTGGGCTACCTGCTGGCCTGGTTGGACAACACCCTGATCGAGGGGCGGATCGAGGATGTCGTGCTGGTGGACGACCTGGCCCTGTTGCCCGCGGCCCGGCCTCACCTGGTGAGCCTGTTGCGCTCCCTGCTCAGGGCCATGGATGAAGCCGGCTGCTCGGGAGCACCCATCGAGGGGACGGTGCGCAAGAGCCTGGAGCAGAATTTCACCGCCCATCCCGAGGTGGTCGAGTCCCTGGGCTACCAACTGGTGGGCAGCCACGAGTACACCGACGAGTCGCTGGAGGAAGTGCTGGTCTGGATTCGCTTCGAAGCGGTGGAGGGCCGGGCTCGCCAGTTCGACGACGAGGATGGCGAGGAGCCGGACGAGTTGGAGGACCTGGGCGATACCGCCCGTTTGGAGCTGGAAGATGACTTCGCCTGAGCTGGTCGTCTTTGACCTGGATGGAGTGTTGATCGACTCGCGTGAGGCCAATGTCGAGGCTTTTAGCCACGGCATTGAGAGCCTCGGGTTGCCGCGGCCTGGTTCCCGGGACGTGGAACGCCTGATCGGTCGGACTGCCGGGGAGATGCTCGTTCAGCTCGGCTGCCCGGCTCAGGACGTCGCTCGGGTTTATGATCGGGCCGTGCTGCCTCGTTATCTCGAGTGCTTGGTGGACCTGGCTCGCCCCATGCCCGGCGCCAGCGAGTTGCTCGACCGATTGACAATGGCAGGGATTCCCGTGGCGGCCTGCACCTCGGGTGGGTTGGCCTTGCAGGAGTCGGTCTTGCGCTCGCTGGGCTTACGCCACGCTTTCGCGGACATCCAATCCCCTTGCCGCTCGGCACTGAAGAAGCCCGATCCGGGCTTTCTCGGCGAGCTGGTGGCCAGGTTTCCCGGTGCTCCGCGCCGGGTGGTGCACGTCGAGGACCTCGAGGAGGGCTGCCTCATGGGCCGTCGCTGGGGAGCGGTGGCCGTGTTTGCCGAGTATGGCTACGGTTGCTGGACTTCGAAGGAGGAGCCCGACCACCGTATCCATTGTCTGGCCGACCTGGTGCCGATTCTCTTTCCCGCTTAGCGGAGGGATCCGGCACCACCAGCCGGAACCGGGCAGTCCATGCGTAGCCTTCTTCTCGCCTTTTTCCTCTTCTTGCCTCTCGCTGCTCAAGAACCGCTCGAGCCATTCATCGACAAAGCAATGCAGCAGTATGACATTCCGGGTTGCTCGGTGGCTTTGATTCAGGACGGCAAAGTGACCATGCTGCGAGGGTTCGGGCTGCGGCGCCTGGGAACCAGCGAGCCGGTCGGCCCGGACACGATTTTCCCGCTGGCGTCCATTACCAAGACCTACACCGGCGCCCTGGCCGGAGTGGTGGTGCAGGAGGGCAGGTTGGGCTGGGACCAACCTGTGGTCGAGGTGATGCCGCAGGTACGGCTGAATCAGGATTATCCCACTCTGCACGTCACCGTTACGGACTTCTTGAGCCATCGCAGCGGTTTGCCCGCCTTTACCGGCGATTTGTTCGACCGGCTGGGTTATTCCCACGAGGAGGTCATCCGGCGCATCCAGTACCTTCCTCTCAGCGCTGGTTTTCGTGAGCATGACGCTTATTCGAACGTGGGTTTCTTTCTGGCCGGCATGACCTGCGCTCGGGCCGCCGGGGCGAACTGGGAGGACCTCATGCAACAAAAGATCCTGGCCCCCCTCAAGCTGACCCGAACCGGTTTCTTCACGGGTCCCATCCCTCCCGGAGCAGATATCGCCTCGCCCCACATGGGCAAGAAGCCGTTGAAGGAATTCGACCCGCAGATGGTGCTCGGGCCGGCCGGCCTGATGACCTCCACCGCCCGCGATATGAGCCGCCTGGCCCTGATGTTTCTCAACCAGGGCGAGCTCGACGGAGTGCGCGTTCTGAAGGCCGAGACGGTCGAGCGCATTTTTACGCCGGCCATGGTGGCCGAGCCTGGCTTTGCTGACATGGCCCCGATTTTTGCTGACTCGGGTTTCTCCTACGGGATGGGCGTCGGCATCTACCACTACAATGGCTACCAGGTCATCGAGAAAGGCGGAGCCCGAGCCGGTGTGCGCAGTTTGCTGACGCTGGTGCCGGAGAAGAAGCTGGGGCTCGTGATTCTCTGTAACCAGAGTACCACCGCCTTCCCCGAGGCAGTTCGGGCCAGAGTGCTCGAGAATGAGCTGGGGCCGGCGCGACAAGACTTGCAGAGTCTGATCTGGAAGCAGCAACAGCAGGTGGACAAGATGATGGCCAGCGTTCCTGTCGAGCCGCCCGGCCCACCCACCGTGACCAGGCCTTCGCCGCTGCCCCTGGAGAGTTACCTGGGGCAGTACGAGAATTCTCTCTATGGCACGCTCAAGGTGACTCGCAGGGGCTCGCAGCTGGCCTGGGCCATCGGGCCGGCCGGTTACGGAGGTCCTCTTTATCTGCAAGGCCTGACCACTTTCCTGATGGTGGAGCCGGCCGGCCAGCTCTCCATTCCCGGCAGTGCCACATTTGTGGTGGATGAGGGTGGAGAGGTGCTCTCGGTGCAGACCGATTACGGGGTATTCGTCAGGCAGAAGCAGCAGCTCTAACGCTGCGGCGGTCCGGCCTTGGCTGCGTCGAAACGGCCCGAGAACTCGACGGTGACCTCGCCGGTGGGGGAGATGTTGGAGGCGCGGAAGGATCCTTTGCGCCCCTTGAAAGAGCTGGTGGACTCGAAGGGGGTGCTGAAGTTGAGGGACTTCTTCTCGCCCGGACCGACCATCACCGGCTGGCGCAGCTCCTGTACGTCCAGCAGGCCACCTTGCTTGCGGTCGGCGCTGGAGACCTTAGGGTTGAAGCGCACCACCGCCAGCCCCTGAACCGGCTCCGGGCCCGAGTTGGTCACGGTGACCTCGACGACGACCGGTTTGCGCACGTCTCCCTGTGCGTTGGCCGAGCAATCGGCCCGCACCGTGTTCTGGGCAAGAAGGGGCAGGGCAAGGAACAGAGCAGCGAGCAAGCTACGTTTCATCATGCAGGGGGGTTCGCGAGTGGATCAGGGGGTCCTCTGCGCTTGCGCACCTGCACCGAGCCGAGGCGAACCGAGTCGTCACCTTCCTCCACCGGACAGGAGACGCGCTTGGAGAGGATCATGCCCACCGGCAAGAGGCCCTTGATCTGGCCTTCGGTCTTGAGGACCAGGATGCCCTCGGGAGTTACGGCGGGGCCGCCGTAGGTCCGACCCCGGCTTGGCTCCTCCCAGCGCGCTTTCCCGGTGGTCGGGTCGATTCCGGTCATGCTTCCGTCGGGGTCGGTCACGATGTACTCGTTCTCCTGCAGGGTCAGGCTGGCTCCGGGCTGGTTCCACTGGGGCTCGTTCTTAAGCAGAAAAGTCCACCGGACCTGGCCCGTCTGACCGTCCCGCAGGCGCAGCTGGCGCCCGTCCCCGACGATGACGTTCCCGTCGGGAGTGGACCAGAGGGTGGTTGTGGAGCTGGCCGACTCCGACCAGAGTTTCTTACCCGAGCGAGGATCGATGGCCCGCAGTGAGTGCGAGCTTCCAAACAGCTTGAAGAGCTTTTCTTTGACGGCGAAAAGAGGCCCCTTCGGGCTCATGCAAAGAGCCTCGTCGAAGCGGGCCGACCAGAGCTGCTTGCCGTTGCCGTCAAATGCGTAGAGTTTGCGCTCGTCCTCCGCGCCGAAGGTTCCGTTGTAGGCCACCACCACCTGGTGCTCCTCGGAGTAGCCCAGCACCTGAACGCACCCCGGCATAGGCTGGCGCCACAGGTCCTGACCGGTGCGCCCGTCCAGGGCCAACAACTGGCCCGAGTCGCCCGCAAAGACCCGGCCTTCGGATGAGACGGCCGCTTTCTTGCCCCACCCGCTCTCCAGGGGGACCGTCCAGGCGCGCTGCCTGGTGGCAGGATCGAAGGCAAAGACCGCCTGCCGCTCGCAGCAGAGGAGTTGCTCGCCGAATCGGACGGGCACCCCCACCTCATCCCCGGGGATGGTGAATTTCTCCTGGCCCGACCCGGGGTCGAGGGCGAGGACCTTGCGGTTGTCGGCCTGGTAGATCGTGCCATCGTGCCCGACCACGGGCTGGTGGAGCGGCACTGCCCACTGCGCTCCGGGCACGTTCCAGCTGCCGGGATACCGGGTTGAGCCCACCTCGCCGTCCATGACCGCCTGAAAAGCGTCTTCCAGAGGCACAGTGGGAGCCGGGCCGGGGGAGCGGGCGGGCAAGGCTTCCAGACGGGTCACCAGGGGATCGATCCGCATGTCTGAATGGTAGGCGGGCCGACTGAAAGAAATCTGCAGGCGAGAGGTGCAACGCAGGCGAAGCGCAGCGAGCCAGCGAGCGTAGCCTCAACGCTAAGGCGCCGCGCGTTGAATACTTCACGAAATAGCGCGGGGCCGTTCAATAGATTGTCTACAGTCCCGCGGGTTCCAATTCTGAACTGGTCAACGCGCGGGACTGTAGCCCCTGCGAGCGGAGCTTCAACTTCGACCACCATGCAAGAGCTGCAAGCTATCTTCGATGAGATCAAGCAGGCTGGAAGACTCGATTCCGAGGGGGTCTTCTCGTCCTGCGACGAAGGCGCGCTCGACCGCCTGAGCCGATGCTTACTGCCCGACCCGGAGATGTATCACCTCAAGTGCATCCAGGCCCTGGTGGCGGCTGGAGCCGAGTCCATCAAGGTGCGCCAGAGGACCGCCTGGGTGACGGTGGAGGGTGGGCCGGTTGGCCCGCCTCCAGAAGTCTCGCCCCGCGACTGGATCGCCCAGGCCTGGCAGTCCCAGGTGCCAGGCATTCGTTACCTGACGTGCGCCCTGGTGGGTGCATGGAGCCTGTTTGAGGAGATCCAGATCCACTGGGGCACACTCAGCTGGCGCCTGCGACCCGGTGAGAGCGTCCTGCCCGAACGGCTCCCTGACAGCGGCGGAAGCCAGGCTCGCTTCGATTTTAAACGCAAGCACTGGACTCTCTTTGGAAAGCGCACTCTGCACGCAGGACGGGCTTTCGCTTGCCCGGTACCCATCCACTCACCCTGGTCCTGGACGCGGGGCATCTGGCAAATCTGGCCCTACAACGAGACCAGCGAGGTGGAGGCGCGCATCCCCGGGCTGCTCGGGGCCGTGGCCCTGGCCTGTCCGGACGGGAGGTTGCTGGTGCCCGACAACATGGGGAATTTTCCCGTCTTTCTCGAGCCCGAGCGCCCGGCCGTGCCCCTCCTGTCCACCCTGGAAAAGCATGACGGCATGGAAGCCAGTTGGTACCGGTGCCAGCGTATCTACCTGCTGACCGACTCCGAAGAGATGGGGCGCATCCTCCCTGTCGAGGCCGGGATCGCTCTCGATCCGGTGCTCTGCGACCTGGGGGTCTCGGGTCTTCGCTGCGTCGTCTCCACCGAGCACGAAGGTTTGAGCACCGATCTGAGCCAGTTCCAGGTTCGCGACGATCTCGCCCTGGCAACCCTTCAGGTTACCTTGCGCCAGGAGGCTCCCGAGCTGGTTGCTCGCACCTGCGAGCATCTCAAGAGCTGGAAGCCTGGCCTGCGGTTCACGAACCCGAATGCGGCCGGGATCGGCGGCTTCGTCGCCGGGGGAGCACTTGGCTTCGGCCTGATCGCCGTGACGGGGATGGCTGCTCCCTTCCATTTTCTGGCCATTCCAGGGGCTCTGTTGGGAATTTACGCCAGCTCGCACTACTGGCGTCGGTCTGCCCTCAAGAGCTTACGGATGAAGCTCGACCAGGCTGCGGGCGGCCAGAAGAGCGAGCGTGGCGGCGCCACCAATGCCGGGTGAGACCAGCGAGCCGGCGGATGTGGTGGCCGCCGCCAGGTCGAGGGCTCCAGCCAGGTGGCGGCCCTCGTTCAGCTCCAGCACTCCGCGAGCTCCGAGCAAGACTGCCGTCAGACCGGCCAGGATGGGCTGGGCGGAATTCAGTAGCGTGCCGTCAGCCAGATGGCGCGTCCACTCGGGATTGAGCACGATCCCCTGGCCCGGGTTGATGGTGAATCCCCCCGCCGGAAAGCGCTGGGCGAAGCCCGTCGCGGCCGACAGGGCGCCGGAGGCCAGGCCGTACGTGTAAGCCGGCAGCGCCAGGGCCTTGCTCCAAGAAAAGCTCTCGGCGGGCCGGGTCTCAGCCTCCGGGGCTTCGGATCGGGTCGCGCGGGTGGGCAGCGCGGTGAAATGGGCAGCTTGAACCTGCATGGCGTGATTGTCCCCTTTGTCTGTGTCCCGGCCATCTTAGTGATCCGGGCCCGGGGGATTGTTGCCGCTCCGTTACAGTTGAGGTGAGACAGGCTGCAAACGATCTGCCCACGAGTTACAGAATTTTTTTCATTTTGTTCGCAAAGACTTTCGCCTCCGGTGATTGAAAGAACTTCTCCAGCATGGTCAAGAAGTCCGTACACACCGAGCGTCCTGAATGGGGGGTCGAGCCGTCGCTGGCTGACCTGGTCTGGCAGCGCTGTCTGGCCGGGGCCAGGCGTGTCTGGTTGCGCTTTGTCTGGAAGGGGAGTCGCAGCTATCTCACCTTGCAAGACGATGGGCCGGCTCTGCCCCGCAATGAGCCGCTATCGCTCTGGGGTGGGGAAGAGCTGAGCTGGACGGGGCGGGTTCTGGTCCAGACGCGGGCTGGAGCAAGTACCCGCAACTGGGGCTGGCAGCTCGATCCGGTCGGCGGGCCCTGGCTCGAGCTCAAAGGGCTGGCCCCCGAGTCGCGCCAGCGGCTGCAAGAGCGCTGGTTCGAGGTGGCTCAAGGCAATCTGGTGCTGTGCGAGGACTTGAACGGTTGGCCGGAGATCGCGGGTCGCCAGCGCGATCCAAGACGTTTCTCCGAGAGGGTGCGCCAGATTGGACATTGCCTCGGTCAGGCTCTGCACCGTCTACTGGAAGACCGGCTGGAGCTGGTTCTGGGTGGCCACCGGGTGGCGGCTGACGACCCTCTGCGCGGTCGTCGCTTTGCCGCGGTCCATCGACTTGGGCGCAGAACCATTCCCACGCCCCAGGGCGAGTTCGTGGCGCGCTTGGTGCAGCTTGATCCCCGGCCAGGCCAGCACGTTCCTGAGGGTCTGTTTGCCTATCAGGACGGTCGCCTCCTGGTGGCAGGGCAGTCGCTGGGCGGCCCCTCCGGGGCCTGTGTCGTGCTCGAGTTGCCCCCTGGCGGAGCTGCCTTCGAGAACTTGCGTTCTGGCAAGGACTGGCTTCCCTTCGAGGTCAGGGCCGCTTTGGAACGCCTCGGTCGGTCCCTGCAACGCCGTGCCATTGTGCGCCCGGCGCCGCGTCTTTCCGTTCGTGGGTTGGCCCGCCGGGGGGAGAAGCAGCCTCAGCACCCCTGGGCTTTGCGTCTCTGGAGCTCAGCTCAATTTCAAGCCCGCTTTCTCCCCGAGGACGCGCCCTTTCGGGGCAGCCTGGCCGGGCTGCTCGACCTCCTGACCGAGCGCCAGTGGATGGTGGAGGATCTGGTGGTCCGGTTACGCCAACCTCGCCCGTTCTTGATGCAACAGCTCAACCGGCTATACCGTATGTTGAGCTCGGAAGACCGCACCGCCGTGGCGCTCAGCCCTGATGGTCGCCTGGTGGCGCTCCTGACGCAGGTAGCCGATCAGCTCTGTGCCATCGACGTGGAGCGGGTGGAGGCCACCACCGCCCTGGGTGAGCCTGTGGTGCTTGAGTTACCTCTACGTCTCAGTGCACAGGAACGGCTGGTGCTCGAGAATCTGGCCCGTCACGGCACTATGAGCGAAGGCGAGCTCTCGCGCGTGACCGGGACGCGAAGGGTCGGAGGTCTGCTGGAATCGCTCTCTACCCGGCTTGATCGAGCCGGGTGGAAGGCGTTGGTGCCTGAAGGTGAAGGTCCCAACGGGCGCATCTACTCGTTGCGCCGTTCCTCTTGAGGGCCGCGGGCTGGTCAGCGGGGCTCTACCCGGGCTCCGCCCTCGGAGTAGAAGCCGGCAATGAACTCCTGGGCCACGAGCTGGCGGTAGCCTGAGCGCGGAAGCGCCCAGGGAAGACACGAGCCATGGGCGCAGAGCCAGTTCTCCACCTCGCGTGAGGTCTCGGGACCCAGAGAATGCATCAGTGTGACCGCCTTCTCGGGGCCAGTGAAGTAGGGTGACTCGGTTTGAAGGGTGAGGAGCTGCTGGGCGGTCCGCCGGGGATAGATACGGGCCACCTCCTGGAAGCGGGTAACCGGGTCTTTCTCGTTGAGCCACCGATGGCGCAGAAAACTGGCCACCGAGGAGGGCGAGCTGTGGGCCAGACGCTGGGCCTCGGCCAGAGCTATCTCGCCCGGCATCTGTAGCTCTTCGAGCAGGAAGACCTGCTTCAGAGCGGCCAGGAATTCGCCAGCAACGCGCTCACGGATCTGGTTGTGGTTGGGGTCGGTGGGCTTTTCGAGAAGCTGGTAAGCGGTCAGCTTGCCCACCTCGGCGATCACCTGGCGGCTGCGGGCTGGCGGAAGTCGGTTGAGCACGACCTGGGATATCTGCTCAGCTACCTCGATGGGCAAGAGGTTCAGCAGCAGGGCCAGACGGCGCCGGGGGCCGAGAGCCGGCTCAGTGCGCGAGCCCTCGCGCAAGAACTGCTGCAACCACTGCACGAAGCGGCGCTGGTTGCTCCAGTAAAGGCGCTGACCCTGCAGCCTCTCCCACAGGCTCTTGACCCGGTCGGGTCCGAGCGCGCGGACCCGGACGAAACCCCTGGCCAGTTCCACCGACTCTTCGGGAGTCAGCTGCTCCATGACGTTATTGATGTCCCAGTGGTGGATCCGGTGTAACACGGCCAGGGCGGCCGCCACCGGGATGTCGGCGGTTGCGATCACCGGCCCGGCGTAGACCGAGCTGCCCTGGAGCGCCAGCTCGGTCAGCGTTCCCGGGTCGCGCTCCTCGGTATCGCCGACCAGCTTGAGCAGGTGGCCGATCTCTCCGATCGAGCCTTTGGCCCGCCACAGCTTATGCAGAAACGATTTCAGCTCGTCCATGCGGATGATCTCGGGAATGACCGACTTGATGCCGGTTGATTCGACCTGCTTGGCGCGACTGACCAGGTTGTAAACCTCCTGGGTCTCGAGCAGAGCGGGCCCGTGCACATTGAGCAACCGGTTCAAGTGCCAGGCCAGCACGTCGGCCGGCCAGAGGACCAGACAGCCCATCTCTTCCGCCCGCCGAGCACGGCGAGGGTGGATCCAGTAGCTGGGAAGACCGTGGGAGTAATCGATGGGGCGATCCGGGTCGAGTCTTTCGAGCAGAGTGGAGGAGCCTAGAGCCAGGCGACCGGCCAGCTCCATGCGCCCTCGGGCCACCTCACGGCCTCGAATCCTGACCCGGTACTCGTCTTCGGCCAGATCGGAGCATTTTAGGACGGGGATCTCGGGCGAAACCAGCCCCAGCTCCTTGAGGCGGACCAGCAGGGCTTTGAAGTTCGCGTAGCGGGCCTTGATCTGAGGAGTCACCACGGCATAGCCTGCCTCGGCCATCTCGACGCAGATCGGGTCGAGTCGCACCGGGGGCACCAGGGCCAGCGGCTGAGCTGGAGCGGGGAGCGCGGCCAGGGGTCGTGACTCGGGCGCTGGGGGCTCGGCTCGTCGCTCTTCGGCAACCGGAAGATTGCGGCCCCGGCGCTCGCGGCGGGGGCTCTTGCCGGTCAGGGCCAGCGGGATGCCCGCCAATCCAGCCGCCATGCCGGCCAGACCCAGCCCCAGGAAGAGCCATCCGGGCGAAACCCGGGACCGGGAGGCCCGACGGCGCTCGCGATCAATTGGAAGTCCGCTCAGCCACAGTTGCTGCATGACGGCCGCCACTGTGCCCGGTGAGGTTCGGGCCAGTTGATCCACCGCGGCTAGAGCCGCCGCGTAGGTGCGGCCCGAGGTGGCCGAAGAGGCGGCATGGTCGAGAAACTCGGCCAGAACTCGCGCCCTCTCCTGGGGACTGGCGGCCGAGGAGAGCTCTTTGAGCTGGGAGGTAACCGCCTGACTCTGCTCTACTCCTAGCTCCTTGAACAGCTTGGCGGCTGCCTCGGGGGTCAAAGCCATCAGCACGATGGCGATCTTCTGGAAGTTTGAGTCGAGGTTCGCGGGGTGCATTCGTGGCTGTAATTCGACTCTCGCTCACTCCCGCCTTCTGTTCGAAGGATCTTCCCCCGGGGGAAGCGGAAGCAGACTCAATCATGAGCCTGTTGACCGATGAACGCTTCCGACAGGAGATGCTTGAGCTCTCCAACGACCTTCTCACTTTGTTTGCAGCTAAGTATCCCCGACTTTTGAATGCCTTTCAGGATCTTCCTGAGGAGAAATTGATCGAGCTGCTGATAGAGCTCTGCGACGTGTTCGATCTTTACCGTGACCTGACCGCACAGGTGGCCCAGGCGTATCAGGAGCACCGCCGCCGAACCGGATCGCTGGAAGACCGCGACTGGCCAGAAAACTAGTGTCCAACGTTCGTGAAGCAGAGGGCGCGGAGAGACTGCGCGCGCTTGGCGGTTCTACTCAGAAGGGTTGGGACGGACCTGCCGGACGATGCAGCAGACCTGGCCCGAGGAGAAGGAGCGGAGCTCAGAGCGCCCGCTCGAGGGGAAGCGCAAAGCCGGCAGCGTTGCGGTGTCCGCCTCCCCCGTAGAGGGCGGCTACAGCCGACACATCAAACTCCCCGATGGAGCGAAGCGACCAGGCCTGATGCTCTTTCTGGTTGGCGTAGTAGACCCCCGCGAAGGGTGCGTCTGGATAGAGCCGGCACAACTCGTCACCGATCTCGCTCTGGAGCAGGCACGAGTTCACGGTGGGAACCTCGTGCTCGTGGATTTTGACCCAGCGAGTGCGACTGATCGCTCGTTCGATCAAGCTGTGCTTGTAGCGTAGAATCGCACGTCCTTCGCTGGCAAGCTCGCTTACCGACAGCTGTTGCCAGACGGCAAAGTCCATTGGATAACCGTGCAATGCGGTTGAGACGGCCCGGCTGTCCGGCAGCGCAAAGCGCCACAGATCCTGGTCTTCCACGTAGGCCAGCAGCTCGGGCATTTGCTGGAGTGGTTGGAAGTGCTCCCAGGCCAGGCGGGCTCCCGACTTTTCCAGGTCGAACCGGGCGAAGGGGAGGTCGGCCAGGTCGGCCTGGGCCGACTTGTGGTGATCGAGCACAAGCAGGCTCTGGCAGCGCTGCGCGAGCTCGAGGAGCGTGTCGCGAGTGTAACTGAAGTCAAGAATGGCCACGTGGGCCTCGTGGGGGAGATCGGGCGGTGGATCGCCGTGCCGCACGGGCAGATATCGGGCCTGGTCTCCCAGTGCTATCCAGGCTGCAAAGGCTGCCCCGAAGCCATCGGCGCAGTGTGCGTGATAGAGAACGTGGGTATAGTGCGCCATGCTGACCCAGATGAGACACGAGCTCAGGCATTTCCTGCCTTTTGCTGGTCGTATTGACAAACATAAATATTGTGATATTGTTATTGCAAGATGAAGACAGTCACCCCCCTGTCCGAGGCCAAGCTCGACTACGCTGCCGAGATGCTCCGCTTGATGGGCCACGCGGTCCGGTTACGTATCGTCGAGTTGCTCGAGGAGCACGGCGAGCTTCCCGCCGGTGCTTTCCACCAGCGACTCGATGAGCCGCAACCGACCGTGTCGCAACATCTCAACAAGATGCGGGCTCTCGGGCTGCTGCGAGCCCGGCGTCGGGCGGGTCAGGTCTTCTACTCGGTCGCCCAGCCGCAGCTGTTCAAACTGCTCCAGTGCATCCGCGACTGCGAACTATGAAGTAAAGTGCTGCAAGACCTTCAGCACGCAACGCTCAACACAATAGGAGGAACACCATGACATCCCCGGAGCTTATCGAGCTGATCCAACAGAATCCCCGGGCCCGCCTGCTCGACGTGCGCACTCCCGGCGAGTTCGAGAGCGCTCATATCGAGGGGGCCTACAACCTGCCTCTCGATCAGCTTGGCGAGCACAAGCGCGAGCTGGCCGGGGTCAACGACCCGGTGGTGTTGATCTGCCAGTCGGGAGCGCGGGCCCGCCAGGCCGAGCAGCTATTGAGCCAGGTCGGTCTGGGCCAGCTGAGGCTGCTGGAGGGAGGCATGAATGCCTGGATGGCGGCCGGTAACTCGGTGCACCGGGGCCGTCCCCGCCTCAGCATCGAGCGCCAGGTGCGCATCATCGCCGGCTTGCTGGTGACCCTCTTCAGCATGCTGGCCTGGAAGGTCAACCCGCTCTTTGCCCTGGTTCCGATGGGGGTGGGCCTGGGCCTGACATACGCCGGTCTGACCAACCAGTGCGGCATGGTCATGATCTTGACCCGACTACCCTATAACAGCGGACCCGCCTGCGACCCCGCCCGGGTAGTTGGGGCCCTGACCGGAAATCAGAAGTCGTGTTGCTCCTGATTCACCTGCTGGCGGTGCTGTCCGGGCTGGCCCTGGGCCTGCTGGGTGGGGGAGGCTCGATCCTGGCGGTGCCCATTCTGGTCTACGGGGCCGGTCTGTCTCCCCGGGACGCCATCGCCTCCAGCCTGGTGATCGTGGGGGCCAGCAGCTTGCTTGGGGCCATGTTTCGACGTTCCGAGCTTGACCTGAAAGCGGCCTGGCACTTCGCCCTGTGGGGAATGCTGGGAACCTTCGCTGGGGCTCGTTTGGCCGAGCACCTCAGCGAGACCGTCCAACTCGGCTTGTTTGCCGCGACGATGGTGGTGGTGGCCGGATTGATGCTCTCTCATACCGGTGCTCGCACGGGCTCACTGCCTCTTCCGCTGGCCTCGCTGGCGGTGGGGCTCTTGACCGGGGTGGTGGGGGTGGGGGGCGGCTTCTTGATCGTGCCTGCCCTGGTCGTTTCAGGAGGACTTGAGATGCGCCGGGCCGTGCCCACCTCGCTCTTGATCATCGCGCTCAACTGCGCCGCCGGACTGGTCGGCTACCTGGGACAGGTGAGCTTTCATCCAACCTTCCTGGCCGGATTCACCCTGGCTGTGCTGGCCGGGATCTTTCTGGGAGGAAAGCTGGTCCCGCGGATTAATCAAGCCCACCTCAAGCGGGCCTTTGCTATCTTCTTGCTCTTCGTAGGAACCTATATCCTGTGGCGCAATCACTGAAAGGAGCCCCTTATGCTGTTCAAACGCTTCTTTGACGAGAACCTGGCTCACTATAGCTACCTGGTCGGCTGTCAGGCAACCGGTGAGGCGGTGGTCATCGACCCCGGCCGCAATCTCGACCCCTACCTGATGGAGCTCGCGGCCGAGGGGATGAACCTGACGGCCGTGACAGAGACGCACATTCATGCCGATTTTGCCTCCGGGGCACGCGAGCTTGCTGCCCGAACCGGGGCTCGCCTCTTCCTCTCCGACGAGGGGGATGCCAACTGGAAGTATGCTTTCCCCGGCGAGCGCGTCAAGGATGGCTTCGAGTTCTGGGTTGGCAAAGTGAAGCTGCAGGTCGTGGCCACCCCGGGTCACACGCCCGAGCACATCTCCTTCCTGCTCACCGACACTCCCGCCACCGACCAGCCGATGGGCATGTTCACCGGCGACTTCTTGTTCGTGGGAGACGTGGGCCGTCCTGACCTGCTCGAGCGGGCAGCCGGCTTCGAAGGCACGATGGAGGCCGGGGCGCGTGTTCTGTATCGCTCGCTTCAAAAGCTCAAGGATTTGCCCGACCATCTTCAGGTCTGGCCGGCACACGGGGCTGGCTCGGCCTGCGGCAAGGGCCTGGGGGCGGTTCCTCAGACGACGCTGGGCTACGAGCGGCTGGCGAACTGGGCCCTCAAGCCTCAGAGCGAGGAGGAGTTCGTGAAGGCGGTGCTCTCTGGTCAGCCCGACCCGCCTCGTTACTTCGCTCAGATGAAGCGGCTCAACAAGGAAGGCCCGGCCCTCTTGTCCGAGCGTCCGGCCCCCGCTCTCATGCCCGCATCGGCGCTACCAGAGCTGCTGGCCGAGGGGGCCCTGGTGCTCGATCTTCGTCCCGCCCCGGCCTACGCCGCTGGCTTTGCTCCCGGCACGCTCAACCTTCCTCTCAATAAATCTTTTGCTACCTGGGCTGGCTGGCTGCTTCCCTACGACCAGGACCTTTACCTCATCACTGACCGATCTGAGCAGGCCCTCAAAGACCTGGCCAGCATCGGCCTCGACCGGGTGGTTGGCGTGTTCCGTCCCGAGGCCATGGAGAAAATGCCTCGACTTCGCCAGATCAAGCGGATGGCGCCGACCGATGTCCGCCCCTCGGAGGTGCGTATCCTGGATGTAAGAAACCAGAGAGAGTGGGACTCCGAGCACGTGAGCGGGGCTATCCACATCCCCCTGGGTCAGCTCGAGCAGCGTGCTGACGAGTTGAGCGGTGATCGTCCTCTGGCCGTGCATTGCCGCAGCGGAGCGCGTTCGGCCATTGCGGTCAGCCTGCTTCACCGGCTGGGATTCACCGAGGTCATCGACCTGGGCCCGTTCCCGAAGGAGCTGATGGCGGTGGCCGCTCGCTGAGCCTGGCCGTGAAGTGCGGGGTCACTGTAACGATTTCCCGCTCAACCTGATGGCAGCTCGAGTTGCTGGCGCTCGAAGGCCAGGCTCTCATTCTCGAGCGTCATCAGGTCGAGTTGGGCTCGCTCGGTGACCCGCACTCGATGTTGCACTCCGGGGCGGCTGAGCCGGGACAGGTCCCGGCGCAGCCACTCTTCGTTCTCAAAGCTCTTCACCACCAGCTCGGTCTGATCGGTCTGAAAAGCCACCCAGTGTGGACCCAGGCGCAACACTGTGGAGCGGGGCGGAGGCGTGACCTGAAGCTTGCGATCGAGCCGGTAGATATCGAGCACCGAGCTGTCTCCCGGGACATCCACCATCACGGTTCCTTCATCGTTGATCCACAGTTGGGCCAGGTCCTTGACCGGAACTCGGAACTCACCCGCCAGAGCCCGCCCGGTGATGTTGATCACTCGGAAAAGGAAACCCGACTGCTCGGTCAGGCCCACCACCAGGTGCACGAAGTAGGGGGAGATCTCCCACCAGAAGCGCTCCTCGCGAACTCGGGGGAGCACGGCTGAGACGTAGCCCTGGGAAGCGCCGGTGTGCAGGTCGAGGAGCCCGATGGAGTGACTCAAAGAGCCCTGGGCGACCGACTTCTTGCCCAGCAGGCGAAAGATCCGGTCGCTCAAACGCTGCTCGGGGACGATTTTCTCCCAGCACATGGTGCGGCCGTCCACGTGGACACGCAGCTTGCCCAGGTGGGACTGGTCCTGGCCGGTGCCCAGGTGCTCGACTTCCCGGGGAGCCTGATCGGCCCTGGGAAGGACGCGCACCACGCCCCCCAGCTCGCGGGCAAAGATGGCCTCCCCGTTGTTGCCTAACCAGGAGAGCCGGTGATCGGCCGGGATGGTGCGCTTCCAGACCCGACGCCCCTCGTGCTCAAGCCAGGCCTCCTGGCCCTGTTGGGCCAGCAAATACTGGCCGTCCCAGCTGGCCTGCAGGCGGGTCTGCGAAACGGCGGCTGGAGGCTCGAACTCCGGAGCGGGCTCGGTGGCCCCAGCTGACACTAACTCGCGCTGCAGAGCCTCTCGCTCCTGCGAGAGTTGCTCCAGCTCTCGTTTGAGTCGCTCTCGCTCCTCGACCAGGCCGGCGCTTTCGGCCAGGTCGTGCCTGAGCCGGGCCCGTTCCTGCTCCAGGGCCTCGGCATCCAGCGAGGAATTGGGGGCGCTCTCGAGCCGGGCGCGTTCCCGATCAAGGTCGCTTTGCTGACTGGCCAATCGAGAGCGCTCATTCGCCAGCTCTTCCAGCTCTCGCTCCAGTCGGGAGCGCTCGCGGTCAAGCTCGCTTCGCTCGCTGGCCAGTCGGGCCCGGGTGCTTTCCAGCGCCTCCATCTCGAGCGCGAGCTTCGAGCGTTCTCGGTCGAGCTCGCTTTCGAGTTCCTTCCCCCTGCTCTCCAGGCTGGCCAGCTCGGTTCTGAGCCGCTCGCGCTCGGATTGGAGCGCTGCCCGCTCGCCGGCCAGCACAGACTGCTCGAGAGTTTCCCCCGCTGTCAGAGCCCCTCGCTCACGCTCCAGAACGCATCGCAGGTCATCCACGCTCCGAAGCTCGGTATCGAGCCGGGCTCGCTCAGCCTCCAACTCGGTGGTCAGGCGCTGGCGTTCATCTTCCAGCGCTCGAGCCTGGAGCTGCAAACTGGAGCGGTCATCCTCAAGGTCAATTTCTGACTGGCTCTCGCTGCTCGCCCGGTGGCGTTCGGTAATGCTTGCCAGCTGGCGTTGCAGGGTTTCCGCCAGCTGCTCGGCCTCGGCCAGCCGGTTCTTGAGCTGGGGAACCTCGTTCTGGAGGGGCTGCCAGTGGGCTTCGGCTTCACCAAGGGCCGTCAGCAGCTCGCCCCGCTCGTCCTCGAGCTCTCCCTGGTGGCGCTCGGCCTCCTCCAGGTTACGAAGCAGCCGGTCTCGCTCAGCCTCAAGCTCCCGGCGATGACGCTCGGCCTTGGCCAGGTGGCTCTGCAGCTCTTCTCGCTCGGCCTGGAGTGTGCCCTGGAGGCCCTCGGCCCTGGCCAGGTGGCTCTGCAGCTCTTCGCGTTCGGCTTTCCAGGCGCCCAGGTCGCTAAGAAACTGCTGCCGTTCGGTTTCGAGCCGCTCCAGAGTCTCCAAGAGCTCCTGTCGCTCGTGCTCGAGGACTTCTCGGTGGCGCTCGGAAATCTCCAGGCTCTTGCGCAGGGTCTCCAGCTCGCTCTCACGCTGGGCCAGTTCCTCGCCCTGTCGCTGGGACTCGCGCCTGGCCTCAGCCAGCCGGTCCTGCTCCTCCGTCAGACGCCGCCGGGCGGCGGCCATCGCCTGGCGCCTTCGCGTCACGCTTTCACCCAGCTCGGTCACCCGCTTGCGCAGTCCGGCCAGCTCGGACTCTGCCGTCAGCGTCCCTTCGGATCGTTTCTGGCGCTCTTGAGCCAGCCAGTTGGCCAGCTCCTCTCGCTCCTGCCGGGCTCGCTCCAGCTCAGACCGGGCGTCGTTCAGAAGGTTCTGGCGCATCTGCAGCTCCGCGTTTGCCGCTTTCAGCTTCGAGCTCTGGTCGCGGAGCTTGCGCCGCAGTCTGGCGGTATGAGCTTGCTGCAGCCCCCGATAGGCCTCTTGTTGCGTTGCGAGCAAGTGCTCGGGCGGTTCCTGGCACAGGAGAGCGAGCCGGTGCAACAAGAGCGAGGAGAGCTCCTGGCTGTCAGCCAACCGTTGTTGAGTGGCTAAGGTGCTGGCTCGTTGCTCCGAAAGCTCGAGCTCCCGAGACTCGATTTCGCTCCGCTGCAGCTCGAGTCGCTCCTCGCGCTCGACGAGCTCGCGTTGCAGGGACTCGGCCTGGGCCTGGGATTCGACCAGCTGGTCGCAGAGATCGTCGATCTGGGCCTGGAACTCGGTAAGCTGCTCCAGGCTGCGGGCGAAGGCGTTCTCAAGCCGCCCCTCCGGCTCCCAGGAGCTGACCAGATCTGAACGGGTCTCGTACAGCGAAATGGTCCCCTTGCAGCATGAAATTCACGCGAACGACAGGAGCGGTCGACCATTTCAGCGACGACAGGAGCGGTCGACAAACTTTACTCGGTGAATTTCACTCAAGTCGAGTCGCGTGCGCCACCTGGGAAAAGTTCGTCAAGATGCCTGCAATGCCTCTATTTCGCCTTTGTGGGCACGACCAGCACGCGGCAGTTGCCCTTGAACTTCCATTTGACGACCTCATCGGTCAGGCTACTCGTGCGCTCCCCCTGACCCTCGAAGCGGATGGGTTGGCCTTTGCGAAACTCTCCGCTCACCGTCAGGCTTCCGATTAGTTTCTTTGCTTGATGCGAAGTCGAGGCTCTGGAGGAGCCGACTCGCCACAGGCTCAGATTACAGAACTTGACCTGCTCGGCTCGAAACTCGCCCGCAGCGGTCTCGGTCAGCTCCAGATCCAGGCGCACGAAGGGGCGGGAAGGAGACTCCACCACCTGGTAGTCGGCCTCGGGAGACTTCTCCACCCACGACATCTGCTCTTTGGTGGGCACGAAGGGGAGAAGCATCAACCGGAGCCGGCGATCGGCGGGACTCCAGGTGGCAAATCCGGACTTGATCTCGAGAGCGTCGGCATTGAGCGTGACCCGGCCGCTGGCCTCCAGGGGCGGTCCCGCCGCCAGTACGAACAGGGCAATCAAAGCCAGCAGGATTCTCATAAGGTCCCCCCTCGGAAAGGTTCCATTCAGGCCGTTGGAGGCCCCAGAACAGAACAGGTAGCCTTCGAGCCTGTCGTGAGGCGAGCGTCAGGCACACCTCGATTCTCAGAAAATTCGCCGGCTTGCTGGTCTGAGCCTCCCGACATCGTGGACCGCTCCTGTCGTCTCTGAAATTGGTGGACCGCTCCTGTCGTCGCTGAAATGGAGGACATGAGCCCGCTCTTAGCAGAATTTGTCTCAACATGTCCCGCATCGCCCTGACACTCTGGCTGCTCGTCGCCCTGGTGGCTCAGGCTCAAGAGGCTCCCGTGGAGGTGCCTCTCAAGCCTCCGCCGCCCTCCCGGCCGGCCGGCGTTCGTCCTCCCCCCAACCTGTTGCCGTGTCCGGGTTGCGACTGCCGGGGCAACGGTTGCTTCATGCCCAACTGCGGCTGCGGTGGACGGGTGGACGACAAGGTCTGCGCCGAGTTGCTCGACTACACCGAGCACGTGCTCCGTCGCACCTTCGGAGGGAAGCTGGACCTGAAGCACCCTGTCAAGGTGAAAGCCGTTACCCCCCAGCACCTGTCGGACTTGGGCGGGGGGGAGGTCTACGGGCTTTACGACAACGACAAGAATCTCATCTATGTGAGCAATGGAGTCACCAAGGCCGACGCACTGGGCATCGTGGCTCACGAATTCGGGCATGCCTGGCAGTACCAGCATCACCCCGACCCGGACAGCACCAGTCAGCTATTTTGCGAGGGTTTTGCCGAGTGGGTGGCGTACCAGGTGCTGACCCGGGCGGGGAATTTCGGCCAGGCCAGCATTATTCGTAAGAACGGTGACCCCACCTACGGAGAGGGCTACCGCTGGTTCGCCAACCTGGAGAAAGAGCACGGTGTGGACGCGGTGCTCGGCGTGGCCGTGCGCTGGTTGGATATCGACTTTGTGAAGTAAGCTCAGCGCGTGGCCACGATCAACTGCCGGCCGGCGGGGAAGGACTCCACCACCGTCAGCTCGCGGTAGCGCCGGCCCAGCACCTGCATCAGTGCCTCGAGGTTGTACCAATCGACCGGCTCCGGCTTGTTCTCCCACATCGGTCGGGCCCGGTCGTCCTGGGCTGGCACGAACTCCAACACCAGAGTTCTGGGCTCGAGCTCATCGAACAGCTCGACAACTCGCTCGAAGCTCTGCCATTGGCCCAGGCAGAGGTGGTGGATCAAGGCCAGGGCCAGGACCATGTCGGCCTTGACCCGCTGAAAGAACGAGCCGAACTGCTTCAGCCTCCAGCCGAAGGCTGGCGGGGGCTGCAGGATGTCCACTCGCAGTGGCAGGATGTCGGTGCCTTCCTGGGAGGCGCGACGAAAAAGCTGCGAGACGCAGCTTTCATCTTGATCCAGGGCCACTACCCGGGCACCCTGGCGGGCCGCCAGCGTCGAGTACCAGCCCTGGTTACAGGCCACATCTAGCACGCAGTCCGGTCGCAGGCGCTGCAAGACGTCGCGGATTGCTTTCTGCTTGAGGGTCCACTGCTCATCTTGATCGAAGGAAGGCCATTCCTGGTAGTCGGACCAGACCGTCCGGCCGGGTTTGAGCCGCAGACTGGCAAGGTCACGCCGCAGGCCGCTGAAGAAGCGCACCCGCACCTCTTGACCGATGGGGCGCGTCAGCGAGGTCTTCAGCTTCTCCTCCAGACCCAGCTTCTTGATGGCCCGGTCCAGCCCCAGCGGGAGGCTCAGCCGGGCCAGCGTCTGAGGACGCCAGCGGTGAAACCAGGGGAGGAGGCGATGGCACAGCTCATAGGGCACGCCCCGGAGAAAGTCATACAGGAACGGTCGAGCTACCGCGTGCAGACCGGCATCGTAGAGATAAAGCGGGAACAGAAAGAGGTTACAGAACTGCTGGTAGGGCCGCCACAGATACTTGTCCTCGACCGGGCAGATCGAGCCCACGTCCACGAAGACCGGCCGGGGCCCCCGGAAGAGCACGTTGTAGGGTGAGCCGTCTTGCAGGGTCTTGCCCTGGCGGGCCAGCTCCTCGGCCAGCTCCAGGGTCAGCGCCCCGGCTGCCTGGAGCATCTCGGGCGGCCACTCCACGCAGTAGCTCCGGGGCGTGATGGTGTCGTGCTCCAGCACCAGCTCGAACTCTTCCAGACTGGATGCGCTGCGGCGCGTGCCGACGATCTTTCCCTCCCGGGTCAGCCCCTGGAAGAGGGGGCTTTCCAGCAGCTCACCATAGAACGTCGCTCCGGCGGCGCGAATGCCGCGGTACAGCTGACCTTCGAACTGGAACAACCGGCCGTAGGGGTCGATGTAGGAGGCCGGGTCGAACTCAGCCTGCTGCAGTGGTATCAGGCTCTGCTGGGCCACTGTCGGGGCGCTTCCTGGGCTTGAAGATGCGATTCCAGGCGTTCTTGATGGGGCGGAAGAAAAGCCCGAAGGTAGCCAGAATACCGTAGAAGATCAGGTAGGCCATCTGGGACAAGAGCCCGGTGGTTCCAGGATCGACGTAGGCGACCGCGGGGGTGACGCAGAGGAGCACGAGCGCAATCCACATAAGCTTGATTTTCGAGGCCCTCAGCGACTGACCTTCCAGACGGTTAACCCGGCTCGAAACATGGCCAGCTCGGGGCGGTGGAAGAAGTCATCCAGCCAGGCTTGCGAGGCAGGCTCGTGGACCAGGTTTGGCCCCTCGTCGCGGTACAAACCCAGGAACTCCAGGCTTTCCAGATCGCGAGCGTAGCGCCCCTGGCGGCGGTATTTTTGCTGCCACACCACCCGGTAGGGTCCCAGGTAGCCGTTAAAGATTTCCTTGCTGCCATCGGGATACCAGTGAGGGGGCACGCGGTCCATCCATTTGGTGCGACGCAGATAAAACGATACCGGGGCGACCACCCGAGCGCGGTCAGAGAGGCGGCCGGGGTCGAGGGTGTAGCTCACCAGCGATTCGCCCTCCCAGTCCGAAGGTACCTTCAGGTCGAGAAATTGCGCCAGGGTTGGGGGGAGGTCCAGTGTCTGGCAGGGGGTCTGGATGCGTGCGCCTCGGGTCTGCCCGGGCAGGTGGATGATCAGGGGAATGCGGCTGGTGGCCGGATTGACCCAGTTGCAGTTGTGGAAGACGCCGCTGAAGGTATCGGTGACCCGCTCGCCGTGGCCCTCGCCGTGATCGGAGGTGAGCGCGATCAGCGTGTGCCGGGCCAGGCCAAGCCGCTTCAGGTCGCTCACCAGAAAGCGCATCAGCGAGTCGCAGTAGCGCACGGCGCCGTCGTAGCGATCCATGAGGGTGGGCCCGAAGGCGTAAAGCCAGGGGCGCGGTACCACGTAGGGATTGTGCGGCTCCCAGGCATGGATCCAGATGAACATGGGCTTGCGAGCGTGAGTGAGGAGCTCGACGGCCTGGTTGAAGTAGTCTCCGGTGGGGAAGGGCTGGAAACGAAAGCCGCCCAGATCGCGCGGATCGCGGTCGGCCCACAGGTTATAGAAGCGTTGATCCTGGGACAGGAAGTCTGTCAGCCACTCGAGGTGGTCGGGCGAGAAGATCGAGGCCAGAAAGCGGTATCCCGGCTCGAACTGGAACGATTGCATCAGGTGGACCCGGTCGAATCCCCGTCGAAACGATGGCGGAGGGAAGCTGTGGGTGAAGTAATGGCATTCGTAGCCAGCTTGCTGGAGAAGGAGCGGAAGGGGCGTCTGCCCGTCGGGATGCGTGCCCGTTCCGCGGGGAAGGCGACCTAGCAGGGAGACCAGGGTTACGTGCGTGTAGTTGGTGTTGCTGACCATCTTGTCAAACACGAAGCTGGTTTTGCCCCACTCAGCCAGGAAAGGTGTGGTGGGCCGCTCGTAGCCGTAGAGTGACATGTGCGAGCTGGCCAGAGAGTCGAAGCTGACCAGCAACACGTGAGGCTTTACAGCCTGCCCGGGGCTGGCTTCGGCCAGGGGAGTCTCGGTGGAGGAGGCCAGCAGGCCGACCAGGCTCAGCGGGATCAGCCCGCGCAGCGCCCAGAAACCCCATCGGGAAACTTGCTCGCCCGAGAGGCTTGACCAGCGGCGGACCAGGGGGTAGGCCGCCAGCGCCAGCAACAGCAGCAGGGTGGTCAGACGATTGGTGTTGGTCGGGTCGATCCCTAATTCGGGTGTCTGGGTCAGGCGCCAGAGGCGGAAATAGATCGCGTTCAGGTATACGAAGGCTGCCCAGAGCGCGTAGAGCCCCAGACCGGGCCGCAGACGCTCCAGGCCCCAGGCCAGGCCGGCCAGGCACGGCACGGCCAGCAGCACCAGGCAGAGCGGGAAGACCGCATTCAGGGCGAGCTCCAGAGGGGACTGGTAACGCAGCACCGAGTCGAGACGATACATCAGGTCAAGACACAAAAAGACCAGTCCGATCATCGCGCCCAGACCCAGAAGCTCGCGGTAAGTGGCTCGGTTCACAGTGAAAGATTCCACCCCCGGGTCGGCGCCCCTGTCCGGCAGGGTCGGCGATCGTCCGAGCGAACCGGAGGGCTATGAGTGATTACTGCGTCTGTCTGATCACCGCCTCCTCTCCCGAGGAGGCGCGGAATCTGGCCTTCGGCCTGGTGGTTGCCGGGCTGGCCGCGTGCGTCAACCAGGTGCCCCAGGTCACTTCCGTGTACTCCTGGGAGGGCAGAGTGGAGGAAGCCGGTGAGATCTTGCTGATCGCCAAGACCCGCAGCAGTCATCTCCAGGGTCTGATCGACAAGGTCAGGGAGTTGCACTCCTACGACGTCCCTGAAGTGATCGCTCTACCGATTGTCGGCGGTAACCTTCACTATCTCCGCTGGATCGACGAGAGCGTGCGTTGAGCCTGCCCGACCGTCCCGACCCGACGGCCGATTTCCCCGAAGCGGCAACCGAGGCCGCCACGCCCGACCAGCGCCAGCGAGCAGCCGACGAGTCGCTGCGCCCGGAGCAGTCGGTCGAGGACACCCCCAGCATTCCAGGCTACACTTTGCAGCGCCCCCTGGGGGCTGGAACCTTTGGACAGGTCTGGGCTGGTGTGCAGGATCGGACCGGTCTGGAGGTGGCCATCAAGCTGTTTGCCCGCGAGTCGGGGATCGACTGGCTCTATTTTCGTCACGAGGTCGACCGCCTGCGCCGCGTGTCCGAGCATCCTTATGTGGTCACCTTGCTCGACGCCGACCTCACGCACGATCCTCCCTACTTTGTCATGCCCCTCCTGCCCGATTCGCTGTCCCATCGCTGCCGCTCCCAAGGGCGGCCCGATCGCGAGCAGGCTGCGGCCTGGATCGAGCAGATGACCCGGGCGCTCCACTACACCCACAGCAAGGGCCTGCTGCATTGCGATCTCAAGCCCAACAACATCATGGTCGACCAGGAGGGTCGCGTGCGGGTGGCCGACTTCGGCCAGTCGCTCAGTCGGGGCACCTCGGGAGAAACCACGCTGGGCACACTGGGCACCATGGCCCCCGAGCAGGCTCAGCTGGTCAACGAAGGCGTGCCCGATGTCTCCTGGGACATCTACGGCCTGGGGGCTACCGCTTACTGGCTCTTGAGCGGAGAGCTTCCGCGCCTCTCTCGAGAGGATCTGAGCCAGCTCTACGCCATCAGCGATCCCAGCGAGCGCCTGTTGGGTTATCGAGAGAGGCTCACCACCCGACCCCTTACCCCCCTGCGAGAGCTCAATCGCAATGTCGACCAGGACCTGGCCGACATTGTCGAGCGCTGCCTGGACCCTCATCCCTCTCGGAGGACCGCCACCGCCGCCGACATTCTGGAGGACTTCCGCCGCCGACGCCGGCACCAACCCCTGCTCTGTCGGCAACCCTGGTCTTTAGGCTATCGCTCGAAGAGATTCCTGCGGCGCAACGTCGTGGCGGTCAGCCTGGGCTGTGCTTTGTTGGTAGGGTTGGGCTGGTCTTTTGCCAACGTGGT